>NZ_LZIK01000059.1:0-2141 GCF_001667105.1 Mycobacterium sp. 852002-51152_SCH6134967 | reverse complement strand
AGGGTGAGACCCCCCTTTCCCCCCCCCCCCCGACCCCCCGCCCCCCACCAGGCCGGGCGGCGGGGCGGCCGGGGGGGGCGCCCCCCCCCCCCCGCCGGGACTGGCCTCCGACACGACGGTGATCCGGATGCTGTTGCGGGTGCCCCGCGACACTGGACTGGCCCTCTCCTCGGCGCTGCGCCGGGCCACCGCCGTGCTCAGCGCCCGTCACGACCAACAGCCGGTTCGCGTCCAGATCGACCCACTGCACATCGGATGACCCGATGGCCAGTTCGCGCCGAAATCGGCCCGCTGCACTTAGGGTGAACCGGAAACCTGGCGTCGCACGCAACAGGAGGACCGCATGCGCCGGCTGTTCGCGTGGTCGATCACGTTGCTGGTGCTGGCATTTGCGGTGCTCTGGCCGGTGGTGTTCAGCGGTGGTGGTTCAGCGGCCGCACCCGCCGACGACCCCGTCGTCATCACGGACTACGACGTGGACCTCCTTGTCGACGAAGACGGGCGACTCGACGCCGTCGAGACCATCACCGCGGATTTTCCCAGTGGCAGGCACGGCATCTTCCGGTACTGGGATGTGACCAACCCCAACAGTCCTCACGTGCGCCAGGTGCCGGAGATCGATTCCATCCTTCTCGACGGTGACTCGGCGCCCTACGAGCTGCTGTGGGAAGACGGTGAGCGGTTCCGGGTCGCCAAGATCGGCGATCCCGACAGCTACCTGAGCTACGGCGAGCACGTATACGAGATCCGCTACTCCATCGACGGTGTCCTCGATACCGGAACCACCGGTGCGGACCGGAGATTCGCCACATCGTCGGGTGAACCCGCCACGACCGAATCGGTGTTCTTCTGGAACGTGATCGCGCCGGCCTGGAACAACCGGATCCAGCGCGCCGACATCTCGATCGGCCTGCCCGGAGACGTTGCCCGCGTGCAGTGTTCGGTCGGATACGGCGTCGGCGGGCAGTGCCTGGACCTGACGACCACGGGGAACAGGGTGGAACTGTCGGCGCGAAACCTGCCGCCGCGCACGCCGGTGACGGTGCGGGCAGGTGTGGACGTGCCGACGCCGCCGCGCACCGAGCTGCCCTGGACCTATGAATGGGACCGCGTGCTGGGCCAGTCGCTGGCCGGAGCGCTCTGGGTGGCGGCGCTGACCGTGGCCGCCGGCGTGGCCGGTCTGCTGTGGTACCGCACCACGGTCGAACCGTCGCCAGGTTTCCCACTGCAGTACGCGCCACCGGAGGGCCTCGGCCCGGTGCAGATGGAGTACATCCGGACCGAGGCAGTCCCCAAACAAGCCCTGACCGCGACGCTGTTCTACCTCGCCGAGCGGGGCTTGGTCGAACTGCGCCAGGTCAGCGAGAAGCATTGGCGGATCCGCGGCATCGCCGAGCACGGCGCCTGGGTTGATGTGGACCCGGTCAGTGTGACCGTCGGGTCGGTGTTGAAGGTTTTGCATCCGGGCGGCGAGTTCGAAGCGAAAAAGACGGTCAAGTCGGGCCAGAAGCTCAACAAGGCCAAGACCGATCTGGCCAAGACCGTCCAGAACTGGGCCTTCGACAACAAGCTTCTCGTCAAACGGCGCAACGAACTCTGGCTCCGCACCGCGAACGCGATCGCTTTCGTGCTCATGCTGTGCGCCGTCTTCCGCTGGCTCTTTCCGACCACGATGTGGGCGTTGCCGTTCGCGGCGTTCTTCTTGCTGTCGATCGGTTCGTGGGCCGCAGGCGTGGGAACCAGGCGCACCGAGGCCGGCCGCGATCTCTGGTCGCGCGCAGGTGGTTTCCACCGCATGTTGACCACCGATTCGGCCGAGGCGCGTTTCGACTTCGGGGCGCGCAAAGACCTCTACTCGGCCTACGTTCCGTTCGCGGTCGCTGCGGGCGCCGCGGCACTGTGGGCCAAGAAGTACGAAACGACGATGGGAACGGCTGCGCCGCAGCCGGATTGGTACAACTCGACCACACACGGCGGTACGGGGTTTGTCGGCGGCTCCGGCGGGTCAAACTTCGACAGCTTCGAGTCCGCGTTGTCGTCGTCGATCGGCGCGTACACCGCATCACAGTCGTCCAGCGGGGGCGGCGGGTCCAGCGCGGTGTCGAGTTGCTTTTCGGCGGCGCTTCGTTGGGCCACCGACG
>NZ_LZIK01000058.1:0-25576 GCF_001667105.1 Mycobacterium sp. 852002-51152_SCH6134967 | reverse complement strand
TCACCGAAGTCCTGACACACCAACCGTCACCGATGTCCTGATGCAGAACTGTCACCGATGTGCTGAGACATCACAGTGCTCACCGGGCTGGAGTCGCTGTACCGAGAGCTTGCGAGTCTCCGGCTCGACGGGTTGACGCGCACCGAGCTTTACGCGCTGATCGAGCAGCTCGACAAGCTCGACAATCACGTCGCGGCGCTCGAGCAGCGGCTGTTCGGTCGCCTGCTTCTCGACCGGAGCGCGACTCCGCGGGATGTGGCCAGGCGCTTGCGTATTTCTCCGGGCGAGGCGCAGCGGCGGCTGGGTCAGGCGGCTTCTTAGCGTGGGGGCGCGGTCAGTCCGCCTTGGGCTTGAGCGTCCATGCGGGAATCCAATGCGTGACGGGTTTCCGGCGCGCGCCGTAGGCGATCTCGTAGGTCACCAGCCCCCACCAGTAGCCCTGCTCGCACAAACCCCAGCACGTCAGTCGCCCTTCGACAACCGCGTGCATCTGTAGACCGGCCGGGTTGTAGCCGCCGACGGCATGCGGTTCGCGCGGAAAGACCGCGGCCAGGTCGACGAGCACGGCGATCGGCGGATCGACACGACGGAAGGCTTGCTGGACGGGCTGGCCGTTGTATCCGATACCTTTCAGCTCGCCCATCGCTCGATCATACGTTCGAGAACCTGGTTGCTGGACGCGAACCGTTCCCACACGGGGCGTGCGGCAGGCACCGCCACTCACCGCCCGCCGCCGGTGGGCCATTTCGGCCGTCCGAACATGGCCGATCGGCTGTGCCGCAGCACTATTTCTGCCATCCGGCAATCAATTTCTGCCATCGGAATTAAAACCTCTGACCACGTGGTTTCCAAGATCAGCTGCAGCTACGAACCGCGACACATGCCACGGCTCGGATACGAAACGAACAAAAGAAGAAGGCTCCAAAATGAAGAAGTTTGGTATCGCTACCGTCGCCGCTAGCGCCCTTGCCGCCGCTCTGATCGGACTGGCCGCACCGGTCCAGGCCGCACCATCTGGACCCGGAAGTGCGCAGCAGACCATCAGCGAGCTGGAATCGCAGGGCTACCACGTGATCGTGAACCGCATCGGGAACGCCCCGCTGGACAAGGCGTCCGTGGTGGCGGTGCGCCCCGGTCAGACCTACACCCAGACCGACAGCCTGGGTGTCGGCGGTGACCGCAACACCCGGGTGATCAACAAGACGATCTATGTAGACGTCAAGTAGCTACCCCGCGAGACAGGCCCCCGGATGCACCCCCTGGCATCCGGGGGCCGTCCATTTCAGCGAACAAGTGTTTCGGAATACGCAGGCGTGGCTAACACACTGTCGTGGCCTTCGACCTGACGCCCACCGAGGCGCAGCACGACCTGGCGCGACGGACCCACGAATTCGCCGAGCAATGCGTCCGTCCAGTGGCCCTCGAGTACGACCAACGCCAGGAGTTCCCCTGGCCGGTCCTCGAGGAAGCCGCCACGCGGGGCTTCTACAGTCCCCTGTTCTACCGCGACCTCATCGGCGACCCGACCGGGCTTTCCCTGCCGATGTTCATGGAGGAGCTCTTCTGGGGATGCGCCGGCATCGGCCTGGCCGTGGTCATGCCCGCGCTCGCGCTGTCGGCCATCGGCCAGGCCGCGTCGCCCGAACAGATGCTTCAGTGGGCACCCGAATGCTTCGGCACCCCAGGCGATCTCAAGCTGGCGGCGCTGGCGATCTCCGAACCCGAGGGCGGCAGCGACGTCCGCAACCTGCGCACCACGGCCCGGCGCGACGGCAACGACTGGATCATCGACGGCCACAAGATGTGGATCGGCAACGGCGGTATCGCCAACGTGCACGTGGTCAACGCCGTCGTCGACCAAGAACTCGGACACAAGGGCCAGGCGCTCTTCATCGTCCCCGGCGGCACCCCGGGTCTGGAGATGGTCCGCAAGCTCGACAAGCTCGGCTGCCGCGCCTCGCACACCGCCGAGCTGAAGTTCGACGGCGTGCGCGTCCCCGCCGACAACCTGCTCGGCGGCCAAGAGAAACTCGACTACAAGCTGGCCAAGGCCCGCGAAGCCGTCGAAGGCGCCAAGCACTCCGGCTCGGCGACGCTCGGCACCTTCGAACAGACGCGGCCGATGGTCGCCGCCCAGGCCCTCGGAATCGCCCGGGCCGCACTCGAATACGCCACGGAGTACGCCAATCGGCGAGAGGCGTTCGGCGCCCCCATCATCGACAATCAAGGCATCGCGTTCCCCCTCGCCGAACTGGCGACCACCCTCGACGGCGCCCGCCTGCTCACCTGGCGCGCGTCGTGGATGGCCGCCAGCGGTGTCCCGTTCGAACGCGGCGAGGGCTCGATGTCCAAGCTCGCGGCCAGCGAGGTCGCGGTCCGCGCCACCGAACGCGCCATCCAAACGATGGGCGGCTGGGGCTACATCACGGACCATCCCGTCGAGAAGTGGTACCGGGATGCCAAGCTGTACACCATCTTCGAGGGGACCAGTGAGATTCAGAGGGTCGTCATCGCCAATGCGCTCGGCGCGGCCGACGGGAAGCCCCCACTGCACTTCGACCTCGAACCGAGCGGCGGGCCGTTCAACCGCATGTTCGGGCGCGGTACGCCGCTACGCGGTCGGGCCGCCGATGCCGCGCTTTCGGCCAAGGACCGGGTGCCCGCGCCGATAATGCGGTTGGCGATGAACGTGTTGCGCCCGCCTCGCAAATGACTCGCGGATAAGCGGACAAGGGGTGCCCGATGGCCGTTCGGATGGCCGACCTGCTGCGCGGAAGCCTCGACGCCCTGCGGTACGAACCGACGCCGAAGCGGATTCGCGTGGCCCTTGCCGGTGCACCGCTCGTCGACACCTGCGACGCCGTGCTGGTGTGGGAACCACGCCGGATCCTGCCGACATACGCGGTTCCGGTCGCCGACCTCGCCGGGCAGCTGGTGCCCGCGGGCGCCGAATCCGGCGACGACGACGCGGATCGCCCCGGCGTCGACCGCGCGGTGCTCGATCCCACGGTCCCGTTCGGCGCCCATTCGTGTCCCGGTGCCGAGTTCGACGTCATCGCCGGCGAGGAGACGGCACCCGCAGCGGCCTTCCAACCCGAGGACCCCGACCTCGCCGCCTACGCGGTCCTGAACTTCGGCGCGTTCGAATGGCACGAAGAAGACGAGCCGATCGTCAGCCATCCGCACGACCCGTATCACCGCATCGACATCCTGACGAGCAGCCGCCACGTCCGCATCGAATCCGATGGCCACCTGCTCGCGGAATCGAAGCGCCCGCTGCTGCTGTTCGAGACGCATCTGCCGGTGCGGTACTACCTGCCGCGCGAGGACGTCGTCGCCGACCTCGTCGACAGCGACACCATCTCCTACTGCGCGTACAAGGGGCGGGCGTCGTACTTCTCGGTGCCCGACGGGCCCCGCGACGTCGCGTGGACTTACCGCGATCCCCTGCCCGACGGCGAACGCGTCCGCGACCACATCTGCTTCTTCGACGAGCGCGTCGACGTCACCGTCGACGGTGAGCGTCGGGACCGCCCCGCGACGCAGTGGAGCTAGAACCGCAAGTTGCGCAGCAGGTCGTAGACGCCGGCGATCCACAGCAGCATCGGGATCACCGCGGCGATCGCGGCGCCGTCGAGCAGTTCGAGGATCCGCTTCGTCACCGGTGAGATCCGGCGCACGCTCGCCGTGGCACCGACGGCGGTCAATGCGACGATGCCCGCGAGCGCGTAGATCGCCAGGACCAACCCGGCCCTGTCCGGATACCACAGGCACAGCCGAACCATCACGCCCGTCGGGATGGCAACGGTAGCCGTCAACAGCGCCCAGGCACACCATCTTTCGGCATACAACCGGGACCGGAATCCACAGATCACCGCGGTCAGGCCCGCGACGCTCATGCTGTGCACGAAGAAGTGGCCCTGCGTCAGGACCGCGATCGCGCCGACCGACAGCACGAGGGCGCCCGCCGTGACGAATCCGATCAACAGCCGCCTGGCCAACTGACTGCGCTCGTGCAGGCGCGTCGCCGACTCCGGAACAGAGGCGATGATCGCCTGCCAGGTCGGCGACTCCTCCTCGCTGTGCGATGTCGCGACGGGATCGAGCAGTTCGTCGTTCGACACCGTCTCCCCCGGGGCCGGGATCGGCGGCAACGCGATGCGGGCGACCGCGACGGTCAGTTTGGCGGCATTGGTGACCACGATCAGACCGAACGCAATCGCTCCCGTGGGCACCCAGTGCTGCCATCCGTAGCCGAAGGCCACCGCCGCAGCCGTCGCCGCGATCGACGCGATCGCCAGGAACGACGCCAGCTCCGCTCTGCGGCGGGGCCCGCCGCGTGTGGCCAACGTCAACAACAACACCACCGCGGAGGCACCCGCGATCTGCGGTGCGCCCAGCGAGTCGACGCCCCGGGGAAGGGGGACCGCCAGGGCCACCGCACCCGCGAGCGTCGGCAGCGCCGCCGTCAACAGGCTCTCGGCCAGGTCGACGTTCCGGTAGCGGTTGTTGGCCACCGCGCTACCGCCGAGCAGACCCAACCCCAGCACTCCGAGAGCGACCGCCCACCACCAGTCGTGCCCGGCGCGCGACCACGCCAGCATCGCCATCGCCGTGACGACCACCGATACCAGCGGAATGGCCACTCCGACAAAGCGGTTCAGAGCCGAGCGGTCGAACTCCGGCGACTCGTCCAGTACGGCGATCGCGTCGATGACATCCTCGACGAGCGGTCGATAGCGCTCGGTGCGGCTGACCGAGACCAACGTCAGCAGCGATCCGTCGACGACCCCCGCCTCGTCAAGCGACTCGCTGAACCTCAGCGGCGGCGCACCCGGCCTGGCGAACGCCCACACGCCCTGTGCCTTGAAGTCGAACCCCGCCAATACATCCTTGGGTGTGTCCTCGAGAAGCTCGGCCAACACCGAGACGGTCTCGTCGATGTAGGTTTCGATCGGCGCCGCCGCAGGCAAGACCAGATCGGTCATGCGCCGTCCGGTGAGGATGGTGACCCGGGTGGTCGACGGCCGCCCGGGCGTGACGCTCGAGGCGGATGTCGCTGCGGCGGTTGAGGTCACCGGCGTTCGAGCCTGTCGAAGTCGTCGGACAGGGCGGCGGCCAGCTCGACGATCCGGCGCCGGAACGTCTTGCCCAGCAGATCCAGCTGGATCTCGGTGCCCGCTGCGATGTGCTTGTCGTACGGCAGCACGATGACCCGCCCCGGCGGTACGTGGCGCTCGAACTGCGCGACGAGATCTTCGACGTCGATGTTCGGCTTGCCGGACACGATGTGGTTGATCACCACGCACGAGCGGCTGAGCAGATCCTGATATCCGTTCTGCCGCAACCAGTCCATGGTCATCGCGGCCTGCCGGGCACCGTCGATCGACGCGCTCGCCACGATGACCAGGCCCGAGACGGTCGACAGCACACCGCGGGCGGCGGGCTGGAACAGTCCGGCTCCGCAGTCGGCGAGCACGAGGTTGTAGTAGCGCGACACGATGTTCGTCACGCCCTTCCAGTCCTCGTCGTTGAACTCGCGCCGGGCTCCGCTGTACTCCTCGCTCGAAAGTACCTCGAGGTTCGCGCCGTTCATGCTCGTGTAGGCGCGGATGTCGTTGTAGCGCTGCAGTTCTTTGTCGGCGAGCAGATCGGCGATGGTGGCCGCGGACTGGCGGCCGGCCCGGTCGGCGAGGTTGCCGCCGTCGGGATCCGCGTCGACGGCCAGGATTCGGTCGCCGCGCACCTTGCTCATCGCCGAACCGAGCGCGACGGTCACGGCGGTCTTGCCGACACCGCCCTTGAGCCCGAACACACCGATCTGGTAGGAGTCCCTGGCGTTCCGGCGAATCCGGGTGTGCAGTTCCATCTCGTAGAGCTCGTCGGGTGACAAGCCCAGGTTGATCCGCGTCAGCATGTAGAGCACGTGGCGCCAGCCCCGCTGCGAGGGCATCTTCACCGCCGACTTCACCCCGACATGCGACAGCGCGTCGATCGCGCGGTGATTGCCGATGGTGGCCGCCGACGTCTGCGCGGGCGGGGCACTGGCGAGGGCGCCGTTCTTCTCCGATTCGGCGAAGTGCTGGCTCGGCGCGGGTGCGGGCGCAGGCCGCGGCGCCGGTGCGGGCGCCGAGCGTGGCTGCTCGAACCGTGCGCCGGCCGGTGCGCCGCTCATCGGCACGCGCATCATCGAATTCGGTTGCGGCGGCGGTGGTGTCGACCGCGCGGCCGGCATCTGCGTGGTGATCTCGTTCTGCTGCGGCGGCGGCGCCTGTTTGGTCTGTCCGACCGACACCGTCGGCCCCGTCATCTCGACAGGGACGTGGCCACTGGGCACGGGTGCGGGCGGGCGCGTGGCCGCACTGGTGGTGTCGCGATCCACTGCGTCGTCGTCGGCTGTTTGGACAGCGTCTCCCGCGGAGTGGAAAAGCCGGTCATAGTCTGCCGACATGAGAACCTCTCTATGTAGTCGCTAAGCGAGGACACACGCGGTGGGCAAGACCCCCCGGAAGGATGAAACCTGCCCACCCGCGTGCAGTTCCTATCCGCCGAACGAGCTTTCGATCATCTTGTCGGCCTGGAACATGGTCCCCCCGCTTCCGCCCGCCTCCTGGATAGTGGCGGCGAGTTGCCGGAGGGCGGCGTTGAGCTCGGCCGAAGCGGTGTCCCAGCGCATCTGCACGGCCTGGTAGGCCTCCGAGCTGGTGCCGCCCCAGACTCCGGCGAGAGCGGTGAGAGAGGCCTTGCCCTCCTCGAGCAGACCCTCGGTCCGGCCGACGGCGGTGTTGATCTCGGCCGACGACCCGTCGATCGCCGCGTAGTTGTAAACCTTTTCGCTCATGGTGTGTTCTCCGTTCGTCGGGTTGGGTTCAGAACTGCATCGCGGTCGACAGCGCCGCGGACTGGTCGCTATCCGTCGCGGCGTACTGCGCGCCGGCGGAGTGGATGTTGGCCGAGATGTCGTTGAGCGCCTGGACCTGACGAACGGCGGCTTCGTGGAAGCGCATCAGGGCGGCTTGTGCGGCCGAGCCGGCCTCGCCGATCAGCTGCGCGGACAGGGCGCCTGCCGTGGACTCCACCTGTCCGATGACGGCCTGCAGCTCTCCACCGATCCGTTCGAAGTTCGCTGCCTCCTTGGCGAGGACAGCAACATCGGTATTCATTGCCATGCTGGATACTCTTTCTCTCTTCCTCTGTCCTCACCATCGCTGGCGAGTCTTTCCGGTCGGGTGACCGGGAAGTCGTGGTGGACGATCACCAGTCGTCGTCCTCGTCTTCGCCGAGGTCCTGGGGTAGGACCCGCGGCGCCGTCAATCCGTGCTTGCTTCCCCCGCTGGTCGCTCGCTGGCCCATCTGGCCCATCGGTCCGGCACCGCCTCCCGCGCCGACCGGTGCCAGCCCGGCACCGCCTGCGCCGGCTGCCGCGCCCGGCCCGCCGGACATCGCGGCGGGCTGACCGATCAGGTCGGCCATCAACGGGGTGCGGGCCATCGTCCCGCCCGCACCGGGCAACGACGCGGCTCGCACGAGCCCCGCGCCGGACGTCGCCCCCGAGCCACCTGCCAGCGGGTGATTCGACAGCGGGCTGGCCCCGACCAGGCCCACCTGCATCTTCTCGCTGCCCAAGCTGCTTCCGAGCTGGGTGAACAACGAGGTGACCTGTTGCAACGGCTGGGTCATCTGCTGCACCGGCTGCATCACCATCTGCATGCCCTGCTGCGGCACCTGCGCCAGCGACGACCCCAACTGCGACGCCATCTGCATGCCCATCTGCATGCCCTGCTGGGTCATCTGGTTCGGGCTCGCCGCCCGCTGGGCGAGGTTCTCGGCTTTCTGCACCTGACCCTCGGCCTGCTGGGCCGACATGCCGATCTGGGCGGTCGCGCGTCCACCCTGCAGCACCGCCGACTCCATCGAGGCCTGAGCGCTCACCTGCGCGATCACGGCGTTGCGCATGGCCGTCATCGGCGCCGACGCCGCGGCGTACCCAGCCGCGACCGCCGTCGCGCCGGCGGCCACACCGGGCATCACGATCGGCTTGGGGGGCATGATCGGTTCGAACAGGAGGTTCACGGCGGTCTCGGCCTGGTAGACGTCCATCGCCCCGGCCGCTTGGTTCCACATGCGGACGAAGTAGTCGAACTCGTTGATCCCGATCGGCACCGTGTTGACGCCCAGGAAGTTGGTGGCTTCGAGCACCGCGTGGGTGATGTGGTTCTGCTCGATCTCCGGCAGCGGCGGCGTGGTGGCCATCGCCAGGCTGTAGGAGTTCGCCTGCGCGGTGGCCTGAAACGCCCGCTTTTGGGCCTGCGCGGACACGGTCCGCAGCCACGCCACCATCGGCATCGTCGCGGCCACGACCCGCTCGCTGGCCGTACCACTCCACACCGCCGTCAGCGACGCCAGGCTCGCGGCCAATTCGTCTGCCTGTGTTTCCAGCGAGATCGCCAACGCCTCCCAGCCCGCGGCGGCCTGCAGCATCGGCGCCGCGCCCGCGCCGGCCATCAGCCGGGCGGTATTGAATTCTGGCGGCATGGCGTGCCAGAACATCGTCTAGGTCTTCCCTGGTTCGTCGAGTGAGGGTGTGCGGTGGTCCGCGCTCAGAACGTCGTGGCGTTCGCGCCGTCCACGGCGGTGTAGATCCCGGCGCCTTCGATGACGGCCGCGCCCATCCGGGCCAGTTCCTGCTGGGCAAAAGTGTTCATCGCGAGCGTTTCCACGCCCTCGGCCGCGAAAGCGACCGCCGCCTGCGCCGACACCTCATCGGCACCGGCCGGAACCACTGCGGTGACCGCCGCGCCGGCAGTGGTGCCCGCGGCGAGGCCACGGGTGCCGTTAGCCACGACCTGGGCGCCGACTCCGACCGCACCCGGATTGTGCATCAACGGTTCCATCTGTTCGTCTCCTCGTGGGTCATGAATTCAATGCGTATGAACTTGTGCACGCTCGGACGCCGCTGTCCGCCAGCCAGGAACCGTTCCCCGACCTCTTTGCTAAGGCCTTGCCACAAAATTTGCTGGCGTGTGTCGACCAATCTTAACCGCGGCCCGGGGGTGCTCATTACACAACTTCTTCCGGGGGGTCCACATACGCCGCCTGGATGACTTCCTTGCCATCCGGTGAGACCAGAAATCCCTGGCCGGGGGGACGACGCTTGAGCCTGACTTCGCTCGAGGGAAACTCCTGTTTCTCCCCCGAGAGAAACAGCGTCGGAGATCCGGCGCCGTATGCGGCGCCCACGAACTTGTCCATGGTGGCGCGGTGTGCCTGGCTCATCTGACAGGTGACGATGATGTGCAGGCCGATGTCGGCGGCCGCGGGCAGCAGCGGAAACAGCGGTGCCATCGGCGGCACCACACCACTGGCGGCCACGATCATGTGCCAGTCGTCGACGAGCAGCACCACGTCCGGCCCGCTCCACCAGGACCGGGCGCGCAGCTGGGCCGTGGTGAGGTCTGCGGGCGGGAGCCGCCTCTGAAGGTTGATGGCGAACGCCTTGATCGCCTCTTCCAGGCTCGCGTTGTTGCGGTTGATGGCACCCGCTGCCAGAAGATGTGTCTCCGGAACCGCGTCCAGCAGGCCGGACCGGTAGTCCGCCAGCATGAATCGCACCTGGTCGGGGCTGTTGCGCGCGCAGATCGCTTGCGCAACAGCGTGTGCGATTCGCGTCTTGCCCGACTTGGGCCCGCCGAAGATCAACATGTGCGGTGTGGTGTGCATGTGGTTGTAGGCCACCGCCATGTCGGATTCGCGCAGACCCAGCGGCACCGTCCACCGGGTGCGGTAGTCGGCGTCCGGGCCGGGCGGGTTGGGGTCCAGGTGGTGCAGGTAGATGCGTTCGGGCAGGACGCGCACCTTGGGTGCCTGGTCGGTGTGCCGCGCCGCGATCACCTGGACCGCATCGGACATCGCGGTGACGAGGTTGTCGGCGCTGTGCACGCCGTCGAGCCGCGGCACTCCGATCATCAAGTGGTGCTTCTCCATCGACACCGCGCGGCCGGGCCGGTTGGCCGGGATCTCGCGGGTGATGCGGTCGATCTGCGTCTCATTGACGTCGCCCAAACGGAACTCGACCTTCGTACCGAGGTAGTCGCGCACGCGCGCCTTGAGCTCGGTCCAGCGCGGCGTCGAGATCACCGTGTGCACACCGAACTGCAGACCCTGGCCGGCGAGATCCTGCACGACGGGCTCGAGGTCAGCGAACTCCGCGACGAATGCCGGCCATCCGTCGATGACCAGGAACACGTCGCCGAACGGATCGGCGGCCAGCGGATGGTTCGCGTCATCGCGCATCTCGCGATAGGCGGCCATCGATCCGACGCGGTACTGCTTGAACATCGCCTCACGTTGCCGCAGAACGCCTTTCATCTCGGCGACGACACGGTTGACCCGGTCCGGCTCCGAGCGCGTGGCGACACCGCCGACGTGCGGTAGGTCCTCGAGGTACAGCAGGCCGCCGCCGCCGAGGTCGACACAGTAGAACTGGACCTGCCGGGGCGTGTGGGAAGCGGCCGCTGAGAGGATCAACGTCTGCAGGAAGGTGGACTTGCCGGTCTGTGGTGCGCCGCCGACGGCGATGTTGCCGCCTGCCGACGACGTGTCGATGCCCCACACCTCCTGGCGGTGCCGGCGCGGTTCGTCCATGATGCCGAGGCCGAAGCGCAGCGGCTGACGCTGCCGGTCGTTGGCGATCAGTTCGTTGACCGGTGTCGGATCGGCCAACGGCGGCAACCACATCCGATAGGCGCGGGTCTCTCCGGTGGTCAGCTGGTCGAGGACCACCTCGCGGAGCACCCGCTGGTCGGGTTCGATGCTCATGACGTCGCCGCCGTCTCCGGAATCGGCGCCGCGGTGAACGGCCGGATTCGCAGCCGGGTCTGACCGTTGGCCTGGGGTCGTGCTTCCCCGTTGTCCTGCCGCGCGGCGCTCGGCACATAGTTGACACCGGTGTAGACGCTGTGGAACTTGACCGGGTCCTCCATACCGACGCGAAGGAAGCCGACACCGCTTTCCTTGTTCGTGATGTACTGCGCCTCAGGGGTTCCGATCACGGCCTTGGATTCCGCGGAACTGGTGGTGCGCAACGCGATCCGGTAGGTCAGGTTCGGCTCGAGCTTGTCGATGCGCACCCCGCCGGTGTTCAGCGACTGCGTCGCCAGCAGCAGGTGCACCCGCAACGAGCGGCCCACCCGGCAGATCCGGTCGAACAACGCGATGAAGTCCGGGTGGTTCTGCAGGAGTTCGGCGAACTCGTCGACCACGACGAAAAGTGTTGGCAGCGGTGGCAGGTCGGCCCCGCGTTCGCGATGCTTTTCGTATTCGGCGACGCCGGACAGCGCGCCCGCCGCGCCGACCTGTATACCGGCCTGCCGCAGGATGGACTGCCTGCGGTCCAGTTCACCGCTGAGCACCTCGCCCATGCGGCTGACCAGTTCGGCTTCCTCTTCCATGTTGGTGACGACGGCGGCGGTGTGGGGCAGCTTCTCCATGCCCAGAAATGTCGAGCCACCCTTGAAGTCGGTGAGCAGCAGGTTGACCTGGTCGGGGTGGTGGGTGGCCGCCAGCGAGAGGATCAGGGTGCGGAGAAACTCCGACTTACCCGAACCCGTTGTCCCGATGAGCATTCCGTGCGGACCGGCACCGAACTCAGCGCCTTCCTTGATGTCGAGGTGCATGATGTCGCCGGTCTTGAGTTCGTGACCGAACGGGATACGCAGCCGGTCGCGGTCGGTGTCGCTGAACATGCGCCACCGCGCCGGGGTCACCTCCTCGATCGACTGCGCCCCGACGAGTTGATGCCATTCGGTGGCGACCTTCTTGTGCACCCGCACGCTCTTGTCGATGATCGTGCCGGTGATCGACCAACCCGCCAGCTTGCGCGCGATGCGGGCGGCCTGCCCCGGTGCCATCTGGTCGACCGTCGACGTGATGAGCCGGAAGGTCTGGTTGGGCAGCCGATCGTCGGCGGTGCCGTCGTCCGCCACCCGGATCCGGTAGGCCGAGCCGCGGTGGTTGCCGAGCGTGATGACCGTGACGCCGGCCCGGCCGTCTACCGGGAACCCGGCCTTACCCCCGGTCAGGTCGAAGACGACGACGTACGGTCCGCTGGGCGCCGCGTCCGCGGTGTGGGGGCCGCGCGCAGTCAGGTCGCTCAGGCCGTCGGGGCGGGTGAAGATCATGCGGGTGGGCCCTGCCGCGTCCGTGTCGGTCTGATGCTGCACATGCGGTAACCATTTGAGCCAGGCCCAGTTCGGGTCCTCGGGGTTGTCGATGAGCACCCGCATCTGCAGCAGGTCCGGCGGGTGGAACACCGCGAGGTGACAGATCATGGCGGTGAGCAGCCCCGCCGCGCCGTCCGGGTCACCGCCGATCGCGATGGTCGGAAAGGTACGCAGCTGCAGTAGTTTCGGGCAGTCGTGGATGAGCCCGTGCGTGCGCAGGAACTTCGTCACCCACATGTGGCTCACCGGTTCCAGGTGCGGTTGCGGTGCACCCTGCGGACCGGCCAGCTCACCGCCGACCGCCGGCTTCAACAGCCGGTCGACCGCGGGTTCGGTACCCAGCCCGATCCGGGTCGCGGCGTAGAAGTCGGCGTTGGTCTGCCGGGACCACTGGCGGTTGGTGCCGATGATCGACAGCAGGTCCTGCGGGTGTGGCGCGTGGTAGTTGAAGAACGTCACCTGAGCGGCCGCCGACGATGTGACGCGGGTGCGGAGCCCGGCCAGGTATCGGAGATATTCCTTACGGTCGGCGTTGATCTCGGGGACACGCTTGCCGCCGGGGCCGCCTCCCGCCATGAATCCGACGGTCGCCATGATCATCATCAACGGCATCATCAGCATGTACGGCGACAGTTGCCGGATACCGGTGAAGATCATGATCGCGATCATCCCGAGCATGCCGCCGCCCATCACCCACGGCAGCGCCTTCTGGATGCCCGACGGCGGGATCTCGACTCCCAGGTCTTCCGGCGGTGCGACGTTGATCTCACCGGGCGTCAGCCTTGGCCCGCGCTTGATGATCGGGGTGAACTTCTTGGTCGTCATCGGCCGCCTCCGGACTGCGCTGCGGCCGACTCGGCGGCAGAGTCCCCACCGACCCTGCGCGGGTTGGGATCCGGTGGCAGGGTGTCGTGTTCGATGAGCGCCGCCTCTTTCGACAGCACCGGGCCGTCCATCAGAAGTCCGACCACCTGCCACGGCGCGGTCGTCGGACCGGTGAGCCCGAGTGTCTTGCCGGTGTCGGCGTTGGGCAGCCCGTACCGGACGCCCTGCGGATCGATGTAGTAGAGGCTCTCGCCGTACCGCGGATCGGGCGACTGCAACTGGATGTACTGTCCGCCGTCGATGTAAACCGTTGCCTCACCCCCGATCTGCTCGATGCCGGTGCCCATTGCCGACGGTGCGATCGGCAGGTGCCGCCCCGCGATCACCGTCGTCTTCGGCGCCTGATCCCCCGGCTCGCGCTGCCACGCCCAGCACAATGTCGGGGTGTCCTCGCGCGGCAGGATCTCCAACGGTTTGTCGGGCAGCGGTGAGGCGAAGACATGTTCGGGGATCCGGGCGACGACGCTCGCCTCCACCGACGGCGGCGTGACCAGACCGAACGAGTTGGTCGCGCGCAGCGCGGCGGCGGTGGTGTCGTTGATCCTCGCGACACCGTCGGGCAGCACCACGAAATGCTGTTCGCCGTCCTCGGTCAGCGCCTTGAACACCGAGCCGATTACGAGATTGGGCGGCAGCCCAACCGAATTGGGAGCCCCCAAGGCCGGGATGTCGGGAAGACGCCAGGGGCCCGCGTTGGGAAGCGCGTTGAACAACCCCTGCGAAATCGGCGTCGCCCGCGCTGTCACCGGGACTCCGACCGCCGAGGTGACCGCGCGATCGGCGAGATCGATGTCGTGCCTGCCGCTTTCGGTCACCAGCCAGATGTCGTTCTCGTAGGCGACCAACATGCCCTGATCCGGGCGCATCGGCGCGACCGAGGCGTCAGTGACCAGGGGCCGGACGATGATCGACGATTCCAGGTTCGGCGCCACGCTTTCGGGCTTGGTGACGGTGTCACACAGCGTCCACATCGTGTTCGCGCCGCCGACCGGCGTCGCGTAAGGCGCCCCGGGGATTCCGATCGACTGACCCTTCGGCATGCGGTTCAACTCGTCGGACTTGACCGCCACCGGTGTCCCGGCGTTACCGAGCACGAGCCGCGCCGAGGTCAGGTTGTACACCGGCCGCAGCTGACCGCTGCCGGGCAGTACCACATAGAGCTGATTGGTGTTGCGATCGACGAGAAGCGTGTCATCGCCGCGCTTTCCGAGCGGCTTGAAGTACGCCAGCAGCGCGGCACCCAGGCATACCGCCACCGCGATGATCACGCCCGCGGAGACGGCGCGGCTGTAGAACTGCAGCGGGTCGTCGAACATCCGGGTGTCGCGGCGCACGATCGCGTGCTCGACGCGTCGAAGCAGGAAGCGCCAACCGCTGACCTGCACCTTGGTGGTGAGCCGGAATCCCATGGCTAATCACCGATGCTCAGACGTGCGTGGACCGCGCCGATCGCGGCGGCCATGTCCTCACCGTTGATCTCGCTGAGCTGTTCGTCGCCAAGGCTGTCGATGTCGAGCGAACGGGCCAGCCGCATGTCACGGTTCTGTTCGCCCGCCTCGACCAGTTGGCGGGCATAGCGGCCGTTGCCTGCGATGTCGAGCGCGGGTTTGCCGTTGAGCGTGCGGCTGCTCAACAGGGTGGCGGCCTCGAGCACCTGCTTGGCGGCCTGCTCGTCCAGCGACGAGTCATTGGCACGGGCAATCACTTCGGCGATCTCGACGATTTCACCGGGGGTGTAGGAGTCGAACTCGATGCGGGTGGCGAACCTCGACCGCAGGCCGTCGTTCGATTCCAGCAGGCGGTCGATGTCGGCGCTGTAGCCGGCGATGATCACCACCAGCCTGTCCCTGTCGTTCTCCATCCGGGCGAGCAGCGTGTCCAGTGCCTCGGTGCCGAACGGGTCGGCGCGGCCGTCGCGTTCCTGCACCAGTGTGTAGGCCTCGTCGATGAACAGCACACCGCCGAGGGCGCGGTCGATCGTGCGGCTGGTCTTGACCGCCGACTGCCCCTCGTACTCGGCGACGAAGTCCTTGCGGGAGGACTCGACGAGCTTCGGTTCGGTGATGACGCCGAGGCCCGCCAGGATATTGGCGACGACGCGGGCGATCGTCGTCTTGCCTGTGCCGGGCGGGCCGGCGAAGATCATGTGCTTGGACGTCTGTGCGACCTTCATCCCGCGCGCCGCGCGGATCTTCGCCATCTGCGTCGCGGCACGGTAGGCCTCGATCTGCTCCTTCACCCGCGTCAGCCCGATCTGTCGGTCGAGTTCGGCCTGCGCCTCGGCGAGGAGCCGCTCGCGGCCGGAGGTGTCGGCCTCGACACTGTTCGGGTCCCACGGATCCTTGCGCGCCGCGATCTCCTCCGCGGTCGTGGTCGTCAGCCGGTATGACGGGTCGCGGAGTGCTTCAACGACTTTCGGGGCGGGATGGGTGGCCTGCAACCATTCCAGCAGTGCGACCGCCGACTCTTCGTTGCCCTGGCTGCGGCGCGTCATCGCCAGGAACCACGCGATGGCCGGGGCGCACGCCTCCCCGGCGGGTGAGGAGTTGGACTCGGTGAGCCGTCGTTCGGCCTCGGTGAACAGCCCGAGGTTGGCCGCCGCGACGCCGTGCGCCACACCTGCGGCCGCGGCGAGGAACTTGTCTGGCCACGCGGCGGCGCCGCGGACCTGGTCGATCACATCGGTCCAGCGCTCGGCGGCGGCGTAGATCACGGCCTTGATCCAGGCCACCAGGTGCTCGGCCCCGGCGGCCGGGGCGTCGTCGAGAGCCTCCATCGCGTCGGCGTAGTTGCCGATCGACGCCTCGTTGGCGGCGAAACCCATAGTGATGGCCAGCGGCGAATTCACCGGGTAGGTGATGTCGCCGAACCCCCCGCCGATCGGCACCCGAGCGTTGAGGCTGTTCATCGAGATCTCGGCCGAACCGGCGAGCTGACCGAAGTTGGCGCGGGAGTACCAGGCGCGGAACAGCGTGACCCTGTCGGTGTCACCGCAACGGATGCGGCCCACCCACGCGTCGCAGGCTGATTCGTCGAAAGTGGTGATCTCCGTGAAGATCTCGAATGAGCGGGCGGGTGTGCTGGCCAGCATGCCGACCGCGCTTCCGAACAGGCTGGCGAGATGCTCAGTCATGGTCACCGGCATATCTTGTCGTGAACACGCGGGTGCGCTCGGCGCGGGCTTGTTCCGGGCTGGGGAGGCCGAGATCGCGGGTGAGGAAGTCGCGGGTTGCCGCGTCGTCGTGGCCCTGTTGGCGCATGCCCTCGAGCATGCTGACGTATTGCGTCGACTTCGCGTCTTGGCTGGCGAGCCCGGCGACGACGAGGACCTCTTCGGCGAGCTTGGCCTCTGCGAGCCCACTTGCTCTGGGAGATAGCTTGATTCGACTGATCCGGCCGTCGGACAAGGCGCTGACGGAGACGGTGCCGGGCGGATTGGTCACAGTGGCGACGGGGAGCGGCGGTTCGGTGGCGCCGGTTGCGCCCGGGCCGTAGCCATCCAGGGCGTCGAGCACGGAGTCGTCGGAGACCTCGGGTGGGCTGAAATCGAGCGCGGCCATGTCGTCGCGCTCGTCGTCGGCATCGTGTTGAGACCGCTCATCCACCATGCGCGGCCTCTGCTGGGTCGAGCGTGGCGTGCTCGAACCACGTTCTGGACGGCAGGAATTCGATCAAGCCGTCCAGCGCGCGCTGCAGGTTCTCGGTGCTGCCGGGCAGGAAACTGCCATACAGTTCACCGCTCACCCGCCGGGGAATCGACACGATCCGTCCGTACTTCGAGTCCAGCACGCCCGCGGCGACGTCGGCTTGGGTGAACGTTCCGCCCGGATGCCGCTCGATCGCGGTGATCTCCGCCCAACTCTCCGGGTCGGCGATGATGTCGGCGTAGGCGCGCGCCGACGACGGGCCGATTCCGTAGGCCGCGATCTGGTTTGCGTCGCGGCATGCGGCGAGTTTGCTCGCCACACCCGTCAGCGGTTCGACGTCGGCCGGCGTCGCGGTGCCCAGCACCGTCATGACCATGGCCGCCAAACCGACCTGGGGAGCCACCCGCTGCAACACGAGCATGTCGCCGTCACGGGCCGCGACGACATGGCGGCCACCTTTGCGGCAGACCACGAAGCGGATCAGCTTGCCGCCGACGTCGCGCCGCCACCAGCGTGCTTCCAACGTGCGGTCCGCCCGGCTCAACGTGTCGACCATCGCCGCCACCTCGGGGTGCGGGTGGCCGAAGACGTCGAGCACGCCCTGTGCGGTCAGATCGCGAGCGACCTGATCCCACACGCGGTCGCGCAGTTCCGGCTGGGGGATGTTCAGCCGGATGCCCAAGGCGGTGGGGAATTCCATCAGGCCGAGCCGGTCGGCGATGACCAGCATGCCGTCGATGGTGACCTCGACGCCCACGACGTCGTCGATGTGCGTGGCGTCCGTACTCACAGCTGATCCGTCTGAATCTGGGCGGTCAATGCCGAGGCCGCCGCCTCGTCGGTGCTGCCATAGAGCGCGGCGGCGTCGGTCAGTTCGTCGGAGAGGGCGACCGACGATTCCGCGGCCGCGACGCCGGCGTGGTCTCGCGACGTGAGCACGGCATCCAGCGCATCGGCGGTCGGCGCCGCGATGGTGCCGTGGGTGTTCTCGACCGCTGCCTGGATGTCGTCGCCGGAGCGGCTCATCGCGCGGGTGTCCGCGGCCGTGCGGTCGTGCCGAGCGGCCAGATCGCCGAGGTGAGCGGTGGAGACACGCACATCGTCGGACATCGCCGTTCACCCCTTCCCGTCGTCGTGCGTTGGCACCTTCTGTCGGCACCGCGCGTTTGCGCACGGACCTCGAGTCCTTTGCCGCGGACCCCTTCACACGGCCGGCACCGATCACGCAGGTCTGGTCGCCGCGAGCTAGCGTACCAGCGGTTGAACACCCCCGATGTCACCAATTTTCGGCTCCTCGGCGCCCGCCGATCGTCGCGCACAGGCAACTTGCAGTTAATGCGCAAGATGTCATCTCAGCGGCATAACCGCGCCTATGCCCGATATAGCAAACTCTGTTGATGCACTTTTCCACTGCCCTAGGGTGCTGAAGCCGCTGGCGGCTGCTTCCGCTGGCAAGCATGCCCGCCGACGGTTGCAGCCGGCTGGACGTCGACTCACGACGGCTCACATCGTCCCTGGGACCCCCGGCTCGGTGTTAGCTGGGAATGCTGGCCAGGGGAAGCTGGGACAGTGGTTGATACTTGACCCCGGGGACCGATACGACATTCGGAGGAGATCGCATTGAGCGACCGCGATGACGCGTTGCGCAAAGAACTCGGCTGGACGAGCCCCGAAGAAGCCGAACAGGCGCCGCCACCGCCCTCCGAATCGGAGCCGGCGCAGCCGCCGCCACCGGGTTTCCCGGAACCGGACGCACCGCGCGCCAGTTTCCGCGAGCAGCCGACCCGATTCGGCCCACCTCCGGACTCTCTTCACGACACCGGACCGGTACCGGCCGCCCCCCGTCCCGATCCGCGGATGTGGGGCCACCCCACCAGGCAACAGCCACCGCCCCGTCCTCCGCAGCAGCCCGGCCCGCCGGCCGGACCGTGGCCCGGTCCCGGACCGCAGGGCCAAGCCGCACCCCAGCAACCGGGCTCCTACGCAGAACGGATCAGGCCCGACGAACTGGTGCCTCCGCGCAAGGCCGCGCCCACCCGCGGTTGGCGATACGCCTTGTATCGAGCCACCTTCGGATACGTGAACCTCGGCCCGGGGCCTGACGAGATCCGGCAGGCCGAGCTGGAAGCGAAGATCCGGGGCGCGCTGCGGGGTCATTACAAGATCGGCGTGATGGGCAAGGGCGGGGTCGGTAAGACGACCGTGTCGGCCAGCATCGGCTCGGTATTCGCCGAGATACGTCAGGACGACCGGGTTGTCGCGATCGACGCGGACACCGCGTTCGGCAAGCTGGGCAGCCGGGTCGACCCCAAGGCCCAGGGCTCGTACTGGGAACTGGCCTCCGACCAGCATCTGGAAACCTTCGCCGACGTCCGCAGCCGAGTCGGAAACAACGCCGCCGGATTGTTTGTGCTCGCCGGTGAAGGCACTCCCGCGCGTCGCCGCGTGCTCGACCCGGCCATCTACCGGGAAGCCACCTCTCGGCTGGACCGCTACTTCACGATCTCGATCATCGACTGCAGTTCGACGATGGACTCCCCGGTCACCCAGGAGGTGCTTCGGGACCTGGACGCGATGGTCGTGGTGTCCTCACCGTGGGTCGACGGCGCCGCTGTGGCCGGCCAGACGCTGGACTGGCTGGCTGCGCGCGGGCTGACGAGGCTGCTGCAGCGCACGGTCATCGTGCTCAACGACTCCGACGGGCACGCCGACAAGCGCACGCGTTCGATTCTGGCCCAACAGTTTTCGGGTCAGGGCCAGAGGGTCATCGAGGTGCCGTTCGACGGGCATCTGCGTCCGGGCGGCGTCATCAACGGGACTTCGGAGATGTCCGCGGAAACCCGTCGGCGGTTCCTCGAGATCGCCGCCGCGCTGGCCGACCACTTCCCCACCAGCGACGACCGCAGCCGCGAGCGCTATTGATTCGGATGCCTCAACCGAGTTCGTCGACGAGTGCGGCGATCGCCTCGGCAGCCTGCACCGGCACCTGCTCTTCTGCCTCGGCGTGCGCAATGTCGTCATCGGAAACCCCTGCCGCCTGGGCGGTTTCGGCGATGGTGAGGTTCGCCCGGCGCCGCGCCGCATAGAGGCGCTGACCCAACGTCGCGCCCGGGGATCGCGCCGCGCGCAACATCAGCTCGTCATAGCGCGTCCGCACGGCGCTCAACGCCTTGATGAGCGGCGGGGTCACCCTGCTGATCCGCGCCGCCCGCGCCGCGACGGCTTCCAGCTGACGGAGGTCGGCCAGGATCTTGGCCGCCTTCGCGCCGAACTCCGGGTCCTCGGCTGCGGGTAGCGCGGCGATGGCCGAGTCGAAGGTCCTCGCGGCGGTGATCACCGCCTCGGCGATCAACGGCACCTCGTCGCTGCGCGGCGCCGCCGCGGGGCGGTGATTCTCGCCGGCCGGTTCTCCCCGCCGAAGCCCAGCGATCGTGCCGGGTGGCCACTGCAGCACCTCTTCGAGCTTTGCTCGGGTTCGCTCCCGCGGCCAGCTTCTGCCCTTCTCGAAGGCGATCAGGGCGCCGGCGTTGATGATGCCGTCCGCCGCGAGGCTGCGTTGGCTGATGTTGAGCTCACGACGTCGCGCCGCGGCGGCCGCACCCGCTCGAACCATGCCCTGATCGAGCGCCTCGGTCGATCCGTCGGTCGACTCCGGATTGGTCATGGCGCGGTGGGTCCTCGAGGGCGGGGGTGAGAAGGCGCCGTAATCGTATCCGCCGTTATGTTGCGCGCTACGGCTTGGTGCGGCGTGGCGGTCCCCAAATCGTGTCGACGCTCCAGTTCAGTCGTGTCCGCGTCAGCCTGTGCTAGGGCTTTGTCGGCACCCGTAGCATGTGAATTCGCACTTCAGGGGCATACTTGCGGCAGCCGCTGGCACTTGCACTCGCATTAACCGTTGCATCGCTACGGTTAATGCGCTACGTTTTCGCCATCGCGACCGACGGGCCGCACACAGTGCAGAGGAGCATCACGAATGAACACGACTGAATGGGATGAGACGCCCGTCGGTGCTTGCACCCGGGACCCGGAGCGGTGGACCACATCGGCCGACGAGCAGGCGAAGGCCATCTGCCGCGCGTGCCCTCGCCGTTGGCTCTGCGCACGGGAGGCCTGCGAGTTACCGCGCGCCGAGGGTCTGTGGGCGGGGATCTTCGTGCCCGAGGCCGGGCGCGGCCGCACGTTTGCTCTGCGGCAGCTGAAGTCACTGGCGGAGCGGCACGGCCACCCCGTGCGCGACCGTCGGCTCTACGCGGAATCGGCCTGATCACCGGTCGGCTCGCCGCCGGATCGGGGGGTCGGCGGCGGGCCTCGACCATCGCCCGGAATATCTCTAGGGACCAGCAGGTTGACGAATGCGACGGTGCCGGGCATGCCCCGGGCCCCAACACAATCGTCGCTTCGAGCGACCACTCGCCGAGAGGCGCAGGCGGCACCGTCCCTTTTTCTTCTACCAGGTGTCGACGAAGCGTCGGCCCTGACGACGCGGGGCGTGTGCCGTGGCCGCAGTCAACGCGTTGATCACGACATCACGGGTCTCGGCCGGGTCGATCACGTCGTCGATCTCGAACAGCGCCGCGGCGTTGAGCGCCTTGGCGTTTTCCTGCGCGGCCGCCGTCGCCTGCCTGACCCGTTCCTCGCGCTCGTCCTCGTCGGCGATCGCTTCCAGTTCCTTGCGCATACCCAGCCGGACCGCGCCCTCCAGGCCCATCGGTCCCAGGTGCGCGCCCGGCCATGCCACCGTCAACGCCGGCTCGTGCAGGCTGCCGCCGGTCATCGCCTGCGCGCCCAGTCCGTACCCGCGCCGTAGGATCACCGCGATCAGCGGCACCTTGAGCGCCGCACCGGCCACCAGCATCCGCGACGCGCGGCGCACCAGCGCCTCGGACTCGGCCGCCGGGCCCACCATGTAACCCGGGCAGTCGACCAGTGAGAGGACGGGCAGCCCGAACGCGTCACACAGCTGCAGGAAGCGGGCCGCCTTGTCGGCGGCGGCGGCCGTGATCGCGCCGGCCATCACCATCGTGTTGTTCGCGATGATCCCGACCGGGCGGCCGTCGACGCGGGCCAGCGCCGTCACCATCTCCGGCGCGAACTTCGTCCGCAGGAACGTCACCGTGCCCTCGTCGGCCAACGTCTCGATGATCGGCGCGACCTGATAGGCCCGACGTGCAACCTCGGGAACGATTGTGCGCAAACGTGTTTGGTCCGCGACCGGACCCGGTTCGGTCGGACCTTGAAAGTAGCCGAGCAGCCGCTTCGTCACCGCGACCGCCTCCGCTTCGTCGGCCACAACGACGTCGACCACACCGTTGGGCGACTGCACGCTGATCGGGCCCACCTCGTCGGGTGGCACGTCACCGAGCCCGCCGCCGGCGATCATCGCGGGTCCGCCCATGCCGATCGACGTGTTCTCGGTTGCCACGATCAGGTCCGCGCAGCCGGCGATGACGGCGTTGCCCGCGAAGCAGCGACCGTGGACGACGGCGATGCGCGGCACTACGCCCGACAGCGCCGCCCACAGTTTGAACGCGCGCGCATCGAGCGACGACACCGCCGGATAGTCGGTGTCGCCCGGCCGCCCGCCGCCGCCCTCGGCGAAGAACACCGTCGGCAGCCGCAGCCGCTCGATCAGCTCGAACAACCGGTCCTTCTTGCGGTGGCCCAGCGCGCCCTGCGTACCGGCCAGCACCGTGTAGTCGTAGGACAGCACCGCACACGCGCTGCGCTCGGCGCCGAACAGGTCGCCGTTGATCCGTGCGGTCCCGGCGACCAGACCGTCGGCGGGGGTGCGTGCGATCAGGTCGTCGAGGTCGCGGCGGTGGCGCTGCGCCGCGATCGCGAACCGGCCGTACTCCACGAACGAGCCCTCGTCGATGAGGTCGGCGATGTTCTCCCGAGCGGTCCTGGCGTTCGCCTCGTGTCGCCTGGTCACGGCATCCGGTCGGGCCGCGTCCTCGGTGAGTTCGCGGCGTCGTAGAAGCTCGGCGTGGTCGTCGCGCAGCGACTCGTCACTCACGGCGTCCGATGCTAATCAGGCGGCGTCGGCCCGAGTTATCCACAGGCACTTCTCTCGAGGTCTGGAACTGTCGGCCGTCGCGCTTAGCGTGCGGATATGACGAACTGGATCAACACAGTCAGCCGCGACCACGTCGAACTCGGCGTGCGCGGCCGCTTCACTCAGGCCAATCACGGCAAGCCGAACATGCTGCGCAGGATGGCGCGCGGCGATTGGATCGCCTTCTACTCCCCTCGCACCGTCTATCCCGATGGTCCGCCGCTGCAGGCGTTTACCGCGATCGGGCAGATCGCCGACGACGAGCCCTATCTCGATTCGGCGTCCCCGGACGTCGAACGGTGGCGGCGCAATGTCGACTTCCTCGACGCGCATGAGACGCCGATTCGTCCGCTCCTCGAGAAGCTCAACTTCATCGAGGACAAGACCCGCTGGGGCTACAAGTTCCGCTTCGGGGTGTTCAAGATCGGCGACGATGATCTGGAAGTGATCCGTTCGGCGATGACAAGCCCGGGATAGACCTACTGTGGGTTGGTGAGCAACACCGACCCGGCGCCGGCCGAAGTCGCCTGCGCGGCAGTCCCGTTCGCGGGCGTCCTGCATCCGCGGGAGGTGCCGCTGGGCGGTCCGAGGGCGATCCGCGTGCGGCGCACGCTGCCGCAGCGGGAGCGGTCGCTGATCGGAGCGTGGTGCTTCGCCGACCACTACGGCCCGCACGACGTGCGCGGTGGCACGGGTATGGACGTGCCGCCTCATCCGCACACCGGGCTGCAGACCGTCAGCTGGTTGTTCAGCGGCGAGGTCGAGCATCGCGACAGCGGTGGCGTGCACGCGCTGGTGCGCCCGGGCGAGCTCAACCTGATGACGGCAGGCGCGGGCATCTGCCACTCGGAGGTGTCGACGGGCGCCACCACGATCCTGCACGGCGTGCAGCTGTGGGTGGCTCTGCCCGATGAGGCGCGTGACACCGGGCGCGGCTTCGAACACTTCATCCCCGCGCCGCGCGCCGTCGGGGACGCGACGCTGCGGGTGTTCATCGGCGAACTCGAAGGCCTGCGCTCCCCCGTCGACACCTTCACACCCCTGCTCGGGGCCCAGGTCGACCTCGACCCCGGGGCGGAGGTGATGCTGGAGGTCGATTCGGACTTCGAGCACGGGGTGCTCCTCGATCAGGGCGACGTCGCCGTCAACGGCACTGCACTCGACACCGCCGATCTGGCGTTCCAGGCCGCCGGTGCGGAGAGGTTGCACCTGGCCAACCGCGGCAGCGCGCCCGCCCGGCTGGTGCTGCTCGGCGGACCACCGTTCCCCGAGGAACTGGTCATGTGGTGGAACTTCGTCGGCCGCAGCCATGACGACATCGCCACCTATCGCAGACAGTGGGAGGACGGCGACGACCGGTTCGGCGCGGTGCAGGGATACCGCGGCGGGGTATCCCGGTTGCCCGCTCCCCCGCTGCCCAACGCGACCTTGCGTCCGCGATCGAACCCGGGGGTATAGAGAAACCATGACGACCGACAAGACCGGCGCACCCACCGAGGTCACCGCCGAAGCCGACCGCTACACCATCGCCGTCGACGGGAAGGGCGTCGGAATCGCCGAGTTCGCCGACCGCGACGGTCAGCGAGTCTTCACCCACACCGAGGTGGACAGCGATTTCGAGGGCCGCGGCCTGGCGACCATCCTGATCGGCGAGGCGCTGCAGAAGACCCGCGATGAGGGGCTGCGCATCGTGCCCGTCTGCAAGATGGTGGCGTCCTACGTCGAGAAGCACGACGAGTTCGCCGACGTCGTCGATCCGGTGTCCGACGACATCGAGCAGTGGCTGGAGAATCATTAGTTCGACTAGATCGCTATCGTCTTCGCGATGGTGGCCGCGTTCTTCACCCCCGACGGTGACGCCTTCGTGCCCGCGCCGATGGCGCAGGGGCCGTGGGGACAGACGATCAGCGGCAACTACGCCGGCGGTCTGCTCGGTCACGTGCTCGAACGCGACGCCGGCGACCCGGACTTCCAGCCGGCCCGGCTGACCGTCGACCTGTTCCGCCCAGCCGCGCTGGCGGCGGTTCGGGTCGAGACCTCCGTCGTCCGCCAAGGCCGCCGCCTGAAACTGGTCGACGCGCTGATGACGCAGGGCGACACGACCGTCGCGCGCGCGACCGCGCTGTTCCTCCGCCGCGGAGAACAACCCGCCGACGAGATCTGGACGTCGCCGGTCACCATGCCTGCGCCGCCTCCGACACCCGATCCCATCCCCCGCGAACTGTCGACGTTGGTGTGGACCTACGGCAGAGACGAGCGCGAACCCGGACCCGGTGAGGGCTTGGCGAACTGGCAGCACTCGGGTCCGAAACACCTGTGGGTCCGCGACTTTCGGCCGCTGGTCGCCGGCGTGGACCTGACGCCGTTCACCCGCGCCGCCATGGCCGGCGACATGGTCAGCTCGTTGACACACTTCGGGCCGAGCGGCCTGCAGTGGATCAACGCCGACTACACACTGACGCTGTCGCGGCTGCCGAAGGGGCCCTATGTCGGGCTGGCCGCACTGACGCACTTCAGCGACGCCGGAGTGGCCACCGGCACCGCGACCCTCGTCGACGAGTACGGACCCATCGGTAGCGGTGTGGCCAATGCCCTGGCGAACCCCGGCTTCACACCACCCCGTATGTAGCGCGAAATGGGCCCGTGCACTAATCTCCCCGTCGACTTCTGCGGCAGGGTCGCGATCGACGAGGCGGTTTCAAGGGATGGATGCAACACCCTTCTGATTGAGGAGTGTTGTGATGTCTCGAGCGTTATTTCAGTCGAAG
>NZ_LZIK01000057.1:0-5396 GCF_001667105.1 Mycobacterium sp. 852002-51152_SCH6134967 | reverse complement strand
TAATTTGTGTTCGGCGGTGTCCTACTTTTCCGCCCGGGTGGGGCAGTATCATTGGCGCTGGCAGGCTTAGCTTCCGGGTTCGGGATGGGTCCGGGCGTTTCCCTGTCGCTATTGACCGCCGTAACTTTATTCACTTTGTAGTGTCCCAGTTGGTGTTGGGAAGGGTGTTTTGGTGGTGGGGTGTGTTTGCGTGGTTGATACGCGTGGGGTGTGGTTGCGAGTGTGTGTAAGTTTTCGGCCGGTTAGTGCCAGTTCCCTGAACCCATTGCTGGGTGTGTAGGTCTGGTCTATCGATCCCGTGGTCTGCGGGGGGCCTTATCCCACTGAAATGGGTGAGAAGCCTGGTCTTGGAGGGGGTTTCCCGCTTAGATGCTTTCAGCGGTTATCCTGTCCGAACGTGGCTATCCAGCGGTGCCCCTGGTGGGACAACTGGTGTACCAGAGGTTCGTCCGTCCCGGTCCTCTCGTACTAGGGACAGGTTTCCTCAAGCTTCTGACGCGCGCGGCGGATAGAGACCGAACTGTCTCACGACGTTCTAAACCCAGCTCGCGTGCCGCTTTAATGGGCGAACAGCCCAACCCTTGGGACCTGCTCCAGCCCCAGGATGCGACGAGCCGACATCGAGGTGCCAAACCATCCCGTCGATATGGACTCTTGGGGAAGATCAGCCTGTTATCCCCGGGGTACCTTTTATCCGTTGAGCGACACCCCTTCCACTCGGGGGTGCCGGATCACTAGTCCCGACTTTCGTCCCTGCTTGACGTGTAGGTCTCGCAGTCAAGCTCCCTTGTGCACTTACACTCAACACCTGATTGCCGTCCAGGTTGAGGGAACCTTTGGGCGCCTCCGTTACTTTTTAGGAGGCAACCGCCCCAGTTAAACTACCCGCCAGGCACTGTCCCTGAACCGGATAGACGGTTCGAGGTTAGAGGCCCAATACGATCAGAGTGGTATTTCAACAACGACTCCACCATCACTGGCGTGATGGCTTCACAGTCTCCCACCTATCCTACACAAACCGAATCGAGCACCAATACCAAGTTGTAGTGAAGGTCCCGGGGTCTTTTCGTCCTGCCGCGCGTAACGAGCATCTTTACTCGTAATGCAATTTCGCCGAGTCTATGGTTGAGACAGCTGAGAAGTCGTTACGCCATTCGTGCAGGTCGGAACTTACCCGACAAGGAATTTCGCTACCTTAGGATGGTTATAGTTACCACCGCCGTTTACTGGGGCTTAAATTCTCCGCTTCACCCTTGCGGGTTAACGGGTCCTCTTAACCTTCCAGCACCGGGCAGGCGTCAGTCCGTATACCTCGTCTTGCGACTTCGCACGGACCTGTGTTTTTAGTAAACAGTCGCTTCTCACTGGTTTGTGCCACCCCCTCCCGCTGCCGGCCGCGAAGGCCTTGACGGTGTGGGGGTCCCCCTTCTCCCGAAGTTACGGGGGCATTTTGCCGAGTTCCTTAACCATAGTTCACTCGTACGCCTTGGTATTCTCTACCTGACCACCTGTGTTGGTTTGGGGTACGGGCCGTGTATGCGCTCGCTAGAGGCTTTTCTCGACAGCATAGGATCACCGAATTCGCCTCACTCGGCTATGCATCACCTCTCAGGATATGTGAAACCCGGATTTGCCTAGGTTTCTCCCTACAGGTTTGCCCCAGTATTACCACTGACTGGTACGGCTACCTTCCTGCGTCACCCCATCGCTTGACTACTACCCACACGGGTCCCACGCAGCAGGTGACCCCCGCTCCCCGAAGGGATTGGTCGGCCACCGTTTGGGTGGTTAGCAGTATGGATTCGTCAGGGACGCTCATACACGGGTACGGGAATATCAACCCGTTGTCCATCGACTACGCCTGTCGGCCTCGCCTTAGGTCCCGACTCACCCTGGGCGGACTGGCCTGGCCCAGGAACCCTTGGTCTTCCGGCGGGCAAGGTTCTCACTTGCCTTATCGCTACTCATGCCTGCATTCTCACTCCCACACCCTCCACCACTGAATCACTTCGTGGCTTCACCGGATGCAGGACGCTCCCCTACCCAACAACACACTAGGTGTTGCTGCCGCGGCTTCGGCGGTGTGCTTGAGCCCCGCTACATTATCGGCGCACAATCACTTGACCAGTGAGCTATTACGCACTCTTTCAAGGGTGGCTGCTTCTAAGCCAACCTCCTGGTTGTCTTTGCGACTGCACATCCTTTTCCACTTAGCACACGCTTAGGGGCCTTAGCCGGCGATCTGGGCTGTTTCCCTCTCGACGCACGGAGCTTATCCCCCGCCGTCTCACTGCCACGCTTTGACTTGTCGGCATTCGGAGTTTGGCTGACGTCAGTAACCTAGTAGGGCCCATCGGCCATCCAGTAGCTCTACCTCCAACAAGAAACACGCAACGCTGCACCTAAATGCATTTCGGGGAGAACCAGCTATCACGGAGTTTGATTGGCCTTTCACCCCTACCCACAGCTCATCCCCTCAGTCTTCAACCTAAGTGGGTTCGGGCCTCCACGCGGTCTTACCCGCGCTTCACCCTGGCCATGGGTAGATCACTCCGCTTCGGGTCCAGAACACACCACTACACACGCCACTATTGACGTGATACGCCCTATTCAGACTCGCTTTCGCTGCGGCTACCCCACACGGGTTAACCTCGCGACATGTCCCTGACTCGCAGGCTCATTCTTCAAAAGGCACGCCATCACCCCACCACAAAGTGGAGGGCTTTGACGGATTGTAGGCACACGGTTTCAGGTACTCTTTCACTCCCCTCCCGGGGTACTTTTCACCATTCCCTCACGGTACTGATCCGCTATCGGTCACTGAGAAGTATTCAGGCTTACCGGGTGGTCCCGGCAGATTCACAGCAGATTCCACGGGCCCGCTGCTACTCGGGGATCCTGCGACAACAGGCAACAAGTTTTCGGTTACGGGGCTCTCACCCACTACGGCAGACCATCCCAGGCCACTTCACCTAACCCACTGCTTTATCACTGCTGCTATCCACGGCGGTAGATAGAACACAGGCCCCACAACACCGCACACACAACCCCCGCCGGGTATCACATGCACACGGTTTAGCCATCCTCCGCTTTCGCTCGCCACTACTCACGGAATCACAATTGTTTTCTCTTCCTACGGGTACTGAGATGTTTCACTTCCCCGCGTTCCCCCCCAACGCCTATATATTCAGCGTTGGGTGACACGACATCACTCGTGCCGGGTTTCCCCATTCGGACATCCTCGGATCCACGCTCGGTTGACAGCTCCCCGAGGCATAACGCAGCCTCCCACGTCCTTCATCGGCTCCCAGTGCCAAGGCATCCACCATGCGCCCTTAAACACTTACACACAAAACAGATCAAAAAAATATTCTCGGAAGAATAAAAATTGCATTATCACCGCAACAAACCACCCAACCCCCACCAACGAGGACCAAGCAATCCGCTGCGAGATGCTCGCAACCACTATCCACAAATCAAACACCACACCCCACCACCAAAGCAGGGCGACAACCACAGCCAACCCCCACACGGGGATCAACACCATCTCCGGTTTCCCACACTCGGGACAAAGAGATCGCGGGCTTGTTGTCTCAAAGCCCAATAGTGTGTCTGGCAATCCTTCACGCCCGGCTTTTCCCACCAGACGATCAACGTTTGTTGTGCACCGGCCGAACACCCACTACAGGCGCCGGCACTGATATCCCAACCGCAACCGATCCCACAGGCGCGGGGGCGGGGGAAAATGAATGGTGCTCCTTAGAAAGGAGGTGATCCAGCCGCACCTTCCGGTACGGCTACCTTGTTACGACTTCGTCCCAATCGCCGATCCCACCTTCGACGGCTCCCTCCCACAAGGGGTTAGGCCACCGGCTTCGGGTGTTACCGACTTTCATGACGTGACGGGCGGTGTGTACAAGGCCCGGGAACGTATTCACCGCAGCGTTGCTGATCTGCGATTACTAGCGACTCCGACTTCACGGGGTCGAGTTGCAGACCCCGATCCGAACTGAGACCGGCTTTGAAAGGATTCGCTCCACCTCACGGCATCGCAGCCCTTTGTACCGGCCATTGTAGCATGTGTGAAGCCCTGGACATAAGGGGCATGATGACTTGACGTCATCCCCACCTTCCTCCGAGTTGACCCCGGCAGTCTCTCACGAGTCCCCGCCATAACGCGCTGGCAACATGAGACAAGGGTTGCGCTCGTTGCGGGACTTAACCCAACATCTCACGACACGAGCTGACGACAGCCATGCACCACCTGCACACAGGCCACAAGGGAAACCACATCTCTGCAGTCGTCCTGTGCATGTCAAACCCAGGTAAGGTTCTTCGCGTTGCATCGAATTAATCCACATGCTCCGCCGCTTGTGCGGGCCCCCGTCAATTTCTTTGAGTTTTAGCCTTGCGGCCGTACTCCCCAGGCGGGGTACTTAATGCGTTAGCTACGGCACGGATCCCAAGGAAGGAAACCCACACCTAGTACCCACCGTTTACGGCGTGGACTACCAGGGTATCTAATCCTGTTCGCTCCCCACGCTTTCGCTCCTCAGCGTCAGTTACTGCCCAGAGACCCGCCTTCGCCACCGGTGTTCCTCCTGATATCTGCGCATTCCACCGCTACACCAGGAATTCCAGTCTCCCCTGCAGTACTCAAGTCTGCCCGTATCGCCCGCACGCCCACAGTTAAGCTGTGAGTTTTCACGGACAACGCGACAAACCACCTACGAGCTCTTTACGCCCAGTAATTCCGGACAACGCTCGGACCCTACGTATTACCGCGGCTGCTGGCACGTAGTTGGCCGGTCCTTCTTCTGTGCCTACCGTCACTTACGCTTCGTCGGCACTGAAAGAGGTTTACAACCCGAAGGCCGTCATCCCCCACGCGGCGTCGCTGCATCAGGCTTGCGCCCATTGTGCAATATTCCCCACTGCTGCCTCCCGTAGGAGTCTGGGCCGTATCTCAGTCCCAGTGTGGCCGGTCACCCTCTCAGGCCGGCTACCCGTCGTCGCCTTGGTAAGCCATAACCTCACCAACAAGCTGATAGGCCGCGGGCCCATCCCACACCGCAAAAGCTTTCCCCCACCAGGCCATGCGACCAGCAAGGTGTATTCGGTATTAGACCCAGTTTCCCAGGCTTATCCCAAAGTGCAGGGCAGATCACCCACGTGTTACTCACCCGTTCGCCACTCGAGCACCCCCAAAGGGGCCTTTCCGTTCGACTTGCATGTGTTAAGCACGCCGCCAGCGTTCGTCCTGAGCCAGAATCAAACTCTCCAAACAAAAAACGTTCAGAACAATCTGACCAAACAGACACCAAAAACTGGCATCAAAAAACACCACACCCACAAACGGGAAAACAGGGCATGGCAAAAAACAACAACAAACAAAA
>NZ_LZIK01000056.1:0-4139 GCF_001667105.1 Mycobacterium sp. 852002-51152_SCH6134967 | reverse complement strand
TTCGTCGGCTGCGTCAGATGTCTATATGAGACCCCCGCGCCTGCGCCGCCCCCACCCGCGCCGGCACCCGCGCCGCCGGGACCGTAGCCGCGTGGCCGTACAGATGAGCCCGGAACGGTTCGAAGAACTGGTCTCCGAGGCGCTCGATCTGATACCGCCGAAGCTCGCCGACGCGCTGGACAACGTCGTCGTCCTTGTCGAGGGCCGCAACGACGAGGAGCCCGACCTGCTGGGGCTCTATCAGGGCGTCGCACTGACCGAACGCGATTCGTGGTACGCCGGTTCGCTGCCCGACACCATCACGATCTACCGCGAAGCGCTGTTGGAGCACTGCGACAGCGAGCAGAACGTCGTCGACGAGGTGGCGATCACCGTGATCCACGAGGTCGCCCACCACTTCGGCATCGACGATGAGCGCCTCCACGAACTCGGCTGGGGATAGCGGGCAAACACACCGCGCGGCAACTGCGCTTTGTCGCCCGCGAGTGCTATCAAGGGGCCATGACCGAGTGCCGAGAATGCGTAGCGGGCCTCGAGCACTGCCATGGCACCGTCATTCACCACGTCGCGTGTCGAGCGGAATGCACCGAACCGGATTGCGTCACCCCGGAAGTGGCGCACGCGTTCGTGATCGACTGTGAGGCGATCAGCTGCGCGTGCACCGTCTCGGTGTCAGCCCATCGGGTCGGCTGAGCGCAGAGCGTCTTCGACCGGCCGCACGTCGGGCTCGGGGTAGAACGGCGGCGTCAGCGACCCCCACTGCGGACAACTCCACCTGCCGTCGGTGATCGGCGCCAGCACGACGGCCTCCGTGTTCCCCAAGTGGTGGTCGAGAGCGAAACTGCGCTCGACACCGGCCAGCACCGAGGACACCAGCCGGATCGCCGCGCCGTGGCTGACCACCACGATGTCGCCGTGCCAGTCGTCGTCGTCGAGATGGCGCATCCGCAGCTGGGTGATGGTGGGCACGTAGCGGTCCAGCACGTCGTGTCCGGTCTCGCCGTTGGGCATCGCCACGTCGAGATCTCCGTCGTGCCACTTCTGGTAGATCGATTCGAACGTCGCGATGGCCTCGTCGTCGTTGCGGTCCTCCAGATCGCCGACCTGGACCTCGTGGACCCCGTCGAGCTCCACAGGCGGCAAGCGCAGCGAACCGGCGATCTCCTCGGCGGTCTGACGGGCCCGGTGGGCCACCGAATGGGCCAGGATCGCGGGCGCAGCAGGCATGCCCCTGGCGAAGGAGCGGGCCTGATCGCGGCCGAGGTCGGTGAGTTCGGCGCCGGGCGGGCGAGTGTCGAGGCGACGGTGGACGTTGGCCAGTGACTGCCCGTGACGCACCAGCACGAGACGCCCGCTCACCTCAGTCCCTCCCTGAGTCGCGCCAGCCAGCTGGAGGCTTCGTCAAGGCCGGGAGGGGCCGCGCCTGCGGCCGCTCCGGTCGGCCAGGATCCGAGGAATCGCATATCCGAACAACGACGGTGCAGCGCCTTGAGTGCCTCGGCCACCGCATCGTCGTCGATGTGTCCGACACAGTCGAGGAAGAAGATGTAGGTGCCCAACCCCGTTCGGGTGGGCCGTGATTCGATCCGGGTCAGATCGATGTCGCGGACGGCCAGCTCGGTCAGCGCCGATACCAGCGCGCCGGGTACGTTGTCGAGTCGCAGCACCACCGACGTACGGTCGGCGCCCGTGCGCCCTGGCGGCGGGGCGGGCGCTCCGACGAGCACGAACCGGGTGCGCGCGTTGGGCTCGTCGACGATGTCGGACGCCAGCGCCTCCAGCCCGTAGCGCTTGGTGGCCAGCGCGGTGCTCACCCCCGCGTCGGCACGCCCCTCGGCGACGTCGGCGGCCGCCGCGGCGTTGGAGTTGGCGGGCACCACCTGTGCCGACGGTAGATGCTCGGCCAGCCAGTGCCGCACCTGTGCGGCCGCGACGGGGAAGGCGGCGACGGTCTTCACGCCGTCGGCCGCGATACCGTCGCGCACCGCGATCGTGAACGAGACATCGAGCGTGAGCTCGGCGAAGATCTGCAGAGGTGTGCCGCCGGCCAGGCCGTCGAGGGTGGGTAGCACCGAACCCTCGATCGAGTTCTCGATCGGGACACAGGCGTAGTCGGCGTCACCGTCGCGCACGGCGGCGAGCGCGCCGGTGGTGCTGTCGCACGGGACCGGCGTCACCGCGTCAGCGCCCGGCCCGCCGGGCAGCATCCCGTCACCCGACATTTTGCGCAGCGCCGCCTCGGTGAAGGTCCCCTCGGGGCCGAGATAAGCGATGCGCGGCACGGCACAACACTATCGGGTCACCCGGGTAATGCCGTTCCGCTGCACGAAAGCCTTGCGGGATCCGCCATCGCTTAGTTAAGTTAGGCTCACCTTATCTCAGAGGAGGCTGTATGGCGACAACGGTCACGGCACCGACGACGGCCGAGCGGATCCGCACCGCGTGCGCCAAAGCGGGCGGCGCGATGCTCGCGGTCGAGGGCGGCGAGAACGGGGCTCCCACCGAGACACCGGTCCACCACCTGCTCGACGACGGCTCGTTCGCGATCACCGTTCCCGCGGACAGCGCGGCGGCGGCCAAGGCCGTCAGCGCGGGTGCCGGCGGGGTGCAGGCGGTGCTGGAGATGACGGACTACGCGCCGCTGCCGCTACGCGAGCCGGTGCGCTCGCTGGTGTGGATTCAGGGGCGCCTGCACGACGTGCCCGCCGGTGAGGTGTCGGCCCTGCTCGACCTGATCGCCTCGGAAGACCCCAATCCCGCGCTACTTCAGGTGAACTCGGCACCCGCCGACGGCGACAAGGGCCACACGCTTCTGCGGCTCGAGATCGAGTCCGTGGTCGTCGCCGATTCCACCGGCGCCGAATCGGTCAGCGTGAGCACGCTGCTGGCCGCGCGACCGGACCCGTTCTGCGCGATGGAGTCGTGCTGGCTGCAGCACATGGAGTCGGCCCACCGCGACGTCGTCGAGCGGCTGGCCAGCCGGCTTCCGATGTCGATGCGCCGCGGGCGGGTCCGGCCCCTGGGTCTGGACCGCTACGGCGTCCAGCTGCGGGTGGAGACCGACGACGGCGACCACGATGTGCGGCTGCCGTTCACCCGCCCGGTCGACGACGTCACCGGGTTGAGCCAGGCGATCCGGGTACTGATGGGCTGCCCGTTCCTCAACGGGCTGCGCGCACGGAAGTTGTGACGACGCTACCGTAGCTCGGTGACCGGCGCCCCCGACGAGCTCACCGACCCTGCGCGCCGGGCCCTGCGCATCGAGATCGTCGTCGTACTCGCGGTGACGTTCGGCCTTTCGGCCTACAGCGCGCTGCTGAACCTGATCGAGTCGGTGCTCCTCGGCCTTTCCGGTCAGGTCGTCGCGCTCAATCCGCGCCGCTCCCCATTCGACCTCATCGACCTCGGGCTCAACCTCGTCTGGGTGTTCCAGCTGTCGGCATGGGGCGCGCTGGCCGTATACCTGTTGTGGCGCAGCGGGATCGCCCTTAAATCGATCGGGCTGGGGCGGCCCCGGTGGCGCGCCGACCTACTCGGCGGACTCGGTCTTGCCGCTCTCATCGGGCTGCCCGGCCTCGCGCTGTATCAGGTCGCCCGGCTCCTCGGCATGAACGCCGACGTCGAGCCGGCCGAACTGTACGACACCTGGTGGCGGATACCGGTGCTGCTGCTGACGGCGCTGGCGAACGGCTGGGCCGAAGAGGTGATCGTCGTCGGCTATCTGATCACCCGACTGCGTCAGCTACGTGTGAGCCCGGCGGCCGCCGTTGTCGTCACCAGCGTCCTGCGCGGGCTCTACCACCTCTACCAGGGCTTCGGCGCGGGGCTGGGGAATCTGGCGATGGGCCTGGTGTTCGGCTACGTCTACCTGCGGACCGGCCGGCTGTGGCCGCTGATCGTCGCGCATGCGCTGATCGACGCCGTGGCCTTCGTCGGCTATGCCCTGCTCGCCGGCCACCTCGGCTGGTTGCGATGAACATGCGGGCCGGCGACGTAGATTTCTTTAGGTGACCGACAACCGGCAACCGCCCCGCGGGTTCGAGCCCCCGCCGCGGCCGCGCCCGGAGCCGTCACAGGTGATCCGCCGCGATCCCAACTACCGGCCGCCCCCACCGAACCCACCGATGCCTCCCGGGGGC
>NZ_LZIK01000055.1:0-88272 GCF_001667105.1 Mycobacterium sp. 852002-51152_SCH6134967 | reverse complement strand
GTGTCACCACCAGAACCACGCAAAGTGTTACCGATGTCCTGATGCAGAACTGTCACCTATGTCCAGAGACATAACACCGACAAGTCGGGACTATGTCGGCGCAACCTCCGGCGCACCGTTCACCGCTGCGAGGCACCCAACCAGAACGGCCGCGTCGCGAGCACGACAACCGCCAATACCGCGATCGGTGCCGCCAACGGCACCCATGGCAGCTCCGGTGACAGCAGCACCGCCGTCAAAGCGATACCCGTGAACCCCAGTGCCCCAGCGACAGTCGGCACAGTGACGTCGGTGGTGTGCCGAAACACCAGGTACGCCGCACCGGCCAACCCGCACAGCGCCGCCAGCACTGGACTCGCCGATGCCACTACGATCGCGGCGGCCGTCGACAACACCGCCAACGTGGCGGCCACCCGAAACACATTGCCTAGCAACACCATCGCTACCGCAAAACCACACACAACCAACGCCGCATCGTCCGCAGGCAGGGCGGCCGCCGCCACCATGACGAAACCGAAGCCCGTGGACAAGGCGCGACTCACCGTCGCCTCCGCACCGGTCTGCGGTGCTGGGGCACCAGCTGCATGGCCTGGTCGAGCGTGTCGTCCTCACGCCACGCCACGATGTCCACACCGACGGTGCCCATGTCCCGATACATAAACGACCGCTGCAGCGCCCACATCCGTGCCACCAACGCGTCGCATCCCTCCTCGAACGGCGCACCCTGCAAAACGTCCACCGCCACAACGGTGTGGCCGCGCTTGCACAGGTCGATCAACGCCAGCGCGAACTCGGTGTCCAGCATCGTCGAGAACGCGACGACGATCGCGCCCGGCGGGACCGCGGCGCGCGGCGCCAGAGTGCCCGACGTGGTGTCGTAACCACCGCTGACACCGAGCATCGCGTCGAGCACCCGATAGAACTGCCTTCGGCCGATGTCCGCGCTCAACCACCGCGGATGCCGGTCACCGAGCGCGACGATGCCCGCCCGGTCGCCGCTGCGCAGCGCGCTCTGCACCACCTGAACCGCGCCGCGTGCCGTGCGCTCAGTGGCCTCGGTCGCGGGACCCGCCGGCTGGGCGTAGTTGTCGATCAGCACGACCACGTCGACGGCGCGGTCGGTCAGCCTTTCGGTGACATGCAGGCTGCCCCGACGCGCGCTGACCGCCCAGTTCACCGTGCGCAGTTGATCTCCCGGCACATACCGCCGCACGTCGGCGTACTCGACACCGGGGCCGATGTGCCGGGTCAGGTGAGTGCCCAGCCGATCGAGCAACTCGGTGCGCGGGACCGCCGTCGACTGCGGCGGCGCCATCGGGAACACGAAGACGTCCGCGGCGTCGACCACCCCGATCCCCTCGACCAGACCGCCCCGCGCCGCGACCGCCAGGTGTGCCTGAAGCGGATAACGGCCCCAGCGCTGCGCGGTCGCCACCACGGTTTGCCTTGATGTTTCCCGCGAAGCGACCTCGAGCGTCATCCCGTCGACGGAACCGCTCAGCAGCCTCACCGACTCGTTCCCGGCCTCGGCCCACATCGTGATGCGCGCCGGCTCACCTTCGAAGCAACGGTGGACGCCGGGATCGGCGCACACTCGCACCGTGGGAACCGCGCGCTGCCACCCGATCGAACACAGCACCCCGAGAAGCGGCGCGCCGAACGCGATGAGCTCCCAGCGCGACCCGAGCACCGCCACGGCCATGGCCACCACCGCACAGGTCAGCAGCGCCCGCGTCAGAGGTGAAGCGCGCCAGCCTAACTCGGCCTCGGTGCAGCGGACTTCGATCACTGGTCGGTCCGCGGCACCGGTAGCCGCCGCAGTAGTTCGTCGACCACATCGCTGCCACGGACTCGGCGCACCCACATCTCCGGTCGCAACGTGATCCGGTGCGCAACTGCCGGAACCGCAAGTGATTTCACATCCTCGGGTACGACGTAGTCACGACCCTGCAGCAGCGCGCGGGCGCGGGCCAGCTGGACGAGATCGAGTTCGGCGCGGGGACTGGCGCCCACCGCGATCTGCGGGTGGTTTCGGGTGGCGGCAGCCAACGACACCACGTAACGCAGCACATCGTCGTGCACGGTGACCTGTTCCACCGACTCCCGCATCGCGACGAGATCGTGGGCATCGACGACCTGAGCGACCGTCGGTTCGGCGGAGCCGCGGTCGATGCGGCGGCGCAACATCGACGCCTCTTCCTGTTCGGAGAGATACCGCAGTTCGAGCCGGATCGTGAAGCGGTCCAGCTGAGCCTCGGGCAGCGGGTAGGTGCCCTCGTACTCGATCGGGTTGTCGGTCGCCAACACGATGAACGGGGCAGGCAACGGGTGCGTCGCGCCGTCGATGCTCACCTGGCTCTCCGCCATCGCTTCGAGCAGCGCCGCCTGTGTTTTCGGCGGTGTGCGGTTGATCTCGTCGGCGAGAAGCAGATTGGTGAAGATCGGGCCGCGACGGAATTCGAAACGGCCCGACTGCATGTCGTACACCGTCGAGCCGAGCAGATCGGCGGGCAGCAGGTCGGGGGTGAACTGCACGCGTTTGAACTCCAGTCCGAGCGCCGCGGCGAAGGACCTCGCGATCAACGTCTTGCCGAGACCCGGCAGGTCCTCGATCAGCACGTGCCCCCCGGCCAGCACGGTCGTCAGGATCAGCGCCAGCGCATCGCGTTTGCCGACCACCACCCGCCCGATCTCGTCGAGCACCGCTTCACAGTTCGCGGTGGTGGCCGCCGCAGGCAGTCCTGTCGTCATACCCGCTCCAACCGTTGCAGGATCTCATCGAGCGTCGCCCTCCCGGGTCCGGGTTCTTCGGTCCCGCGTTTGGCGACGTTCTCGGGGTTGACCCAACCCCACAGTTCCGGGCCGAACAGCATCTCACCGGTGGCGTGGTACGCGGATCGGTTGCGGTTGCGACGTTGGCCCGTCGCCAACTCGAACTGCCGCGCGAGCATGGGCCTTAAGTGTCTGTCCCAGTCGGTGCGGGTGGCCTCCGCACGGCTGATCAGGGTCTCGGTGCGTGATCGCCAGCGACGCAACGACTCTGCGGCATCGTCGGACGGTGTTTCAACGTCGCCGGTTTCGGCCTCACGGGCCAGCTGCCACCGCAGGCCGAGCAATGCCAGCGCCAGCGCGATGCCGGAAACGATCAGGATCAGCTCACGATCGCGGCTGGTGACCGCGATCAGTTCCGCACCCACAACCAACAGAAACGCCGCGGCCACAAGCCTTCTCACGACGCGACCCCCGTCGTGCGCTGCGGTAGTTCGCTCAGCACCCGGTTGAGCACCTGCACCGCGGCGTCACGGTGCTGCTCGCTCATCACGTGTGGCGAAAACCTCGCCTCCTCGAACAACTCGACGAGTTCGGTGGCGCTGTCGGAGCGTAACGCCCCGCTGGCGACCGCACGCGCGAGCACCTCGGTCGGGGTGTCGTACGCCTGCGGCGCTGCGCCGGGGACCCTCGTCAGTTCGCGTTCCATCGCGGCGTAGCAGGCGATGATCGCCTCGCGCGGTTCGCGGCTCAGGTCACCGATCTCGGCGAGGCCGACCTCGGCGGCCCTGGCCAGAGATGTCGTGGTCGTCGGCACCACCGGCTCGTCCACCGCCTCGACGATGTCGGCCGACGTCGGGGGGCTCCCCTGTCGCCGCGACGCGACCGCCGTACCGACGACGATCAGCGCCATCAACAGAAGTATCGGGGGAATCAGGTAGTTCACGACGTTGCCGTCGGCCGCGTCGTCCTCGTCCGGACGCGGTGAGACGGAGTCGTCGGGGTCGCCGCGAACGGACGTGTCGGGTGTGGCGGCCGGCGGCACCTCTTCGGTCGGCACCGGGAGCGACAGCCGGGACAGAAGTAAGACCAGGAACACCAACCCGATCAGCGCGGCCAACGCGACGAGAGTGAACCGCCACGACGGCCGGTCACCGGGCCGTCGGTCCCGAGGCAGGCTCCCGGCCGCCGCCGGGAGTGGCCGTTTGTCCCGCATCCGCACGATGATCGCGAGACCGATGATCGCCACCGCCGCGCACAGCAACACGATGACCGCCGCCAACGCCAGCGGGTTGCTCTGGCGCTGCCCGGGCTCTTCGGCGATCCGCTCCACGCCGGGGACGTAGCCCCGCAACGCCCAGGCCGCAAGCACCATGAGCGCGATCACCGCGATCACGCGTCGAGTCGACGTGCCGGCAGTCCCCATGGCCCTATGGTCATCCTGACACGAACGGCCGCCGGCCCGATACGTTCGACAACTATGACCATCACACTGCACGAGTCCCACGTCGCCGGGGCGATCGACCGGATGTACGCCGAAGCGCGGTATCAGATGGAGGCACTTCGGCGCGCCGACTTCGCCCGCCTGTCGGAGGCGACGCCGCAGGAGCGTGCCGACGCTCTCAGCGACTTCTATCTGCCGGTGACGCCGGAGGCCGGCAGGCTGCTGTACGCGCTGGTGCGGGCGACTAAACCCGCCACCGTCGTCGAGTTCGGCATGTCCCTCGGCCTGTCCGCGATCCACCTGGCCGCGGCGGTGCGGGACAACGGAAGGGGCCGCGTCGTCACCACTGAACTGAGCGCGGCAAAGGTCGCCGCGGCAACGAAGACGTTCGTCGACATCGGTCTCGACGACGTGATCACGGTGCTAGCCGGCGATGCGCTGCATACGCTGCAAACCCTGGCCGGCACAGTCGATTTCGTCCTTCTCGACGGCTGGAAGGAGTTGTATGTGCCGGTGCTCGAGCTGCTGGAACCGCGCCTGACGCCGGGCGCACTGGTCGTCGCGGACAACACGTCGATGGACGAACTGGTGCCCTATCTCGACTACGTTCGCGACCCGGCTAACGGCTACGTCAGCGTACCGATCCCGGCACGGGAGAGCGACAGCATGGAGATTAGTTGCCGCGCAGTCACTTAACGCGCTGCAGCCGCGCCTTGGCGTCCTTGACCGCGGCGGCGGCTTCACGCGAGGCCTGCTTGGCCTTGTCGTAGGAGTCCTCGGCGGCGGTCAGGCCGCGCTCGGCCTCCTGCAACCGGCGTCGGGCGTCCTGGTGGCGCAGACGCGCGGCGGCCAGGTCGGACTGCAGTTCGGACAGTGCGTCGTCGGCTTCGGCCCTCGCGCGCTCGGCGGCAGCCAGTTCGGCGCGCGCCTGCTGTCGTCGCCTGCTCGCCTCCGCGCCCTTGCCGTCGCGTCCTTCGTCGCGCGGCTCCGCGGGTTCGGGCTCGGGTTCGCGCTTCGGCTTACGTTTCGTTGTGGGGCTGAAAACAATTGCGGTGTCGCCGAACTCGCCGAATCCGGACCATTCCTCGGCTTTGGTCAGCCGGCCGAGCCGATCCGCGACATCGGGGTCGGCGATGGCGGCCTGCAGCGTGCCGGTGACGTCGTCGTGCAGCGCTCCCGTCGGACGCTTGAGCTCCGCCTCCTCGAACGCGGTACGGGTCAGATCGTTGACCAGCCGACGCTGTTCAGCCGACAGCTCCCGGATCCGCTCACCATCCATTGCCGCGTGTGCGTCGCGCAACCGTTCACCGAGACCCTTCAGGCGTTGCGTGACCTCCTCGTCGGCGAGCGCTAGCCGGTTGACCACCCATGCAGCGGTCGTCGGCTTCCGTGCGGCCGAGATCCGCTTGGCCGCATCGGCGTCGCCGCGTTTCTTCGCCTCACCGGCGAGCTTGGTGCGCAGCGCGGTGAAGTCCTCGAGCTTGGCGGCATAAAGTTCGTCGAGCGCGTCGTCGGCCACAGACTCATCCTCCCAAAGCGCACCGGACCGCATTGCCGCTCTGCCGATCCGCCGCGAACGAGCCCACGCTCGGCGATGATCATCGAATGCGAGCAGCGCCGGGTACCACGTCGCTGCGTCCGACCGTGGTGATCGCCGCGCTCGGCGTGGTGTTCGGCGATATCGGCACCAGCCCGATCTACACGATCCAGACGGTGTTCAATCCGCGCGATCCGCATCCCGTGCCCGTCGCGCACAGCCACGTCTACGGCGTCGTCTCGCTGATCTTCTGGTCGGTGATGATCATCGTGACGCTCACCTACGTGACGCTGGTGATGCGGGCCGACAACCGCGGCGAGGGCGGGATCATGGCGCTGATCACGCTGTTGCGCCGATGGACCGGCCGGCGCGGGCGACGGGTGACGGCGACGCTGGCCGCGTTGGGTCTGTTCGGCGCCGCGCTATTCTTCGGCGACAGCATGATCACGCCCGCGATCTCCGTGCTGTCGTCGGTCGAGGGCCTCAAAGTGATCGACCCGGAGTTGGCCGACTTCGTCGTTCCGGTCACGGCCGTGATCATCGTCGCGCTGTTCTCGGTGCAGCGCCGCGGCACCGCCACCATCGGACGGTTCTTCGGCCCGGTGATGATCCTGTGGTTCGTCGCGATCGGGTTATGCGGGGTGCGTGGCATCACCGGGCATCCGGAGATCCTCAAGGCGTTGTCGCCGACCTACGCACTGACCTTCATCACCGAACACTTCCACATCGGCTTCTTCGCGCTCGCGGCGATCGTACTGGCGGTGACGGGCGCCGAGGCGCTCTACGCCGATATGGGCCACTTCGGCAGGCGGGCAATCACTTTCGGGTGGCTCGGGCTCGTCCTGCCCGCCTGTACGCTGAACTACTTCGGCCAGGGCGCGCTGGTGTTGGGCGACGAGTCGACGGTGGCGGCCCCGTTCTTCCTGCTGGCACCGGAGTGGGCCCGCGTCCCGATGGTGCTGTTGGCCACCGCCGCGACGGTGATCGCCTCACAGGCCGTCATCACGGGCGCGTTCTCGGTGACCTCGCAGGCCGCGCGCCTCGGATACCTGCCGCGACTGCGCATCGAGCACACCTCGGCGTCGACCATCGGGCAGATCTACGTGCCGTGGATCAACGGCGCGCTGCTGCTGGGAGTGCTGATCCTGGTATTCGCCTTCCGCAGTTCGGCGTCGCTCGCCTACGCGTTCGGCATGGCGGTGACGGGCACCATCACGATCACCACGACGCTGTTCTTCTATTACGCGCGCACGCGGTGGCGGTGGCCGCTGTCCGTGGTGGTGCCCGGCGCGGGTGCACTGCTGGTGGTCGACCTGATGTTCTTCGGCGCCAACCTCACCAAGTTGGTGCACGGCGCGTGGTTACCGCTGACCATCGCCGTGGCGGCGTTCACGGTGATGACCACCTGGCAACGCGGGCGCGCCGTCATCACCGCAGCGCGCGAACGCGCCGAAGGGCCGCTGCGTGAGTTCGTCGCCGGCTTGTCGCACTGCGAACCGCCGCTGATCCGCATACCGGTCACCGCCGTGTTCCTGAACCGCAGCCAGCACACCGCTCCGCTGGCAATGCGGACCAACGTCGAACACAACCGCGTCCTGGCCGAGCACGTGCTCATCGTCTCCGTCGAGACCGAGACCGTGCCGCGCGTGCCCGATACCGAGCGGATGACGCACGACGACCTCGGTTACACCCGAGACGGGATCGTCCACGTCGTCGCGCGGTTCGGTTACATGGAACGGCCGAACGTGCCGCGGGCGCTGGCCCTGCTCGATCCCGCGGACACCGAGGGCCCGGTCGACCTGGCCAACGCGTCCTACTTTTTGTCCAAGCTCGAAGTATTTCCCGGCGACGCCCCGACCATGGCGCCGTGGCGCAAACGACTGTTCATCGCGACGTCGCACATCACCGCCGACGCCGCAGCGCACTTCGGTCTGCCGCTGGACCGCACCGTGATCGTCGGCTCCCGCATCCAGCTGTAGAGCGGGTTTCAGGCCAGGCCGAGCGACGCCAGCAGATCGACGGTGCGCCACCAGATCAGCGCCGCGAAGACCACGAGCGCTGCCGCGCTGGCCCCCGCCTGGACCATGTTGCGCGAGCCGCGCGGCGCATACACGTAGGCCGTCGCGATCGCGGCACCCGTGACGAGCCCCCCGAGGTGACCCTGCCAGCTGATGTTCTGCGAGCTCACCAGCGGGATGATGAACGTGAACGCCAAGTTGATCGCGATGATCGCGCCCACCCACCGCACGTCCATGTTCAACCGCTTACCCACCACGAATATCGCCCCGAAAAGCCCGAAGATCGCGCCCGACGCTCCGGCGGTCTGCGCCACGGGCGACGACAGCAGATAGACGAGGACGGATCCACCGAGCGCGCTCAGTAGGTAAAGGGCCGAGAACCGCAACCGGCCCAGCGCCGCCTCGAGTGGCGGGCCGACCACGTAGAGGGCCCACATGTTGAACAGGATGTGGGCCGGCCCGTAGTGCAGGAACGCCGACGTGATCAGGCGGTACAACTCTCCGTCGGCCACGGCGAAGGACTGCAGCACGAGTTCACGCTGGAATCCGGGCACCGCCATCTGCAGCACGAACATCACCCCGTTCGCGGCGATCAGCGCGTAGGTGACCATCGGTTTGGCCGTCGCGACCCCGCCGAACTGGGTGCGCACCTGCCGGACCTGCTGCGCGCCGGCGTTCACACATTCCACGCACTGATGCCCGACGGATGCCGCCCGCATGCACTCGGGACAGATGTAGCGGTTGCACCGTGCACAGCGCACATAGGTCACCCGATCTGGGTGGCGGTAGCACGTCGGCGTCACCGGAGGGGTCGACATGGGGTGGGAGCCGGTCACAGCGTTCCGAACATTTCGATCCAGTTGCCGTCCGGGTCGGCGACGAACATCCAACCCATACCCGGCACCGGCGCGAACTCGGTGAGCGGCTCGACGACGTCGTACCCGGAGGCAGCGAATTCCTGGGCGATACCGCGCAGGTTCTTCACCCCGACCGTGAAATACCGGATCCCGGCCTGCGCCCGGCCGCCACCGGTGGTAACCGGTTGCGGCGGCGGCGTCTCGTAGGTCACCAGCTTGACCACGCTGCCGCCCAGCGAGTACCGCCGCTGCGAGCCGCCCGGAAACTCGATCTCGCCCTGGGGTTCGAGTTCGAGGAAGCCTTCATAGAAGGCGACCATCTCGTCTCGGTTCGTGGTGACGAGGCCGACTTCGACGCCGGGGCTCAGCAGGTCCAGCTTCACAGGGACCACCTTAGGTTCAGCCCTATTTCGGCGCTCCGCCCATCCGCGGTGGATAACAATTCGGTCACCGTGCAGATCACGATCAATTAAAGATCGGTAGCTAATTCTCAGAGTTATCGAAGTTTCTGGTCGCACACTTATCGAATTCCGGTGATATTGCGGTACAGATCACGCCGCTGCGGTGTAACGCCTGCGTGTGGTCCACTTTCGGGTTGCGCGGCGGTGTTTGTGCTCGTTTGCCTTGGGTACCTTGGTTTTCGGGGACGGGGGAATCAGCGACAAACGCAATGAAGGAAAGAAACGATATGAAAATCCGTGGTATCGCCGCGCGTCGGCAGATCGCCGGCGCCTGTGCCGCCAGCCTGCTCGGCGGCCTCGCCGCAGCAACCATCGCCGCGCCGTCGGCGATGGCCGCACCGGACTGCAGCGCAAGCGCCGTGTCCGGCACCGTCAGCAATGTGACGGGTCAGGCACGTTCATACTTGGACGCCCATCCGGGTGCCAACCAGGCCGTGACCACCGCGTTCGGCCAGCCTCGCAACGAAGCGTCGGCCACCCTGCGCGGGTACTTCAACGCCAACCCGCAGGAGTACTACGACCTGCGCGGCATCCTCGCGCCGATCGGCGACGTGCAGCGCACCTGCAACGTCCAGGCGCTGTCGCCGGAGCTGGCGTCGGCCTACAACGAGTTCATGGCCGGCTAAAACGGTCGACCTCAGATGCACAATGCCCGTCGCCGCAGCTCCGCGCTGCGGCGACGGGTTTTTTTCCTTCCCAGGCCCGCTGTCCGTTTAGACTGGCTCGCATGACTTTGCCGCGACTGGCCGCCGTTGCCGCGACGGCGCTCCTCGCCCTTGGCGGGCTGGGTGTCGCGCAGGCCCAACCGGATGAACCGCATCATCCCGATCCGGGGGCTCCCGGACCGTCCGCCGCGCCGGGCCCGTCCTCTGCACCGGGACCGCCCCCCGCGGGGCCCCTGACCTCCATCGACAAGGACGGCACCTACCAGGTCGGCACCCAAATCCTGCCGGGTACGTACTCGTCGGCGGGCCCCGTGGACGACGGCGCCTGCTACTGGAAGCGGGTCAACAACGACCAGGTCCCCGACAACGCGCTCACCAAGAAGCCCCAGGTGGTGCGCATCGAGGCGACCGACACCGCATTCACCACGCGTGATTGCCAGCCCTGGCAGCAGACCAACGCCTCGCCGCCTCCGCAGGCCTCCCCCACCGACCTGCTCGGGCAACTGGGGTCGTTCATCGGCAAGGGCATCTTGAGCGGCGGGCCCCGCTAGCCTGGCCGGGTGGCCGACCTACACCCCGACGTCGCCGTGCTGCGCCCACTGCTCGGCGTCTGGTCCGGACGGGGCGCCGGTTCCTACCCCACGATCGAACCGTTCGGATACCACGAGCAGATCGCATTCGACCATGTCGGCAAACCGTTCTTGACGTACCGGCAGAAGACCACCGCCGACGACGGCCGGCCCCTGCACGGAGAGACGGGTTATCTGCGGGTGCCGTCGCCCGGACGCGCCGAATGGGTGCTGGCCCATCCGAACGGGATCACCGAGATCGAGGAGGGCACCCTCGTGGTCGACGGCGCACTCATCGAGCTCGACCTGACCGCGACCTCGATCGGGCTCACCTCCACCGCGAAAAATGTTGCAGCGCTGACCCGTTCCATCCGTATCGACGGTGACGAGCTCGTCTACGCCGTCCAGATGGCCGCGGTGGGCCAGCCCCTGCAGCACCACCTGGGCGCGACCCTGCACAGGACGGCCGAATGACCACGCCTGACGGCAGGATACGAGTGCCCGACGATCTCGACGCCGTGACCGCGGTCGGCGAGGAAGACCACTCGAACGTCGACCCCGTGGCCATCGGGCGCATCTGGCAGGCCGCGCGCCACTGGTACGAGGCCGGGATGCATCCCGCCATCCAGATATGCCTGCGGCACAACGGAAAGGTCGTGCTGAACCGGGCGATCGGACACGGATGGGGCAACGGTCCCGCCGACCCACCCGATACCGAGAAGGTGCCCGTCACCACCGAGACACCGTTCTGCGCATACTCGGCGGCCAAGGCGATCACGACGACGGTGGTGCACATGCTCGTCGAGCGCGGCGTCTTCTCTCTCGACGACCGCGTCTGCGAGTACCTGCCCAGCTACACCAGCCACGGCAAGCACCGCACCACGATCCGGCACGTGATGGCGCACAGCGCGGGCATCCCGATCCACACCGGCCCGCGCCCGGATCTGCGGCGCATGGACGACAGCGAGTACACCCGGGAAAAGCTCGGCGAGCTCAAACCGCTGTATCGGCCGGGCCTCGTGCACATCTACCACGGACTGACCTGGGGTCCGTTGATGCGCGAGATCGTCGGCGCCGCGGCCGGACGCAACATCCGCGACATCCTGGCGACCGAGATCCTCGAACCGCTGGGTTTCCGGTGGACGAATTACGGCGTTGCGGCACACGACGTTCCGTTGGTCGCACCCAGCCATGCCACCGGCAAGGAGCTCCCTCAGCCCGCCGCCACGGTGTTCCGCTTGGCGGTCGGCGGCTCGATGTACAAGATCATCCCGTTCTCGAACAGCCCCCAGTACCTGACCAGCGTGCTGCCCTCGTCGAACACGGTCTCCACGGCCTACGAGTTGTCGCGGTTCGCCGAATTGCTGCGACGCGGCGGAGAACTCGACGGCGTACGCATCATGGCGCCGGAGACCCTGCGCAATGCGACCGCCGAAGCCCGGCGGCTGCGCCCCGACGTCGCGGTCGGGCTGGCGCCGCTGCGCTGGGGCACCGGTTTCATGCTCGGGTCGAAGCGGTTCGGGCCGTTCGGTCGCAATGCCCCCGCCGCATTCGGGCATACGGGCCTGACCAACATCGCGGTATGGGCGGACCCGCAGCGCAGTTTGGCCGCCGGGGTGATCAGCAGCGGCAAGCCCGGTCCCCATCGCGAGGCCAACCGGTACGGCGCCCTGCTGGACACGATCACGTCGGCGCTGCCTCGAAACTGAACTTCTGCTCGAGAAATCACCGCAGCTTGCGGCATATCTTCAGTTTCGGCGGGAAGAATCCGAGCGCACGCCGCGGTAGAAGCCGCGCCAGACGATCCACGGCATCAGCACGCGGTCGATCGACCAGCCGGGGAATCGGAACGCCTGCCCCTTCGGGGTGAACACCTCGAGCCCGTCGGGCTGCGGTCCGAGCACCGAACCCCACCGCCGGCTCGCGGGGCGATACGCGCGCAGCGGTCTGCCGGCGAAGTGGGCGCGGATGTTGTGGGCGAGCAGCCCGTCGGCGCGGTTGCGGGCCGAGCTTCGCAGCGGGTCGGTCGCGGCGACGTCGCCCACCGCGAATACACCGGGCGCGCCGGGCACCTGGAGTTCGGGGGTGACACGCACGAAGCCGTGCTCGTCGAGCAACTCGGGCGGCAGCCACTGCGTGTTGGGTGAGACCCGGCCGATGGCCCACAGCACCGCGTCGGCCGACGCCGCCGGCTGCCCGGTGCTCCACTGCACCGGTGCGTCGGTGATCTCGTCGCACGCGAAACCGACCGGGAGCACCGCGCGATGGCCCGCGTGCAGGCCGACGCCGAGGCCGGTCAGCTGACGGCTGATCTGCTGCCACACCCGCGGGTGATGGTGCACAAGGGCACGCTCTGCAGGGAAAAAGAGGTCGACGCGTTTGTCGGGCCACGCCTTGGCCAGGTTGGCGGCGCTGCTGACCGCGGCGGCGCCTCCGCCGATGACGATCACCGACCGCGCCGATCCCATTCGCCGGTGTGCCGCACCGAGTTCGGTGGTGATCTCGTCGGCCGACTGCAGATGCGGTCGCCGCCAGAAGCCGTTGCTGACCCCGGTCGAGACCACCAGGGCGTCATAGGGTTCGGCGACAGTGCCGCCGTCGGCGATCTCGACGAACACTTTCCGGGCCGCCCGGTCGAGCCCGGTCAGCGTGCCGTGCACGGTGCGGACGTGGTCGAGTCCGCGGAATCGGTGGAACGGAATCCAGTTGTAGCGGGCCCAATCCTGCGGCCTGCTGATGCGCATGCCGAGTTCCTGGCCGCTGAGCAGCCCCGGTTTGGCGGAGACACCGACGACGTCGGCGTGCCGGGCGAGTTTGATCGCGGTCAGCACACCGCTGTCGCCGAGGCCCGCGACGACCACCCGAGGGCGGGTCACCGCCCGCCGATCCTGCCCAGTCGCATTCGGTCACCCTAGTCACCGGGCAGGCTGCCGACCTCCAGACCCGCGATCTCGGACTGCCCGTCGAAGATCACCCGGCCGAAATCCTTCACGACGCAGCGCAACCTGCCTGCGAGGTGTTCGAAGTCGGTGTCGACGTTGCGCCGCTCGGCGGGCAGGGGCACCGGAAGTACATGCGGGTCGAGATGCGTGCCGTCGCCGTGCAATTCGACCTGATACCGAAGCGACATCGCGCGCAGCCGCCACGTGCCGTCGCCGATGTCCGAGCGCACCCAGGCCGTCGGCGGGGTCAAGCGCAGCACCTTGTTTCCGAGGCGGACCACGACACCTGCGACGTCCTGTTTGAGCAGTCCGAGCGCGAGCAGTCCACCGGAGAACGCCACCGAGACGTCGGCGTCGCCGAAGTCATGTGCCTGACCCCACCACCACCGCTGCGGGAAGCCCGCACCCCAGTTGCGTTCGGTGTAGAGCTTGGCGTGGTCGAACTCCCAGCGCTCACCGTCGAATTCGACGGTGCCGGTGGCGGATCCACCGAGCCGGTACGGATGCCAGTACTGGTTGAGGAACGGTACGACCGAGGCGAGCCCGCCGCCAGCCAGCGCCTTGGGCCAGCGGACCGGGTCGTCGAAGCGCATGTCGACGCGCACACCGGGAAGGTCGGCGAGCAGCCGGTCGTATGTCGCGTGGAACCGTCCGTCGTCCGCGCCGAGCCGAAACGGGTCCGCGCCGGCGCAGGCGCCGTCCAACGCCGCGCTGTACACCCGCCCGCCAGGATGCAACGCCACCGCGGTGGTCGCCCAGTCCCCGTCGGGATGCTGGTTGACGCTGAACAATGCCACCACGGCGCGTCCCGACGCGGCATCGGTCAGGCGCCAGAACCAGCCCTCCATCTCCGTGCCGTGCGAGGTCAGCGGATCGCCGAAGGGCAGATCGGCGCCGGTGCGCCGGTAGACGCCCGCGATGGGCCCCGCGACGAGCCGCGTCGCGTCCCTGGTGGTGTCGAGAGCGGTCATGACCGCTACGTTGACGGTTCGACCGCGGCGCAAACCCTCAGCTCGGCGGGTCGAGCCGAACCCGGTACATGGTCGGCCAGAACTTGCCGGTCAGCAGGTACTCGTCGCCGCCGACGTGCGCGATGCCGTTGAGCACCTTCTCCCGGTCGTCGCCCTGACCGGGCCACAGCCCGGCGGCGTCGACGACGGTGTTGACCCTGCCCGTCGCCGGATCGATGCGCACGATCTCCTCGGAGTGCCAGACGTTGGCCCAGACCTGGCCGTCGACGCACTCGAGCTCGTTGAGATTGCGCAGCGGCTGGTCGTCGCGGGTGACGGCCACCGAACCGGTCTCGGCGAAGGTCGCCGGGTCGTGGAATCGCAGCCGGTCGGTGCCGTCGCTGCGGACCAGCCGGTCACCGTCGTGACACAGACCCCAGCCCTCCCCGTCGACCGCGGCCTCTCGCACCGGGGTCAGGGTGGCCCTGTCCCATTCCACCGCCACCCCGTTGCGCCACGTCAGCTCCCAGATGCGGTCGCCGACGACGGTGATGCCCTCGCCGTAGTAGTTGTTCGGGGCCGGTGCCGCGCGCCGCACCGCACCGGTGGCCGGGTCGAGTTCGCGTATCTGCGATTGGCCCACGATGCCCGTGCCTTCGTACAGGATGTCCCCGTCGAGCTCGAGGCCCTGCGTCCACGCGGTGACGTCGTGCGGAATCTCCTCAAGAACAACGGGTTTGATCACCGGCGCAGATCCCGACGGGGTGGGGGTGTCGCTCTGGGCGGGCGGCGACGAGCCGCCGCACGACACCGTCGCGACCGCGAGCAGGACGGCGGCCGCGCGCCGGACCAGCGAGGCATACATAGGTCACATGCCTACCGGATGCGCGGGCGTCGTGCCGCTATATGGCTCTCAGCTGGCCAGCGCCGCGTCGATCGCGCGGTAGATCCGCTGCTCGCTGACCGGGCGGGGCGTGCCCAGCTGTTGCGCCCACAGGCTGACGCGGAGTTCCTCGATCTGCCTGCCGATGTCGCGGATGTCGGCGCCGGCGGCGCGCGCGCGTGACAATGCGCGCACCAGCTCGTCGTACGCGTCTTCGACCGCATGTACGCGGTCCATCCGCTCGCGGTCGGCGGCGGGCGCGTGCGGCAGTCGCTCCAGCCGCCTGCCGATGGCAAGCAGATAGCGGGTCAGGTCGGCCAGGTGTGCGGCGCCGGTGGCCGCGACGAAGCCGCGCGGCAACAACCGGTCCAGCTGTGCGCGGATGTCGGCGATCGCGTCGGCCTGCGTGGCCGACGGCGCCGGCGGCAACGCCATTTCGACGTCGTGCGCTGCCGCGAGCACCTTCTCGACGCGGGTGACGATTCCGGCCGTCGTGGCCACCAGGTCGGCGGCGACGCGGTCGCGCAGCGCGGTGAACTCCTCGCGGGTCCACGCCGGCGCGGGTGCGAGCATATCGGTTGCGGCGTCGGCGCAGTCCTCGATCAGCGCCTGCAGAGACCCGTCGGGATTGGCGCCGAGGACGAGCTTGGTGCGCGGCTGCAGTCCTCGTTCAACGGCTTTCACGGGTGACGGCACCGCGAGGCGCAACAACCTGCGGGTGCCGGGCCCCATCGACGCCTGTTGTTCGGCCGCGGTCGGGAACACATGCAGGTCGACGGCGTCTCCCTTGTCGGCCAGCGCTGGATATCCGCGCACGGTGTGGCCGCCGGCGGTCCGCTCGACAGTGCGCGGCACCTCGTCGAGATCGTCTGGCCACGTGCGCAATCCGGTGCGCTCAAGGCCGCCCACCGCATCGGCGACCGCGCGCCGGACCGGCGCGGCGAGTTCATGCTGCAGCGCGTCAAGGTCTTTACCCCGGGCCAATTCGGCGCCGTCGGCGCCTTCGACGGCGAAGGTGACGCGCAGGTGCGACGGCAGCTTGTCGAGGTCGAACGCGTCGATCGGCACCAGCACGCCGGTGCGGCGGTGCAGTTCACGCTGCACGGCCTCGAGCAGCGGCTCGGCTCCCGGAGTGATCGCGCCGAGCACCGCGCGCGCCGTGTCAGGTGCGGGAACGAAGTTGCGCCGCAAGTCTTTCGGCAGAGAGCGAATCAAGGCGGTGACCAGCTCCTCACGCAATGCCGGTACCTGCCAGGCGAACTCGTCGCCGCCGAGCCGGGCCAGCACCCCCACGGGCACGTGCACGGTCACACCGTCGTCCTCGGCTCCCGGCTCGAAGCGGTAGCTCAGCGGCAGCGCCAAGTCGCCCGCTCGCCACGCGTCGGGCTGGCCATCGACCGCGTCCTCGGTACGCAGCAGATCGTCGCGGGTGAACGTGAGCAGCTCCGGGGTGACGTGGCGCTGCTTTTTCCACCATGCGTCGAAGTGCCGCGCGGACACCACATCCGCCGGGACGCGGGCGTCGTAGAACGCGAAGATCTCCTCGTCGCCGACCAGCAGGTCGCGTCGGCGGGCCTTCTCCTCCAGTTCCTCGAGTTCCTCGCGCAGGCGGGCGTTGTCGCGGAAGAAGTGGTGCCGCGTCTGCCAGTCGCCCTCGACCAACGCGTGCCGGATGAACAAGTCGCGCGCCAGTTCCGGTTCGATCTGCGAGTAGCCGACCCGGCGACGGGCAACCAGCGGCAGCCCGTAGAGCGTCACCCGCTCGTAGGCCATCACCGCTCCGCGCTGGGCGTCCCAGTGCGGTTCGCTGTAGGTGCGCTGCACCAGATCGCCCGCGATGCGCTCAACGACTTCGGGTTGGATACGGGCCCCGATGCGGCCGAACAGCCGGCTGGTTTCGACGAGGTCGGCGACGACGATCCAGCGCGGTGGGCGCTTCGTGAGCACCGACCCGGGCGCCAGGACGAACTTGGAGTTGCGGGCGCCCTGGTATTCGCGGCCGTCGCCGTCGCGCAGCCCGATATGCGACAGCAGGCCGGCCAGAAGTGCCGCGTGCACGCTTGCCGGGTCGGCGGGCTCGTCGGACTCCCTGATTCCGAGGTCTCGCGCGATGCTGCGCAGCTGGCCGGTGAGGTCCTGCCACTCCCGGATCCGCAGATAGTGCAGGAACTCGTCACGGCATATCCGCCGAAACGCATTGCCGGACAGTTCTTTGCGCTGCTCGCCGAGGTACCGCCACAGGTTGAGGTACGACACGAAGTCGGAATGCTCGTCGGCGAATCTGGCGTGTTTCTGCCGCGCGGCGTCCTCGCGGTCGGCGGGCCGCTCCCGAGGGTCGGGGATCGACAGCGCCGCGGCCAGCACGAGGATCTCGCGCACGCAGCCCTCGGTGTCGGCCTGCAGGATCATGCGGCCCAGACGGGGGTCGACGGGAAGCTGCGCGAGCCTGCGGCCGACATCGGTGATCGTGCCGTCGCCGTCGAACGCGCCGAGTTCCTGCAACAGCTGCACACCGTCGCGGATGCTGCGCCGGTCCGGCGGGTCCAGGAACGGAAAGGTCTCGATCTGGCCCAGCCCGAGGGCCGCCATCTGCAGGATCACCGCGGCCAGGTTGGTCCGCAGGATCTCCGGCTCGGTGTAGCGCGGCCGCGCCGCGAAGTCCTCCTCGGAGTACAGGCGGATACAGACCCCAGGCGCCGTGCGTCCGGACCGCCCGGCCCGCTGCGCGGCCGAGGCCTGGGAGATCGGCTCGATCGGCAGCCGCTGCACCTTGGTCCTGCGGCTGTAGCGGGAGATGCGGGCGGTGCCCGGGTCGACGACGTAGCGGATGCCGGGCACCGTGAGCGACGTCTCGGCGACGTTGGTCGCGAGCACGATGCGGCGGCCGGTGTGGCGGGGCGCGAACACCCGCTGTTGGTCGGCCGTCGGCAACCGCGCGTACAGCGGTAGCACTTCGGTGGTGGCACCGACCAATCCGCGCAGCACCTCACTGGTGTCACGGATCTCCCGCTCACCCGACAGGAACACCAACACGTCGCCGGGCGGTTCGTTCTCCAACTCGGCGATGGCGTCGATGATCGCCTCGGTCTGGTCGCGCGTCTGCGTGCGCACCACCTCGTGGTCGGGATCGTCGGGGTCATCGCTCTCGTCGACGGGGACGGTGACTTCCAAAGGGCGGTACCGTATTTCGACCGGATAGGTGCGCCCGGACACCTCGACGATCGGCGCACCGGTGAAGTGGGCCGCGAAGCGCTCCGGTTCGATCGTCGCGGAGGTGACGATCAGCTTGAGGTCGGGCCGCTGAGGCAGAAGCCCCCGAAGGTATCCGAGCAGGAAGTCGATGTTGAGGCTGCGCTCATGGGCCTCGTCGAGGATCAGGGTGTCGTAGCGCAGCAGTCGGCGGTCACGCTGGATCTCGGCGAGCAGGATGCCGTCGGTCATCAGCTTGACCAGGGTGCGATCGCTGGCCTGGTCGGTGAAGCGCACCGTGTAGCCGATCGTGTCGCCGAGCGGGCTGCCGACCTCGTCGGCGATGCGCTGGGCGACGGTGCGGGCGGCAAGGCGTCGCGGTTGGGTGTGCCCGATCGTGCCGCGCACACCGCGGCCGATGTCGAGGCAGATCTTGGGCAGCTGGGTCGTCTTCCCCGAACCGGTTTCGCCGGCGACGATCACCACCTGGTGTTCGGAGATCGCCTTGGCGATCTCGTCGCGGCGTTCGCTGACCGGAAGCTCGGGGTAGGAGATCGTCGGGACCGCGGCGGCGCGGGTCGCGACGACCGCTTCCGCGGCGGCGATCTGCTCGGCGATTTTGGCGAGCTTCTCCGGAGGCGCGCCGCGCAGTTGACGCAGGCGCCTGCCGAAGCGGGCCGCGTCGCGGACGGTCAGCCCGTCGAGGCGCTTGCGAAGCTCAGCGACAGACGGGCCGGACACTCCGGCCAGGATAGGCGGCCGGTCAGGGCGTCGGCAGGTCGGCGTCGCTGTCGGCGCTCGACGGGGTGCCCGTCCAGTTGGCCAACAGGCGAAGGGCGGTCTCCGATGGCGAGCCGGGATCGGCGGTGTAGATGCACAACGTCTGGTCCGGGTCGCCGAGCACGGCGACGCTCTCGTAGTTGAGCGCCAGGTCACCCACCAACGGGTGGTGGTAGCGCTTGACCCCGTGCGTGCGTTCGCGGACGTTGTGGTCGGCCCACCACCGGCGGAACTCGTCACTCTTGACGGCGAGTTCGCCGACCAGTTCGGTCAGCAGCGGGTCGTCGGGATGCCTGCCTGCGTCCAGGCGCAGTATCGCGACGTTGTCGCGGGCCACCTCTTCCCAGTCGGTGTAGAGCTCGCGGGCGGATTCGTCGAGGAAGGTGAACCGCAACAAGTTTCGCTCGCGCGGGGGCAGGGCCTCGAAGTCACCGATCAACGCCCGCGCCAGCCGGTTGGCCGCCAGCATGTCCATCCGACGGCCGAATACGAAGGCCGGTGTCACGTCGTCGAGCGTCTCGAGCACCCGGCGGATGCCCGGCCGGACCCGCTGCACGGGCGCGGGGCGCCGACGGGTGCGGCGCGTGTTCACCCGCGCGATCTGGAACAGGTAGGCCCGCTCGACGTCGTCGAGCCGCAACGCGCGTGCCACGGCGTCGAGTACCTCGTCGGAGACGTTGAGGTGGCGACCCTGTTCGAGGCGGCTGTAGTAGTCCACGCTCACACCGGCCAACTGTGCGACCTCCTCGCGGCGCAGGCCCGGTACCCGTCGCACCCTGCTGGTCCCGCCGATCTCCACGTCCTCGACGCGCAGGCGTGCGCGGCGCGTCCGCAGGAACTCCTTGAGCTCGGCGTTGTGGTCCATGCACCCAGTGTGGCCGCAGCGGCGGCGTCGAGCCGCGCCAAACGTGGGTCTGCCAGACCTAGGTACGCCGAACCGGGGTATAGCGGGGCTCGTTTTGGCCGCTCAGAGGGCCCCCAGGGGTTGTTGTCTCGAGTGTGCGGCACTACCGCCGCCACCGACAGGAGGAAAGGTCCACAGATGACAACCGCAATCCAGAACCCAACCGAGACCACCGCCCCGCTGTCCGGCCGCGTCGCCGTCGTCACCGGCGCATCGAGCGGCATCGGTGAGGCGACCGCCAAGCGCCTGGCCGCGTCCGGCGCGAAGGTCGCCCTTTTGGCCCGCCGGGCCGACCGGCTCGAGAAGCTGGCTGCCGAGATCGCCGAGGCGGGTGGCACCGCGCTGGCCCTGGCCGTCGACGTCACCGACGCCGCCGCGGTACAGGCGGCCGCCGAGCGGGTGGCCGACGAACTCGGCACGGTCGATGTGCTGTTCAACAACGCCGGGGTCATGCTGCCCGCGCCGATCGACGAACAGCGCTTTGACCAGTGGCAGCAGCAGATCGACCTCAACGTCGCCGGGCTGATGAACGCGATCGGCGCGTTCGTTCCCCAGCTGGTGAAGTCGGCCGAAGACAAGGGCGTCGCTGACCTGATCAACACCTCGTCCATCGGCGCGCAGAACATCTTCCCGAACTTCGCGGTGTACTCGGGCACGAAGGCGTTCGTCACACACATGTCGCGCACGCTGCGCGCCGAACTCGGCGCCAAGAACGTGCGGGTCTCGGCCATCGAGCCCGGCATCGTCGAAACCGAGTTGCAGGATCACGTCACCGATACCGGTGCCACGGAATGGCTGGACGGCACCCGCGACCACATCGAGTGGCTGGACCCCGCCGACGTCGCGGCGGCGATCGACTTCCTGGTCGCCCAGCCGGCGCGGGTGAACGTGCAACAGCTGACGATCATGCCGACGCGTCAGGCGTCGTGACGCAACCGGCACGGTGCGGTCCCAGCCGGGCCGTACCGTGCCGCTTGGTCTTTCCGCTGCCGGGGGCGTAGACCGTCAGGGCTTGTCGGGCGCCCAGTAGTCGAGCATCTCGGCGAACGTCTCGAAGGCCGGGGTGGACACGCCGTAGGTGGCCTCGAGGTGGATGCTCAGCGGGAATCCGAGGTCGCCGACACCGTCGATGACGCGTTTGTACAGGTCGAGCATCAGTTTGCGCTTCTCCGCCGGCTCGGTGGAGGCGAGCTTCTTGACGAACTCCTGCTCGGCGGCGACGGCGGCGTTACCCGGATCCTGGATCAGCCAGTTGATCAGGCCGACCTTGCTCTCCAGCTTGGGCACGAAACCGAACGACAGCAGGATCTCGGGCCGGTGATCGGTCTGCTCGGCGAAGTCGCGCAGGAACCCGACGATCGCGTCGGAGTACAGCAACTGGGTCATGCCGTAGGTGGCGCCCTGATCGCACTTGAATCGGAACCGGCCCTGCTCGCCGTCGCGGGTTGGGATGAGGATCGCCCCGCGGTTGGGCACCACGTCGGAGTAGATCGACAGCGCGTCGGTCGGGGCGACGCCGGTGCCCTCGCCGTCGCTCATTGTGCGCGGCACCCCGACGAACGCGATGCCGTCGAACCCGGCGCTGGACAGATCGGTCAGCCGCCGACGCAACGTCGGTTCGTCCATGAACGCTGTGACCTGGGTGCACAGCCCGTTCATCCCGGACAGCTCGGGGGTGATGATCGCCCAGAAGTCGAGCACATCCATCTTGGGTTTCATCTCGATCGGACGGTCGTCGTCTTCCTCGATCATGCCGGGGATCATCACGTGCTTGATGCGGCCGTCGAGTCCGGTTTCCGCGGAGCATCGCAGTACCTTCTGCGCATCCTCCAACGCCTGCTCGTGCCCACGCTCGACGTTCGGCGGCACGAGTTCAAGCGCGATGGTGTTCAGCGTCACCGGGCTGCTCCTCATCCGACGGTTACTTCCCGCGCGCGGCAGGTCTTCTTTGACCACCATCCGCGCTCGCCAGGAAGCCTCACCATACAGACAGCACCTTTGGACCCGTTCCGGCTCCGCAGACCGAGGGCTCCCAGTCGATTCCCAGCGTCTGATCAACTGTGTGCCGACTGCGGTTGGTACCAACGGGGCCATGACTCCCGGACGACAATGCCTGGACACCGCGGAAGGCGTTCTCATCGCGCTTCGCCACTGCACGGTCGACGAGGCGTTCCGCGAGATTATCCGCGCGGCGCAACACCATCGGGTGCCTTTGTTCACGCTCGCCGACGCGCTGGTCACCGCCGCAAGCGGCACAGGGGAATGTGTGAACGCGGCGGCGCGAACAGCGGTGCTCACCGAGTGGGGTGCCCTGCTGGGAACTTCGACCTCGGCTCGTTTGTGAATCTGACGACGAACTAGGCCCCCGCACCGTCGCCAGTTACACAAATGAGGACGCGCCGCGCCCCTCGTACTGTGGAAAGGGTGAGCATCGCACCCACCGCCGTCACCTTCGCCGACCGTTACGCCAGCGACCTACCCGAGCTGGCGGTCCGTTGGCAGGCTGAATCGGCTCCCGACCCGCGCCTGCTCGTCCTCAACGAACCGCTGGCCGCCGAACTCGGCATCGACGCCGACTGGCTGCGCAGCGCCGACGGCCTGCGGCTACTGGTCGGCACGCAGGTTCCCGACGGCGCGAACCCGGTCGCACAGGCCTATGCCGGTCACCAGTTCGGTGGGTACGTCCCCCGGCTGGGCGACGGGCGCGCGCTGCTGCTCGGCGAACTCACGACGACCTCCGGAGAGCTTCGCGACCTGCATCTGAAGGGTTCGGGTGCGACGCCGTTCGCACGCGGCGGCGACGGGTTGGCCGCCGTCGGCCCGATGCTGCGCGAGTACATCGTCAGCGAGGCGATGCACGCGATGGGGATTCCGACCACCCGCTCGTTGGCGGTGGTCGCGACCGGACGCCAGGTGCAGCGCGAGACGCCGCTACCCGGTGCCGTGCTGTCGCGGGTGGCCCGCAGCCATCTGCGCGTCGGCACCTTCCAGTACGCCGCGAACACCGGCGACGTGGACCTCTTGCGGCGCCTGGCCGACCACGCGATCCAGCGGCACCATCCCGGGGCCGCCGACGCGGGCAACCCCTATGTCGCGTTGTTCGAATCAGTGATCGCGGTGCAGGCGGCACTGATCGCCAAGTGGATGCTGGTCGGCTTCGTGCACGGCGTGATGAACACCGACAACACGACGATCTCCGGGGAGACCATCGACTACGGGCCGTGCGCGTTCATGGAGGCCTACGACCCCGAGACGGTGTTCAGCTCGATCGACTCGTGGGGCCGCTACGCCTACGGCAACCAGCCGGCGATCGCGGTGTGGAACCTGGCCCGGCTGGCCGAGGCGCTGCTGCCGTTGTTCGCCGACGACCAACAGCAGGCGATCGCGATCGCCGAGGGCAGCCTCGGTGGTTTTGCGCCCAAGTTCCAGGACGCGTTGTCGGCGGGCATGTGCGCCAAGCTCGGGTTGGCCGACACCACGCCCGACGAGATCGCGGTGCCGTTGATGAACGACCTGATCGCCCAGTTGCACCAGAGCCACGTCGACTTCACGTCGTTCTTCCGCCAGCTCGCGCATGCGGCCCGCGGTGACGACGAACCCGCACGCGGCCTGTTCCTCGACCTCGCCACGTTCGACGAGTGGCTGTCGCGGTGGCATGCGTTGCGGCCCGACGCGACGGTGATGGACCGCGTCAACCCGGTCTACATCCCTCGCAACCATCTGGTCGAGGAGGCGTTGACGGCCGCGACCGAAGGCGACCTCGACCCGCTGTACCGGCTCCTGGACGCGGTGACCGCGCCGTATGACGAGCGCCCAGGTCTACAGCGGTACGCCGAACCCGCACCCGAGGACTTCGGGAAGTACCGAACCTTCTGTGGGACCTGAGCCAGCCGACCTAGACTGCCCTCATGATGTTGCGACGGTCACTGATCGCGGGGCTCTTCGCGGCGGCACTGGCCGTGCCGGTCTCCCCCGTCATCGCTTCGGCCCAGCCGGGCAACTGTTGCTGTCCGCCGGGCCAGACGGGCGTCATCTACGGTTGCGCGTCGTTCTGCGTCGACGGTAAGGCCCTGGACACCAGCACCGGGTTGTGCGTGCCGGTTCCGCCGCCGTATCCGCATCCGCCGGTGGCCTGAGGCGCGTCAACCGGTCGCGGGGGTTAGGCCGACGCGGTCTCGGCAATTCAAGATCTATGCCCGACGAGACGCTGCGCCGTGACCTGTTGCAGGAACTGCTCCACGCGTACGGCCCCTGCGGTCAGGAAGACGCCGTGCGGGAGGTGTGCCGACGCGAGCTCGAGCCGCATGTCGACGAGATGTGGGTCGACGAAGCGGGCAACCTGATCGGCCTGCTCCACGGCAACGACCGCGAGGCGCAGCCGATCCGCGTGATGGCCCACATGGATGAGCTGTCGATGCTCGTCAAACGGATCGAGCCCGACGGCACCCTGCACATGACGCCCCTGGGCACGATGTATCCGGGAAACTTCGGCCTCGGACCGGTCGCGCTGCTCGGCGACCAGCGCACCGTGGGCGGCGTGCTGACCCTCGGCTCCGAGCACACCACCAAGGAGAGCCAGCGGATCTGGGAGACCAAACCGGACCAGGGGGATCAGGCGCTCGACTGGCTTCATGTCTATGTCTTCACCGGCCACACTCCCGAGGAACTGGCCGAGGCCGGTATCAAAGCGGGCACGCGGGCGTGTATCCACCAAAGCAAGCGCACGCTGACCGACGTCGGCCCGGACTATCTCGGGTGCTACTTCATGGACGACCGCGCGGCGGTCACCGCACTGCTCGACGTGGCGAGCCGGCTGGCTTCCGGGGACCGAGGCCCGGCACGCGACACCTATCTGGTCTTCACGACCGCCGAGGAAGTCGGCGGTGTCGGAGGCTCGTATGCAAGCCGCGCGCTGCCCGGTGACCTGACCATTGCGCTGGAGGTCGGTCCGGCCGAAGCGGAGTACGGGACCTCGTGCAGCGGCGGCCCGATCGTCGCCTACAGCGACGCCGAAACCATCTACGACAAAACTGTCGCCGATACGCTCATCGACGCCGCCACCGAGCTCGGCCTGTCGCCTCAGCCCGCGGTCCTCGGTGCGTTCGAATCCGACGCTTCGCACGCCAAGGCCAGCGGGCTCACGGCGCGGGCCGGACTGCTGTGCCTGCCCACGCTCAGCACACACGGCTACGAAGTCATTGCGCGCCAAGCAATTCCGGACATGGCTGCGGTGCTCGTCGAACTCCTGCGCCGCGGCGTCTAAGCGCGCCCTCAGCGGTCGAGTTCGCCGGCGATACCGCGCTCGATGGCGACGCGCGCCCGCTCCGGCAGCACCACCAGGCCCTCGAGCTCGCGGCGGGCGAGTTCGTAGCCGCGTTCGCGTTCCTGCGGGGTGGCCGCGGCGTCGGTCGCGACGCGCAACATGCTCTGGGCCCGGGCGATGCGCTGCTGATCCTGTGCCGAGAAGTCGCTGCGCCGACGACGGACCGCCTCGGTCTCGGCGGCCTCGAACGCGGTGACGTAGTCGGTGACGGCGTCGACGTACTCGCGCGCCGCGTCGGTGTCGTCGACCAGATCCTCGGCCTTGCCCGGGCGCAACAGGTCCGCGCGCACCTTGGTCCGGTGGAAGCGCTCGGTCAGCGGGTCGCGCATGTCGGTCATCAACGGGTAGTCGAGCAGCTTCGCGACGTCCAGTTCGTACTCGAGCCATCGGGTGTCGGTGCGGTCGTGCGCCTTGACCGCCCGCGCGATCGCCTGCCACTGCATTGCCGTTCCGGTGGCGGGCTGCGGTGCGGTGTCGGCTGGTTGCTCGCGACCGGCGTCCTGGCGTGCGCGCGCCGCCGTCAGCGCCCGCCAACCGCCGTAGAGCACGCCCGCGAGCGGAACGAGCACGATCAGCAGCTCGAGCAGGCGGATGATCAGGCCCATACCAATCCCATGGAGCCAGGATGCCACCGATGCGTCAGCCCTGACGGCGGCAGCCGCGCGGGGAGCCGGGCTCTGCAGGGCTCGGGACCATTTGAGCTAGTGCCCGCCTAGTAGCGAAACATTCGTTGTCAGCGAATTTTTCGCTACTAGGTGGGCACTTGCGCATAAGCCAGGCCGCGAGGCTCAGTGCGCGCCGGGTTCCGGTGGGGAGCCATCAGTGCCCGGGGCCGTAGGCCCGCGCGATGTCGGGCGAGTCCAACCAGCCCGAGTACGTCGGCCGCTGTGGCCATCCCTCGGGCGAATCCTGCCACTCCTCCTGGCGGCCCCACGGCAGGAGGTCGATGAGTGCGAACGAGTGGCTGAGCTGTTCGGTGCCGCGGCCGTTGGTGTGCCAAGTCCGGTAAACGGTGTCACCGTCTCGCAGGAACACGTTGACCGCGAAACCTTCGCCGGGTGGAGCGTCGACGTCGGCGCCGAACGAACTCTCCGACGACGAGTACCAATCCATCCGGTTGCCGACCTTGGTGCGGTAGGCCAGCACCTCGTCGATCGGGCCGTTGGTGACGATGACGAAGCGGGCGTCGTAGTTGTCGAGGAACTCCAGCCGGGTGAACTGCGAGGTGAACCCGGTGCAGCCGCCGCACTGCCACTCTGCGCCGTCGGACCACATGTGGTTGTAGACGATCAGCTGGGAGCGCCCCGCGAACACGTCGGCCAGTCGGACGGGCCCGTGCTCACCGATCAGCGTGTAGTCGGGCATGCGAACCATGGGCAGGCGTCTGCGCTGGGCGGCGATCGCGTCCAGTTCTCGTGTCGCCGCCTTCTCGCGGCGGCGCAGGTCGTCGAGGGCGGCACGCCATGTCGCCTGGTCGACGACGGGCGGTAGGGCGGCCGGTTGAGTCGGGACGGACATCGTTCCTCCTGCGATGGTGGTGCTCTCGCAGGATATGACCGACTCAGCGGCCGAAAGTCATCGTCAGCTCTTCTTGGATCCGCCGGATTTCTTGCCGCCACCGGAGTTCTTGCCGCCCTTCTTCGATGCACCGGGCGTGTTGGCGATGGCTGCCGCGCGCGACTTGCTCATGCCCTTCTCGCGCAGACCCTCGTACTGTTTGTCGTTCTTGACGCTGGAACCGTGATCCTTCGCCATCGTGGCCTCCTTCGTCTCGCGGATAGGAGATACCCGTTATGGGCCGGACAACACTCCTGCCACGCATGTCCGGTGAGTTGACAGGCGCAGACGCCGACCGATAGACGGAGGAGCATGTCGCAGCCCACCAACGATGTCTGGGAGACGCTGGCGACCGCGCGGGCGATCCGCCGGTTCACCGACGAGCCCGTCGACGCGGCGACACTTGACCGCTGCCTAGAGGCCGCGACCTGGGCTCCGAACGGCGCCAACGCGCAGCTGTGGCGGTTCGTCGTGCTCGACTCCCCCGAACAGCGGGCCGTCGTCGCACAAGCCGCACGGGCGGCGGTGCGGTCCATCGAGTCGATCTACGGTATGAGCCGGCCCGCCGACGACGACGACAGCCGGGCCGGCCGAAACAACCGCGCCACCTACGAACTTCACGACCGTGCCGGCGAGCTCACCTCGGTGCTCTTCACCGCGTTCCGCAATGAGTTCTCGTCCGAGTTCTTGCAGGGCGGGTCGATCTTCCCTGCGATGCAGAACTTCTACCTGGCCGCTCGCGCGCAGGGCCTCGGGGCGTGCTTCACCAGCTGGGCGTCCTACGAGGGTGAGAAGCTGATCCGGGCGGCGGTCGGCGTGCCCGAAGAGTGGGCGCTGGCCGGGCACATCGTCGTGGGCTGGCCCCGCGGCAAGCACGGCCCGGTACGTCGGCGGCCCATCTCCGACGTCGTGTTCCGGAACCACTGGGACGCCGGCCGCAGCGACATCATCTACGGCGCCGGCGCCCGCAAGCGCTCGTAGGTTCCCCGCGAGCGACCGTGTCTGCACCGCGACACGCCGCGCATCGGCGACATTGCGCGGTCGCTCGCGGCGCCCGAAAGCCCTCAGACCGCTACCGCCAGCCGGGCCGCGGGATGCAACCACTCCGCGACATTGCGGACATAATCCTTGAACGCATCCAGCCGCGACGGATCGTCCTTGATCTGCCAGCCGGGCCGCTCGGTCACGAACGACGGTGCACCGCAGTCGATATCCCAGTTGTAGTCGGCGAAGTGATGGAACGTCGACTGCGCGACGGCCCGGCCCATCGGGCTACCGTCCGGAGCGCGCTCACCGTCGACCACAACTGCGAGATTGAACACCCTGCCGGTCGTCGCACTCCGCCCCTGCGCGAGCACTGTGGCGTTCGGCACGCCGTCAGCCGAGACCAGCCCCTCATGCGGATGCGCGGGAAACCACTCGATCCGGCCGCTGGCGGTGCGATCGGTGCGAAGCAGCTCATGCGCCGGTTCGGACGTCAACACCCGCTGGTAGTCCCCGTTGGCGCCCGAGTGGTAGTTGGGCCACGAGATGGCAGGGGTGTCCCGATCGTCGCACATCGTCTCCGGATCGATTGTCGCGTCGTGAAACTCGTTGACGAGCCCGAGTGAGCCGAGCCGGTTGAGACAACAGCCGAGGTCCTGGTGGTCACGCGCGGTGAGCACACCACCGCCCGCAGAACGGAACCGCATGATCGCTGAGGCATCGGCCGCGGTCAGCCCGTTCCCGACATCGACGGCCATCAGCCACAGTTGGTCATAGCCGAGCTGGTCGAGATGGCTGAGCACCGGATCGTCGTCACCGTCGACCCGGTTGCGAGCGACCACCTCGTGGCCTGCGGCGCGTAGTTCCTCCGCGAGCATCGAGAACCGGGAGACGTCCCAGTCCTCCGGATGAGCGCAGATCGTCGTCTGCAACAGAATTCTGGACATCGAAAGTCACTCCTGCACAGTGGGTTCGGCGGGCACCCGCAAGTGCCTGCGCGCTGCGAGTTCTGCTTCGTCGACCAGCACCAGCATCGGCTGATCAGGAACGCAGAGCATCGTCATGGTGAAACGACAGCGCATGTCGTCGCGGTTGTTGGCATCGGAGTAGTGGATGACGTCGCCGCCGGGTTCCCAGAATGCCTCACCGGCCCGGATCACCCGCGGCGGTTGGCCTTCCAGCTCGAACAGCATCTCGCCTTCGAGCATGTACCCGAACGCGGGACCACCGGGGTGGCGATGTGGTGGGGCGCCGGGGCTTCCCGGCGGGTAGTCGACGACGACGGTCATCGCGTGCGCGTCCGCGGGGATGAACGACGGCTGCGCCTCCTGCACAACGGTCAAAGCGCTCTCCCACGAGTTGTCCTGCTTTTCAGTCATTGTCATTCTCCTCCAATCGTTTATGTCAGGTGGACGAGCCGCCACCGTCGACGTGCAATACCGAGCCGGTGATGAAGCTCGCGCGTGGTGAGGCCAAAAACAGCACCGCCTCGGCGATCTCCCGGGGCTTCGCCGTGCGCCCCAGCGGCAGCGCGCGGCCGAGCTCTTCGTTGGTCTCACCCCATTCAGCCTCGACGCCTTCGGTTTTCGTGGGGCCGGGGGCGACGCTGTTGACGCGGACACCGCCGGGCCCGAACTCGGCGGCCCAGGTACGGGTCAGCGACTCGACGGCGGCCTTGGACGCGCTGTAAACGCCCGCTCCCGGCACACCTTTGGACGCGACCATCGTCGTGACGTTGACGATCGAACCGTGTCCGCGCTGGAGCATCCCGGGCACCAGACCCGCAGCCAGGAAGTACGAACCGCGCACGTTGGTGTCGAAGGTCAGCTCGAACGCGCCGACCTGCTGGTCGACGGTCGTCGCGGCCGGGAAGGCGGCGGCGTTGTTGACCAGGATGTCGACGTCGCCGGCCTGCTCGAGCAGCGACGTGACCGAATCCATGTCCGAGAGGTCGGCCTGGACGAAGCGCACGTTGCCCTCGATGTCCGATGCAGCCCGCTTCCCCCGTTCACGGTCGCGGCCGGTGATGATCACCGCGGCTCCCTCGCGCGCGAACAGCCGCGCGCACGCGAGCCCGATCCCGGCCGTGCCGCCGGTGATCAATGCGTTCTTGTAAGCCAGTTCCATTGCTGTTCTCCGATCAGGCGATGCAGGTTTCGAGGGTTTCCGCGCGGTCGTGCGCGAGGTGGGCCAGCGCGATGCGCATCCGCTGCCTGGCACGCGAGATCCGCGACATCACGGTGCCCATTGGGATGTCGAGGATCCTGGCCGTCTCGGCGTAGGTGTATCCCTCGACGTCGGCGTAGTACAGGACCTCGCGGAAGCCCTCCGGCATCGCCGCCATCGCGGCTTTGACGTCACCGTGGGGCAGGGCGTCGAGAACCTCGACCTCGGCCGAGCGCAGGCCGCCGGGCTGGTGTGCGGCGCAATCGAACAAATCGCCTTCGGTCATGTTGTCCGCCGGAACTTCGGTCACGCGACGTTGTTTGCAGCGGTGCGCGCTGACCCAGCGGTTGTAGAGGATGCGGAACAGCCACGCCTTGAGGTTGCTGCCCTCCCGGAAGGACTCGAACCCGCTGTAGGCGTGCAGGAGCGCGTCCTGCAGCAGGTCCTCGGCATCCGCGTCGTTGCGGGCCAGCCGGCGAGCACCCCGCGCCAGCACCTCGAACAGAGGTTGAACGTCGCGGGCGAACCGCGCGGCGAGTTCTGGGTCCGGGGCGGTCCTGGCGGGAAGGGACGTGATGGTCATGATCCGATCTCCTCGATTCGCGGGTGTCACGACTCACGTTCGTCGCCGCCGAGACAAAGGGGACCCTTGAAAACCCGTAGTCCATTTGTCCGTAGTCCGTAGCGCGGACCGGGGGGTATTGCGGCCGCCGACCGGCGGGGCCGGGTCAGGCGCCGACGAAGCTGACGGTCTCCTCCACCGGGGCGCGCCCGGTGCGGATGTAGCTCTCGCCGGGGTCCTGGTAGCCGATCGACATACCGCAGAACAGCATCAGCTCGTCGGGCGGTTGCACGACGTCCGCGACGGTCTCGCGGACCTGGGACCAAGCCATCTGCGGGCAGCTGTGCAGGCCCTCGGCCCGCAGCAGCAGCATGACGGTCTGCAGGTACATCCCCAGATCGGCCCATTGCGGGCGACCGAGATCCCGGTCGATGTAGCAGAACAGGGCCGCGGGGGCGCCGAAGCAATCCCAGTTCGCGATCGCCGCCCGCTGCCGGGCCTCCCAGTCCTCGCGCTCGATGCCCAACGCGCTGTAGCGCTCCCTGCCGAACTCCGATCGGCGTTCGCCGTATGGCGATTTCAGCTCGCGCGGATACAGCTGGTACTCCCGCTCATCCCACGGGTCTCCCGCCGCCACCCGCTCCGTTGCGAGCTTCTTGAGCCGCTCCAGCGGTTCGCCGGTCACGACGTAGATCCGCCACGGCTGCAGGTTGGATCCCGACGGCGCCCACCTGGCGGCGTCGAGCACCCGCTCGAGCACCTCCACGGGGACGGGTTCGTCGGTGAATCCCCGCACCGCCCGTCTGCTCTTGACTGCGTCGTAGACGTCCATAGCTCCTCCGCTTTTTGACGATCACGCCTTTCGTGACCAGCCTTTTCGGCTGTGCTTTCAGCCTCGTCCGATCCGCGATCGGGCGAACCCTTGAACACCCGTGGTCGCCGGGATCTACGAACTCCGCGGATGATTCGTCACCGGCCATCCGTTCTTATTGACATGACCGGTGCAGAGCGGCAGATCGCGACCTCAGTCCTGGTGATCGGAACCGGTGGTGCTGGTCTGCGTGCCGCGATCGAATTGGCAGAGCAAGGTCGAGACGTTCTCCTTGTCGGCAAGCGGCCCATGGGCGACGCCCACACCACGTTGGCCGCGGGAGGCATCAACGCGGCGTTGGGCACCATGGATCCCGAGGACAGCTGGCAGCAGCACGCGGCCGACACACTGACCGAGAGCTATCTGCTCGCCGATCCGGCCACCGTGCAGATCGTGACCGAGGGTGCCGCCGAGTCGATTCGGGACCTGGAGCGCTTCGGGATGACGTTCGCCCGCGAGCAGGACGGCCGGATCTCCCAGCGGTTCTTCGGCGCCCACACGTTCCGCCGCACCGCGTTCGCCGGTGACTACACCGGGCTGGAACTGCAACGCACACTGGTCAAAAGGGCGACGCAGCTGGCGATTCCGATCCTCGACTCCGCCTACATCACCCGCCTCCTCGTCCAGGACAACACAATCTTCGGCGCATACGGCTTCGACCTTCGAGACGGCACCCGCTACACCATCCACTGCGACGCGGTCATCCTCGCCGCAGGCGGTCACACCCGGATCTGGCGGCGAACCTCATCGCGACGGGACGAGAACACCGGGGACTCTTTCCGATTGGCGCTCGAAGCCGGTGGGCGGATCCGCGACCCCGAACTCTTGCAGTTCCATCCGTCCGGGCTGATCGAACCCGAAGACTCGGCCGGGACGCTGGTGTCGGAGGCCGCTCGCGGAGAGGGTGGGATTCTGCGCAACGACCTCGGCGAGCGCTTCATGAAGCGCTACGACCCCGACCGCATGGAGCTGTCCACCCGCGACCGCGTCGCGCTCGCCGCCTACACGGAGATCAAGCAGGGGCGCGGTACGCCCCGCGGCGGGGTGTGGCTGGATGTCTCGCACTTGCCGCGGACACAGATCATGGAGCGACTCCCGCGGGTCTACCAGACTCTGATGGATCTGCAGTTGCTCGACATCACCACCACACCGATAGAAATCGCCCCGACCGCACACTATTCGATGGGCGGGGTGTGGGTTCGCCCCGACGACCACAGCACCGACGTCGCGGGGCTGTACGCCATCGGTGAGGCGTCCAGCGGCCTGCACGGAGCCAACCGCCTCGGCGGCAACTCGCTCATCGAACTCCTGGTCTACGGCAGAATCGTCGGACGGGCCGCCGCCGCCTACTCATCCGGACTGGACGCCCAGATCCGCTCCAAGGCAGCCACTTCCGCGGCCCGCGACGAGGTCGACGAGGTGCTGTTCTGCAACGGTAAGGAGAACGTCCGGTCCCTGCAGCGCGCGCTGCGCAACGCGATGACCGAGCATGCCGGCGTGGTGCGGGACGAAACCGGGCTGCGCACAGGTTTGACCGAACTCGACGACATCGAGCGGCGGCTTTCCGATGTCGGCGTACACCCCGACATCGCGGGCTTCCACGACCTCGCCCACGCCTTCGACCTCAAGGCGAGCGTCATCGCGGCGCGCGCCACGCTCGAGACCGCACTGGAACGACGTGAGACCCGCGGCTGCCACAACCGCTCGGACTATCCGGATTTGGACGATCGACTCACCGTCAACCTGGTGTGGTCCGGGCCCGGACAGATCGAACACGAAGCTATCGCGGGCATTCCCGCCGAGATCGCCAGCAGGATGCGTGCGGTGTCGGCGGACGGCAAGCTGGTCGAGTGACTAGCTCGCCCACGACACGGTGCGAAGTTGTCTGCGCGAGGTGATCCCGAGCTTGACGAACACCTTGCGCAGATGCCACTCGACGGTGTGCGTGCTGATGAACAGCTGGGCGCCGATCTCCTGATTCGTCAGGCCGTCAGCGGCGAGCCGGGCGATCTGGGCCTCCTGGGCGGTCAGCTCACTGCCGCCCGCCCGCGACTGCTGTTTGCGGACCTTCTCCCCGGTGGCCACCAGTTCGCGGCGCGCACGTTCGGCGAAGGCCTGTGCGCCGATTCGCGTGAATGTCTCGTGGGCTTCGGTGAGTTCGCGGCGCGCGTCGATCCGCCGGTTGGCCCGCCGCAGCCATTCGCCGTAGAGCAGCCGGGCGCGCGCGACGTGTACGACGATGCCTGCGCGGTCCAGACGTTCGATGGACTCGCCGAACAGTCGATCCGCGTCGTCGTCGTCGGCCAACAGGGCCTGCGCGTTGGCCACCGCGCCGAGTCCCCAGTCGGTGCCGCTGGCGCCCGCCCGCTCCTCGAGCCGGCCAAGGGCCCACCTGGCCGCGTCGTCGGCTCCGGCGCGCGTCGCCGCCTCGACCAGTTCGAAAAGACACCACCCGTGGATTCCGAAGTCGTCGTAGTCACAAGCCTCCCGCGCAACGGCGAGCGCCTCCTCGTAGCGGCCGAGGCCGTTGTACAACAACGCGGTCGCATAGCCGGTCAACCCGAGCACACGGCCTTCGCCCCTGGCGATCCCGTCGGCCGCGGCGCCTTCAAGCAGCGATCCCGCCTGCTCCACGTCACCGCGCCATGCCATCAGCAACAGCCAGTGATACCGAACAGCGGAGTTGTGGTCGGTGGCCGCGGTGATCGAGGCCGCCTCTTCGAGAAGCTGTTCGGCCGCGGCGAATTCACCGGCCAAGGTGTGAACTCCGGCCCGGTAGATGAGGGCGCGCGGCAGTCCGGCGAGCGCCCCGGACGAACGGGCGTAGCGCACCGCGGCGGTCGACAACTTACGAAGGATCTGTTCATCCCACAGTTCGTGGGCCGAAGACTCCTGCAGGATCGGGAATCCGGGAACCTTCAGCCAGCGCCCGACCGCGGTCTCGTCGGACTCTGCTTGATCGCACATCGCGTCCAGCCCCGCCCGCAACGCCGCCCAGCCCTGTCCGACCCCGCCGGTGATCCGTTCGGCCACCCCCTTGAGCAGGTGGTCGATCGCGCGGGGCAGTTCCGAGACGTCCTGCAGCGCGACTCGTGCATCCTCGGCGGCTCGTACCAGCGCACCGGGCTCCCCGAGGCGGCCCGCGTACATCAACGCCGCGATCGCCTCGAGATAACTCTCTCGAGACGAATACCCGTCGACACCATGGAGGCGGCGAGCAGCGTCCAGAAGTGGTGGTGTGGTCTCTGACAGTCGCGGTGCACCGGCTTCACCGGCGCGGCTTCGGACGAAGTCCATCTGCGCCCGTAGCCGCGCTACCTGAGCCCGCTGCAGGTCGGTCAGCGGGCCGAGTTCGGCGATCGCCAGGAGTTCGTGCGCAGCTCCCGACGCCGCGGCATCCCGTTTGGCGTAAGCGGCGGCCAGCGCTCTGGCCCCGCGCAGAAGCGGGTCGGAGGTCAACGCGGTGGCGCGCTCCAAAAACGTTGCCGCCGCCGCCATCCCGCCCCTGCTCTGCGCGCGGGCAGCGGAGTGCTCCAACTCGGCGGCAATCGCCTCGTCGGGGCCGGCCGCGGCGTTGGCCGCATGCCACGCGCGACGGTCCGGATCGACGGCGGGGTCGGTGGCGTCGGCGAGGGCGCGGTGGACGGCACGGCGGTCTGCCAACTCCGCGGCACGGTAGGCGGCCGAGCGGATCAACGGGTGGTGGAACCGCATCCGTGGGCCGAACTCGATGAGGCCGTCGGCCTCCGCCGGTGCGAGATCGTCGACGGGGATGCCCAATTGTGCTGCGGCGCCGAGAAACAACGCGGCGTCGCCGATCGGTTCGGCGGCGGCGATGAGCAGTAGCTGCCGGGTAGGCGGCGGCAGCGCCTCGATGCGGCGGATGAAACCCTGTTCGACCGCTGCCGCCGACGAGCGTTTACCCGAGATCCAGAAACCGCCGGACAGTTCGGTCGCCGACACGCTGCGCGGCACCTCGAGGATGGCAAGCGGAATGCCGCGGGTCTCGGCGACGATGCGGTCGCGCACCCGGGGGTCGATGCCGCCGAACATGACCGACTCCAGCAGTTCTCGCGCATCGGTGTCGGACAGCCCGTGGATCGGCAGCTCGGGCAGGCCGGCCAGCAGTTCGGGCTGGTCCCGGATGGCGAACACCAACGCGACGGGTTCGGCGAGCAGGCGGCGTGCGATGAAGCCGAGCGTCTGCACCGAAACCTGGTCCAGCCATTGCGCATCGTCGATGACGCAGAGAACCGGTTGTTCGTCGGCGGCGGCGGCCAGCATGCTCAACACGGCGAGGCCGACGAGGAACCGGTCCGGTGTCTCCCCGATGCCGCGGCCGAACGCGACGTTGAGGGCTTCGCGCTGCGGTTCGGGCATCGCGTCGAGGTGCGTCATCAGTGGAGCGCACAGCTGCTGTAGGCCCGCGAAGGCGAGTTCCATATCGGACTCCACACCGGCGACGTGCACGATCTGGAATCCCGATGCGGTTTGGCAGACGTAGTCGAGCAGGGCCGTCTTACCGACGCCCGCCTCGCCGCGCAGGACAAGCACCTGGCAGCTGCCCGATCGCACGGTCGCGACGAGGTTCTTCAGCGTTTCGCATTCGTGGGTACGGCCACGGAGGGCTTGTGCTCCACCCTGGCCAGACATAGACACCACCCGCGCTCTGGGTGGACCCGCGACGGTCGCCGGCTTACCCGATCTGATCTTGGATCGTACGAGGCACGCCCCGACGGGTCCACACCGCGGTTTGTGCACATCCAGGAGCGGTCAGCGCTCCCGTACGTGCACAAATCGCCGCAGGGGTGGGGGTCAGGCCCTGGCGGCGGCCGCCAGAATCCAGTCCTCGAAGCGCGTGCCGAACAACGTCGCGCGCTCACCGGGCACCAGGGTGCGTTCGGCCAGGTCGATGCCCCAGTACTTCGCCGAGGGATCGGCGACAACCTGGCGGGTGTCGCCGCGGGCGGTCAGCGCGGTCCGGGTCAGGTCGGGCAGCAGGAACTCCACCGGTCCACCGATCTCGACGATGCGGTTCACCGGCTCGTTCACCGCGGCGATGGCGAGGCCTTCGGCGACGTCGGCGGCGGCCATCGGCTGAAAGTACACCGGTGGCATCCGCACCGTGTCTCCCTCGGTCGCCGAGTCGGCGAGCGTCTGCAGGAACTCGAAGAACTGCGTGGCGTGCACGATCGTGAACGGGATCGGGCCGTCGCTGATCAGCCGTTCCTGGTCGAGTTTGGCCTGGAAGTAGCCGCTCTGCGGGGCCATCTGGTCGGTGCCCACCACCGACAACGCGACGTGGTGGCCGACGTCGGCGGCTTCTTCGGCGTCGAGCAGGTTCTTCGTCGCGGTCCGGAAGAACTCTTGGGCCGAGTCGTCGAGCTGCGGCGAGTTCGACACGTCGACAACCACGTCGGCGCCTTCGAGCACATCGCGCAGGCCCTCGCCGGTGAACGTGTTGACGCCGGTCGACGGCGCCGCGGCCACCGTGTCGTGGCCCTGCCGGTCCAGTATCTGCACCAGTTTCGAACCGATGAGGCCGGTTCCGCCGATGACCACGATCTTCATGATGAGCCTTCCGTTTGTTCGACAGCTTCCTGTCCGCCAGAACGGATGACGGCTCACGAACTCATCCCCTGCCCCCGACCAAATCCCCCCGCGAGCGACCGTGTCTGTACGCGACATGCCGCGCACATCTGGCAGCGCGCGGTCGCTCGCGGCAGTTGAGGAACCAAAATCAGAACGCGTAGCGCACCCGGCACGCCGGCAGCTTGGCGGCGATCAGGTCGGTCAGCTCGGCGACCCAGCGGCCCTTCCACGGCGACTTGTATCGCACGTTCCACTGCCCGCTCTGGCTGCGCTTGACCTGTTGAAGATCTGGACGCCACAGCAGGTCCTCCCCTTTGGGATGCCAGCCGAGGTTGACGTCGTGAAGGCCCTCGTTGTGGGTCAGGAAGATGATCTCGGCGGCCAGCTGCTGCTTTGCACGATCCGACGTCCCGTCGGCGACCTGCTCGAGCAGCTCCGCCCAGTCGGCGAGCCAATTCTCGTGGACGACAACGGGACTGAAGTTCAAGTGAACTTCGTAACCGGCGTCGACGAAGGCGTCGATCGCGGCGATCCGCTCAGCGCTCTTCGACGTGCGCACATCGAGCACCCGCGACGTCTCAGCCGGCATCAAGCTGAACCGCACGCGGGTTCCGCCACGCGGGTCGTAGTCGAGCAGGTCGCGGTTGACGAATTTGGTCGCGAAGCTGGCCTTGGCGTTGGGGATTCGCGCGAACAACTCGACGAGATCGCGCACGTTGTCGGAGACCATCGCGTCTACCGAACAGTCGCTGTTCTCGCCGATGTCGTAGACCCAGTCGACGGGATCGCATTGGTTCGGTTGCGGCTTCACACCTTGCCGCGCGGCGTGACGTTCGAGGTATCGGGTGATTTTCTCGATGTTGGTGAACACCGTGATCGGGTTGGCGTAGCCCTTACGGCGCGGGACGTAGCAGTAGGAGCACGCCATCGCGCAGCCGTTCGCGGTCGACGGTGCGATCCAGTCGCTGGACCGCTCGTTACGCCGCGCACTCAAGCTCTTCTTCTCGCCCAGCACCAGGATTTCCCGCTTGTTGCGGACCCAGTCCTCGACGTTGCCCTCGTTTCCGTACAGACCCGGTATCGCCTGATGTGACAGCACCTCGATGCGCTCGGCATCCGGGTAGCGCTCGAGCACCTGACGTGCGCGGGGGAACTGTTCGATGTCGGGCTCGTGATAGATCCGCTTGATGTCGAGCAGCCTGTCGGCGAGGGCGGTCGGTGTGCATCGCTGCACGACGTCGGAGTTCTCCGTCGAGGTCATGGTTCGTTCAACGAACGACGGACACACTCCGATGCAGTTGATCTTGTTGACGGGCAATGATGTTCGTCACTTCCCGAGAGATGGCCCGCGATGTCGCGCGCGATCGGCGAGGCCTGCATCCGGAAGGACCGCAGCGGCCCGATCAGCGGCTCGTCGTATCCGGCGAACCACAGCCCCGGCACGGCACAAGGAAGCCCGTTGACCTTCGGCCGGCCCGCCTCGTCCAGCACGCCGTGGTGGCCGACGAGCGGTTCCAGTCCTCGCCGATAGCCGGTCGCGGCGATCACCACGTCGGGAGCCAGCGCGCTGCCGTCGGACAGCATCACACTGTCACCGTCGAACGAGTCCACTGCTGCGACGATCTCGATGTGCCCGGCTTTGACATGCGGGACGAGCTCGTCGCCGATCGTCGGGATCTGCTCGTCGGTCAACAGCGCCGTGTAGATGCCGCTGCGGGGTGCCGGGAGGCCCTGGCGGCGAAGGTCTCCGAACCACACCCTGCGCATCAATGCGGCCGCCTGATCCAACACCGGCACCGGCAGGCGCTCGAACGCCGCACTGAACGCGTCGACCGGTATCCCGGCGGCCGACCGCGGGACGAGATGCGGGGGCGTGCGCACCGCCATCCACACGCGGCGGGCCACTCCGTCGCTGAGCTGCAGCGCGATGTCGGTCGCCGAGTTCCCCGCGCCGGCCACCAGGACGTCGCGGCCGGCGAACGGCGCGGCGTTGCGGTAGTGCTCGGAGTGCAGCACCTCACCGGTGAACCCCTCGATTCCCGTCCACTCGGGCAGCGCAGGCGTGTGGTAGTTGCCGGTCGCGACGACGACGGCGGCCGCGGTGATTGGCGTACCGTCGGTATCCAGCCGCCAACCGTGCGGCTCGCGGTCGACCCGAACCACGTTGCGGCCCAAGGACACTCGGATGTGCTGCCGGCGCACATAGTCGTCGAAGTAGTCGACCATGTCGTCGCGGGTCGGCCAGCGCCCGTAGCGCAGTGGGATCCGCTGCCCGGGCAGATGCGACCACCACCCGCAGGTGTTGAGCCGGAACCCGTCGTAGCGGTTGCGCCACGCCGATGCGACGGCGTCGGCGCGGTCGACGACGAGCGCATCAACATCGCACTCGTGGCGGAGCTGACGTGCGATCGCCAGCCCGCAGGGACCCGCGCCGACGATGACGACGGACTCGTGGTGCTCGGCCATCTAGGGCAGGTGTCTTGTCGTCAGCAAGCCCTTGGTGAGGTCGCGTTGGAACTGTTCGATCAGCGACCGGCGCCGCAGGGGCGGGCTCTCGGTGTGCGCCTCCTGAGACACCCCGCCGATGACGTCGGCGAGCGCGTCGACCGCATTCCACCGTGGGGTCCACTCGAGTTCGGCCTGGGCGCGGCCGCAGTCCAGCAGCGGAACGCTGAACGCCATGTCGATCCAGCCCCGGTCGATGGGCTGCAGCCGCGCCCGCCAGCTGACGTCGACTAGAGCCCCGAGCACCCCCGACGGCACGTGGACCGGTTTGGCGTTCAGCACCTCGGCGACCTGCTCGCGGCCCACCGGCGGTTCGGCCGCCAGGTTGAACGGCCCGCTGGCACCACGCTCAACCACCCTGGCCAGCGCGTCGGCGACATCGTCTGCATGGACCAGCGGGATGCACAAGCGGCGGTCGAGCGGCAACACGGGCAGCAGCGGAACCGCGAGCATCGGCACGTAGCCAGGCAGCGCGTAACGCATCAGGCCGCTGGCCGCGGCGCGCTGCACGATGAAGCCGGGGCGCGTCCGCGCGATCGGGACGCCCGCCTCGCCGTTCTCGCGTTCGTAGTCGTCGAGCAGTGCTTCCGCGTCCGACTTGTCGCGGCTGTAGGGCGATGTCCGGATGCCGGTGGTCGGCCATGACTCGTCGACGTACTGGCCGTAGCGCCCCGGCGCGTACGCGCCCACCGACGACTGGTGCACAAGCCGGCCGACCCGCGCGTCATGGGCCGCCTCGAGGACGGACGTGGTGCCGCCGACGCCGACGCTGTTCAGGTATTCGGTGTTGCGGGTCGGCTGAAACCCCCACGCGAGGTGGACGACGGCATCAGAGCCGTCGAAGACCCCGCGCAGCTGGGTCGCCGCATCCGGGTCGGCGAGGTCGAGTTTGTGCCAGCGGATGCGCCCGTAGACGCCGGTCGGCTCGGGCGGCCTCCGCACCACCCCGACGATGTCGTGCCCGGTGTCGCTTTCGGTCAGCCGCCCAGCAGCGCGGTCCCGACGTTGCCGGAGGCCCCGGTGATGACGATGCGCATGCCGAAAGACTTCCCGCATCGCGCCCGATCAGCACGGGTTAGACGGCCGCGGCGGTCTCGCCCTCGAGTTGGCGGGCGCGGGCGTCGTTGAGGAATCTGCCGACCTCGACCGCCAGCCGTCGCGCGTGAGACGAGTCGACGAGGTCGAATGCGTGCCCTGCACGCCGAATCTCGCTGTACTCCACCCGGTTTCGTGACACCGCGCTCAGCTTGTCCGCGAACACGCGGGCCTCACCGACCGGGATGATGGTGTCCTGCTCCCCGTGGATGAGGAAGAACGGCGGCGCGTCCGCGTGGATGCGGGCCAGCGGTGAGGCGGCCTCGAACACGTCGGGGTGCCTGGCCTGCGAGCGGCCGACGACAACGCGCTCCAGGAAGTTCTGGAAGTTCTTGCGGGTGGGCGTCGACCGGTCCTGCCAGTCGTAGCGCCCGTAGATCCCGACCACCGCGTCCACGGTGGTGTCGGCGTCCTCGGTGAGCTCGCCGCGGAACCTCGGGTCGCCGGGAGTGAGGGCCGCCAGGGAGGCCAGGTGCCCGCCCGCGGAGCAGCCGGCGACCGCGACGAAGTTCCGGTCGCCGCCGAACTTGTCGACGTTGGCCCGCGCCCACGCGATCGCGGCGTTGACGTCGGCGATATGGCGGGGCCAGCGGTTCACCGGGGACACCCGGTAGTCCATGGTCAGACAGACCCAGCCCTGCTTGACCAGGTGGTGCAACATCGTGTGGCCCTGCATGACGCGGGAGCCATGCACCCACGCGCCGCCGGGGACGAACAGCAGCACCGGCGCATCGGGCGGCAGGTCGGGCAGCCGCCAGACGTCGAGCAGCTGTGCGGGATGGTCGCCGTAGCGCACCGAGCTGCGGTAGAGGCACCGCTGGCGCTGAGCGCGGAACCGCAAGTAGGGCGGCGTCCGCCTCCCGCGCGAAGGCGAGATGGCCTCACCGGGCAAATCGGCGGGCGCGGCCTCCGCGGCGTCGGAGCTCAGTCGGCGCGAGGCCATGCCGCGTAGCGCTGCCGGAGCGTAGTGGTGGCCGTACATCATCATCGCGGTCAGGCCGGCAAACGGCTCGAGGTGCTTGCCGACTACGGGCAGCGACGCGTACATCCGCGTCGAGGCCATGACGAGATCGAGCGGATGCAGCGAGCGGTAAAGAGACATGGTCATCCGGCCATCGCCAGGTCGGGCTCACCGGCCCAGCCGCTGCAGGACTCGCAAACGACCTCTTCGAGGCTGAAATGCCCGCATGTGGGGCAGATGAACTCGAGCATGCGCTACGCCTTTCGAGACTTGTGTCATGCCGACTTTCTGCAGCGCGCCTCACATACCCCGGCCCCGGAGCGCCAAAACCCATCGTTATCGATTTGCAGCGTCAGTACTGTGGCCTCCGTGAAGTACTTGGAGGTCGAGGGAGTGGGCCGGGTAAGCCGCATTGGGCTTGGGACCTGGCAGTTCGGGTCTCGGGAGTGGGGCTACGGCGACAGTTACGCCGCCGGTCCGGCGCGAGAAATCGTGCAGCGTTCGCTGGCGCTGGGCGTCACGTTGTTCGACACGGCCGAGATCTATGGTTTCGGCAAGAGCGAGCGGATCCTCGGCGAGGCGCTGGGCGACCAGCGCTCCGACGTGGCGGTGGCCAGCAAGGTCTTCCCGGTCGCCCCGTTCCCGGCGGTGGTCAAGCAGCGCGCGCACGCCAGCGCGCGGCGGCTGGGGCTGCAAAAGATCCCGCTGTATCAGATCCACCAGTCCAACCCGGTGGTGCCCGATTCGGTGATCATGCCGGGGATGCGCGACCTGATCGACGACGGCGTGATCGGTGCGGCGGGTGTGTCGAACTACTCGCTGTCGCGCTGGCAGAGGGCCGACACCGCGCTCGGACGACCGGTGATCAGCAATCAGGTGCACTTCTCGCTGGCGCATCCCCAGGCGCTCGAGCGTCTGGTGCCGTTCGCCGAGCGTGAGAACCGCATCGTGATCGCCTACAGTCCGCTGGCCCAGGGCCTGCTCGGCGGCAAGTACGGCCCCGACAACCGGCCCGGCGGCGTGCGCGCGACGAACCCGCTGTTCGGCACCGAGAACCTGCGGCGGGCCGAACCGCTGCTGCAGACGCTGCGCGACGTCGCCGCCGATGTCGGCGCGAAACCCGCGCAGGTGGCGCTGGCGTGGCTGATTCACCTGCCGAGCGTCGTCGCGATCCCCGGCGCGTCCAGCGTCGAACAACTCGAGTTCAACGTGGCAGCCGCCGACATCGAGCTCAGCGCCGAGGCACAGGAGGCGCTCACCGCGGCCGCCCGCGCTTTCCGCCCGGTGTCCGCGGCCCGCTCCCTGGCGGACATGGTGCGTGAGAAGCTCGGCGTTCGCTAGTCTTTCAGCTTGCCATCGAGGTACTCGCGGCGGCAGGCACCGCGGGCCAGCTTGCCGCTGGTCGTGCGCGGAATGACGCCGGCCGCGACGAACCGGATGTCGGCGACCGGGATACCGTGCCGCGCAAGCACATCGGAGCGGATCGCGTCGATCTCCCGTGCGGGATCGTTGCGAGCGGTTCCTGTCGCGCGTTCGGCGACGATCACGAGGGCTGCACCGTGGGGTGCGGGGACGGTGAACGCGGTGACGTGTCCGGCTCGTGTCATCGCCGAGGCGCCTTCGGCGGTCGACTCGATGTCCTGCGGATAGTGGTGTCTGCCGTCGATGACGATCAGATCGGCGCGCCGTCCAGTGACGAACAGCTCACCGTCGTGGTAGACGCCGAGATCGCCGGTACGCAGCCAGTTCGCTTCCTCGGCAACGCCTTCCGCGTGGCTGGCGGGTATGATCCGGGACGCGAGCCGGGCCTCGAAGGCGTGGCGCGACTCGTCCGGTCGACCCCAGTAGCCGCGCCCGAGGTTGGCCCCGTGCAGCCAGATCTCACCGACACTTCCGTCGGGCAGTTCGGCGCCGGTGTCGGGATCGACGATGACGGCCCACTGACTGCGCGCCACCTTCCCGCACGACACATGGGCCACCGCGTCGGGCGAGTCGGCGGCGACGGGCACCGCGCGGCCCGCGCTGAGCTGCGCACGGTCGAGGTGTACCGCGGCGGCGTGGGCGTCGGGTTCGATGGTCGCGACGAACAGTGTGGCCTCGGCGATTCCGTAGGACGGCCGGAACGCGTTCGGCGGCAACCCGTATGGCGTGAACGCGTCGTTGAAGGCGGTGATCGCGTCGATGCTGACGGGCTCCGAGCCGATGATCAGCACCGCCTTGCTCAGGTCGAGGGCGTCGCCTTCTGCGGGTCGGCCGCGTTGGGCGGCGTATTCGTAAGCGAAATTCGGTGCCGCCGTGACCACGCGGCCTTCGCGCGACCCGTCCGACAATGCCCTGAGCCAGCGTTGCGGGCGTCGGATGAAGGCGGTGGGCGACATCAGCGTCGAATGTCCGCCGTACACGGCGGGGAACCCGATCATCGAAAGACCCATGTCGTGAAACAGCGGTAACCAGCTGACCCCGTGAACTTTTCGGTCGAGGAGGTCGATGGACAGGATCATCTGGATCAGGTTCGTGCCGACCGCCCGGTGCGTGATCTCGACTCCGGCCGGGGATCGCGTCGCGCCCGAGGTGTACTGCAGATGGGATACGGCGTCGAGCGGCAGCTCCACCGGCTCGAAATCGCCTGTCACGCCGATGTCGTCGAGAACGACGACGCGCGGAGTCGGCACGCCGTCGAGACCGGACAGGAAGCTGCGCACGTTCGCGGCCGCGGCCGCCGTAGTCACCACGACCGACGGTTCGCAATCGCGCAGCGCGGTCTCCAGTCGTTGTGCGTGGCCCTGTAGTTCGGGCGCGAACAGCGGGACCGCGATCGCGCCCGCTTTGATCGCACCGAAGAAGGCGACGACGTAGTCGAGTCCCTGCGGCGCCAGGATTGCGACGCGGTCACCCCTCTGGGTCACGCGTTGCAGGCTCGCGGCGACGGCTCGCAGGCGTACGCCGAGTTGTTTCCAGGTGAGCTCGACGACCCGCCCGTCTCCGGTGTGGTCGAGGTAGCGGTAGGCAGGTGCCTCGCCGACGTTGGCGATGTTGCGGTCGATCAGCGAGATCAGGTTCACCCCGGCGGGCACCGCAACCTGGTCGTCGGCGTCCAGGCAGTCCTCGATCCGCAGCAGTCCGTCGTGCGGTACGGGACGCGACGTCATGGGAGCAGTCTAGGTACCTGCCGCGCTGCTTCCTGGTACGGCCGTACCAGAGGGGTTACTGCTCCAGCGTCAGCACCGTGATGTCCGGCGGGGCTCCGATGCGCACTGGCGGACCCCAGTAGCCGGCGCCGCGGGTCACGTACAACTGGGTGTCCTCGACGGTCGACAGGCCCGCGAGCGCGGGTTGCACGGCGCGCACGACGTAGTGGAACGGCCACATCTGCCCGCCGTGGGTGTGCCCGGACAGCTGAAGGTCGACCCCGCGCGCGGCGGCCTCCTCGACGAGCACCGGCTGGTGCGCAAGCAGCATCGTCGGCCCGTCAGCGGATACCCCTGCCAACGCGCGGTCGAAATCCGGTCCGTCCGAGACTCGTTCGCCGGCAACGTCGTTGACCCCCGCCAGGTTGAGAACCGCACCGCCACGGCGGATCGGGGTGTTCTCGTTGCGCAGCGGTTGAATGCCCAATCGCTCCATCTCGCGGAGCCATTCCAATGTGTCGTCGACGAAGTATTCGTGGTTCCCGGTGACGAAGAAGGAGCCCTCGCGGGCGGTCAGATCGCCCAAAGGAGCTGCGGCCGGGCCGAGTTCGGCGACGGAACCATCGACGACGTCACCGACGATCGCGACGAGGTCGGGGGCGGTCTCGTTGATCATGTCGACGATCCGCGCGGTGTGCGCCCTGCCTGCCAGGGGTCCGAGGTGGATGTCGGACACCACCGCGACGCGAAACCCACGAAACGCCGGGTCCAGGTTGCGCAGCCGCACCGGCACCCGCAGCACGTCCGGCGGTCCCAGCGCGGTGGCCGTACCGACGCCGACCAGACCCACCGACGCGGCACCCGCGGCCACGGCGCTCGCGCGGGCCAGGAACAACCGGCGGCTCAACCCGTTCGGGTCCTCGGGTGTCGCCGCCGGCGCCTGGCGGACCCACCGCCGCAGCGCGAGCCGCACGGGTTCAAGCACCAGCAGCATCAGCAGCAGGTATGCGGCCAGCCCGAACCACACATAGCCGGGCCAGGTGTACCAGCCCGCGTCGACCGGACCGGTCAGCCGGGGTAGGAACAGCGCCGCGAGCAGCAGCCCCGCCAACCCGGCGAAGACGGCGCTCAGTATCCAGCGGACCCTGCCCGGCCGGGTGGTGTCCTTGATCAGGCGCTTCCACAAGTAGGCGTGCATGAGAGCGAGCACCGTGCCCAAGATGACGATGAACATGGCGCCTTTCAGTGGCTTTCGTGCGCTACCGATCGATTCGCGACTGGTAGCGCACCGTAATCGCAGGTGTTACAGCGAGACCGTTCCGTAGTCGCCGACGTGCTCGATCAGCGTGCGGAGCTGGTCGTCGGTGGTACCGAACGTGTTGTCGATGGCCGTGAGTCGCGCCGCGTAATGGCCTACGGGATACTCCGCGGTCATCCCGATACCGCCGTGCAGCTGGATCGCCTCCTGCGCGATATGCCGGCCCGAGCGCCCGATCTGGAACTTGGCCCGTGCGGCGATCACCGGGTCGAACCTGCCGTCGGCGATCGTCATCGCGGCGTAGTAGTTCATGCTGCGCGCGAGTTCGAGCGAGACGTACATGTCTGCCGCACGTTGCGTCAGCGTCTGGAACTTGCTCAACGGAACGCCGAATTGCTTTCGGCTGGTGAGGTATTCGGTGGTGAGCCGCAGCGCTTCCTCCATCGCTCCGACCGCCTCCGAGCACAGCGCCGACTGATAGCGGATGACCGTTCGCGCGACGTGTTCGGTCGCATCCCCGCCCCCGCCAAGAGGTTCGGCGGGTGTGGAGTCGAACTCGAGCTGTGCACCACCGCGGCCGTCGAACGTCCGATACGGCGCCCGATCCACCGCCGCGCCGTCAACGACGAACAGCCCCACGCCGCCGCCTGGCAGCGCCGCGGTGACAACGATCGTGTCGGCGGTGTCGCCGGCCAGTACGGGATTTTTACGCCCGGTGAGCGTCCACGCATCGCCGCTCTGCTCCGCGCGCGTGGCGGGTTCGGCGGACGGCAGCCGCGATCCGGGCTCCGCATGGGCAAAGGCCAGCAGCGTCTCACCGCTCGCCACCGCGTCCAGGATCTCCTTCTGCTGGTCGCTGCCCACCTCGGCGATCAGGGCGCCGGGGACCATCGCGGCCTGCGCGACCGGTTCGGGCGCAAGCCGTTTGCCGATCTCGGTCAGCACCACCATCACCTCGATCTGGCCGGCCTCCGTCGGGTCGAAGCCGAGCCCGAGGATGCCCACCTCGGCCAGTTGGCCCCACACCTCGCGGCTCCAGCCGGGTTCCCCCTCGGGCCGGACGCTTTCGCGGCCCGTCAGCACGTCGCGGGTGACGTCGCGCAGTAGTTGCTGTTCCTCGGTCAGGTCGAAATCCACGGCAGGCTCACAATCCCAGGATGGTCGAAGCGATGATGTTGCGTTGAACCTCGTTGGTACCGCCGTAGATCGACGTCTTCCGATAGTTCAAGTAGCGGGGCGCGGCGTCCTTCGCCCAGGTCGGCACGTCGATATCACCGGCATCGAACGGCAGCGCCGCCGGCCCGGCCACCTCGACGAACAGCTCGGTGGCGGCCTGCTGCAACTGGCTGCCGCGCAGCTTGAGGATCGACGACGCGGGGTTGGGCTTACCGTCGGCCTCGGATCCGCTGACCCGCATCTGCGTGAGCTCCAGCGCGAGCAGCCCGGTTTCGATCTCGGCCACCCGAGCCGCGAACAGCGGGTCCTCCAGCAGCGGTGTGCCGTTGACCTCGAGCTTGGCGGCGTGTTCCTTCACCTGTGCCATCCACAGTTTGGTCAGCCCGATTCGGGCGATGCCGGTGCGCTCGTTGCCGAGCAGGAACTTGGCGTAGGTCCAGCCCTGGTTCTCCTCGCCGACGAGTTGATCGGCCGGGATTCGCACGTCCTCGAAGAAGACCTCGTTGACCTCGTAGCTGCCGTCGATCAACTCGATCGGGCGCAGCGTGATGCCCGGCGTCGACATCTCGGCCAACAGGAACGAGATGCCGGCCTGGCGCTTGGGCGCATCCGGGTTGGTGCGAGCCAGCAGGAAGATCCAGTCGGCGTACTGACCGAGCGTCGTCCAGGTCTTCTGGCCGTTGACGACGTAGGTGTCCCCGTCGCGGACGGCCGTGGTCCGCAGCGACGCGAGGTCGGAGCCGGCCTCCGGTTCGGAGAAGCCCTGACACCACCAGATGTCGATGTTGGCCGTCGGCGGCAGGAAGCGTTCTTTCATGGCCTGTGAGCCGAACTGGGCGATCACCGGGCCCACCATCTTGGTGTTGAACGCCAGCGGTTCGGGGACACCGGCCAGCTGCATCTCGTCGAGCCAGATCTGTCGCTGCAGCGGCGTCCAGTCCTTGCCACCCCACTCGACCGGCCAGTTCGGTACGGCCAGGCCGTTGGCATGCAGGATTCGCTGGCTGGTGACCATGTCCTCGGGGAACTTCGAGTGCCCGGTTTTGCCCCGCTCGCGGATGTCCTCGGGAATCTCGGAGGTATAGAACCGTCGCAGCTCCTCGCGGAATGCCGCGTCCTCGTCACTCAGCGCCAATTTCACGGTCTACCCCGTTCCTCTCGTGCGGTTGCCGGCCGGGTACCCGCCTTCGGCCCGGCTTGCCCATCCATGTGGCTCCATCCGCATTGTGCTCGTCCTACTTCCATGCGAAGACCGGTTGCTCGAGTTCGTCGACCGGATCGTGACGGCCCTCCAGACACAGCCAGCGCAATTGCAGAAGCACGGCGCCGGTCGGCGCGTGGATCAGGTCGTTGCCCAGCGGGACCTGCACGACCGGCCGTGGGCTCTCCGGGATGTCGATGAACCGCGGAGAGTCGGGGCGCTGCAGCTGATGCAGGCCGACCCGGTACACCGCGACGACCTCCTCGGGCGCAGGCCGCGGGTCGAGCCGTCCCCCGCCCCAGATCACCACCGGGGTGATGACGTATCCGGACCGCGTCGGGTAGTCGTCGAGCAGACCCAACACCGCCGAATCCGGCAGCCTGACACCGACCTCCTCGTCGAGCTCGCGCAACGCGGCGTCGACCACGGTCTCGCCCGGGTCCAGCCGACCGCCGGGCAGCGCCCACTGCGCGGCGTGCGACGTCAACCTGGATGCCCTGCGGCACAGGAAGAAAGCGGCGCCACCGGAGACGTCGACCATCCGGCCGTCGAGCCGAGCGTCGGGCATTCCTCGCCCGTCGTTCCAGCCGTCGACGTCGACAGGATCCACTCTGTCCTCGCCGACCTCGGAGTCGACGAGCACGACGGCGACCGCGGCGTGGCGTTTCGTCGGATCGCTCACGGCGCGACGGTCGTGTCCGGACAGGTTCGCTTCGATCCGCTCGCGCAGCGACTCGTCGTAGGAGATCGTCACCGCTCGACCATAGTTTCGCGGGGTTTCGTCGGCACCGTCCGGGGCAACTCCCTCCAGACCACAGCCCCTACGGAAGGGATCGACATGGCACTCGACGATGACGACATGACCACCTCGGGCGCAGGCGGCGAAGGGACCGCTGACGGCGGTTCGAACCCTGAAGGTCACGACGGCGGCGCCGACGGCACAGCCGGTGGAGAGGGCCCAGCCGACGGCGGCTCCAATCCCGAAGGACACGACGGCGGCGCCGACGGCACAGCCGGTGGAGAGGGCCCAGCCGACGGCGGCTCCAACCCCGAAGGACACGACGGCGGCGCCGACGGGACCGCGTGACCCCTGACCGATGATGCTTCGGCGCTGCGCTGCGGTTGACGCCCGACGGTTCGCCGACGAGTACTGGGGCCGTCAACCGTTGCTCACCCGGGCCGACGCGCTACCCCGCGACTTCAGCGATCTGCTCTCGCCCGAAACGGTCGACGAACTGATCGCCGAGCGCGGGGTGCGCGCGCCGTTCATCCGGCTGGCCAAAGAGGGCGACGTCCTGCCCAAGGACTGCTATCTGGGGCCCGCCGGCTTTGGCGCGGAGATTGCCGACCAGATCGACTCGGCCAAGCTGCTGAGTCAGTTCGCCTCAGGCGCAACGATAGTGCTGCAGGGCCTGCACCGGCTGTGGCCTCCGCTCATCGACTTCGTCCGGCAGGCGGTCGACGAGTTCGGCCACCCGGTGCAGGCCAACGCCTACATCACCCCGCCGGTGAACCGGGGTTTCGATCCGCACTACGACGTGCACGACGTCTTCGTCCTGCAGGTGTCGGGTCAGAAGCGCTGGATCGTGCACGAGCCGGTGTACGAGCACCCGCTGCCCTCGCAGCCGTGGACGGGGCATCGCGCGGCGATCGAGAAGCGGGTGGCGCAGGATCTACCGGTCATCAACACGGTGCTCGAGGAGGGCGACGCCCTCTACCTGCCGCGCGGGTGGGTGCATTCGGCACAGGCGTTGCAGATGACGTCGATCCACCTCACCATCGGGATCTCCTCGGTGACGGCGGTCGACGTGGCGCGCGCCGTCGTCGACCAGTTGGCCGCCGACGCGGCCTTCCGTGGGTCTCTGCCCATGGGTGTCGCCGATGCGGATGAGACGATGGCGACGGTGTCGAAGGTCATGGCGGAAATGGTCGGGTCGCTGCGAGACGACGCGGCGGCCCTGAGCGCGGGCGCTGCCGCGCACTTGGCACGGCGTCACGCCGACCGGACCCGACCCGTGGCCGTGCGGCCGCTGGCCTCCCTTGCAGCATCCGAGCGAGCCGGGGAGACGGCCGTCCGGTGGCGACACGGGCTGAGCGCAACCGTCGACCAGTCCGGTGACCGGATCGTGTTGCGCCTGCCGGACCGGACCATCGCGTTCCCGCAGACCTGTGGTGCGGCCGTTCGTGCGCTGCACGAAGGAGCCGTCGTCGACGCGGCCGACACGCCCGGCTTGGACGTCGCCGACGCAACGGTCCTCATCCGGCGATTGTTGCGGGAGGGCGTCCTCGTTCCCGTCAGCAGCGTCGTTCCCGTTCAACGGAACTCGCCGGCAGACGCCGGATGACGGTCGCCAGGAGAATCCCGTGCAGCGATCAATCGCTGGCCCGCGACGACCCGATGTACGGCACCGCGTCGGCGGGCTCGGCGTGGCTGCTGCTCGAGTTGAGCGGCGCCTGGGGACCGTCGGCGTTCCTGCAGTCGCCGACCAGCATTGACCCGCAACTCGGCCGCGCGATCGTGCGTCGGGCCGAGAAGGCGGGTATGCGCATCGCCGCGATCCGCAAGCACGGCCGTCGACCCGACACACCGCGGTGGCGCTGGTATGTGGCGCACTGCGGCGTCGGCGAGGAGGCACTGCACCACGGAGAGGTCGACGACCCTCGTGACCTTCTCGAGCTCGCACTCGACGGCAGCGACGGGAGCATCACGACCGATCCGCTGATCGCGATCTGCTCACACGGCAAGCATGACCAGTGTTGTGCGGTGCGCGGCCGCAGCGCATGCCGCGCGATCGCTGCGGAGTACCCGGAATTCACTTGGGAGTGTTCGCATCTCGGTGGCGACCGGTTCGCCGCGACCATGCTCATCCTGCCGGAAGGGCTGTGTTACGGGAGGGTGGACTCCGCGGACGCCGCGGGACTGGTACGCCTGTACCTTGAGGGCCGGTTGGACAACCGTTTCCTGCGCGGACGCACATCGCTTCCGCACGCCGTGCAGGCCGCCCAGTACTTCGCCCGTGAGCGCTACGGCGACGACCGGATCGACGCGCTGCATCCGTTGCACGTCGAACGCGGTGAGCACCTGATCCGGGTCCTGCTCGACGGCGAAGCCGGACCCATCGAGGTCATCCTGCACGAGGAGTTGTCCGAACCCCTTCTGTCGCAATGCCATGCGCGCGTGGAAGGCCAGGTACGCATCTTCACGCTCGGCTCCATGGGCCCCCACGAGGGCTAGTCCGCCGCCGGCTCAGATGAGATAGTTCAACGGTGCCGCAACGACGCCGAGACCACCGGCCACCGTCTACCGGTTCGACGGAGAAGGAGGTACTGGTCGGGTTTCTCGACTACCTGCGGACCTGCGTCGTCGACAAGGTGCATGGTGCACCCGAACCCGCGGTGCGCACCGCGGGTGTGCCGTCGGGCACGAACGTGCTCGGGTTGCTCAAACACCTTGCGCACGTGGAGCGCTACACGTTCCTCGGCGAACACGTCGACGACTGGCCGGCGACCTTTCAGGCGGGGCCTGCCGAAACCATCGAGGGTCTGATCGACGCCTACCGGGATGCGATCAGGCGGGCCAACGCGGTCATCGCCGCTTGTGAGGACCTGGAGTCGCGCGCGCCACGACCGGCCAAGGGCGGGTCCGAGCCCTCGATGCGGTGGGCGCTGGTCCACATGATCGAGGAGACCGGTCGGCACGCGGGCCATATGGACATCCTGCGCGAACAGATCGACGGTGCGACAGGACGGTGAGGTTCAGGCGGCGGCCCGGCCGAAATACAGTTCCTGGGTCGCCAGGCACACCAGCTGTCCGGCCCGGTTGTACATCGTCGACGTGGTCAGCCCGCGACCGGCGACACCGCTGGGCGAAAACTGGTCGGACAGCACCCAATCCGACATGTCGACCGGCCGGTGGAACCACAGCGCGTGGTCGATCAGCGCGTTGAACGTGCCGATCGGGGTGGCGCCGCGCATGGCGAGCGCCGTCTCGACCATCGTCGTGCCCGACAGGTAGGCCAGCAGGCAGCTGTGCAGCACCTCGTCGTCGGCCACCGGCTCACCTGGCCGCCACCACATCCGCATCCGCGGCGACGGTTCGCCGAGCTCGAGCGCCAAGCGCGGTGGCGCATCGATGTAGCGCAGGTCGAACGGCTGCGGCCGCACCCAGAAGCCGTTGTGCTCATCGGCGAAGTCCGCCAGTTGCTGCTGCACCGGCGCAAGCGAATCCGGTTGTGGTACATCGGGAATCGGCTGGTGATAGTCGAGTGAATCGACGGGCGCGCTCAGCGACACCAGCGCCTCGAGCAGAATCTGGTCGTCCTGGACCGCGGTGACCTGACGTGTCGACAGCGTTCCGCCGTCGCGTGCCACGTCAACGTGCAGGTCGACCGGATAGCGGGCATCGCCTGCGCGCACGTAGTAGACGTGCGCGCTGTGCGGCGTGCGGCCGGGAGCGGTCCTGCTGGCCGCCATCAGAGCCTGGCCGGCGATGTGTCCGCCGACGATGTGGTGTGCCGGGTTGTCTAGTTGCGTCGCGACGAAGTGCCGGTCGCCGCGTCGGTCCACCTCGAGCGTGGCGACGATCTCGGCGAGGGTTGGGACGCGGTAAGTCACCCCGGCATCATGCCAGTGCGACTTCGGTGCAGTTCGTTGCGCTCAGCGCGACAAACCGCACCCAAATCACATCTCGGCGAGGATCGCCGTCACGAACTCGTCGACGTCCGCCTCGGTGGTGTCCCACGCCGTCATCCAGCGCACCTCGCCGCGCGAGCGGTCCCAGTCGTAGAACCGCACCCGCTCGCGAATGCGGTCGGCCGCATCGGTCGGCAGCGACGCGAAGATCGCGTTCGCCGGGCTCTCCTGGGTGAATGCGAGCCCGGTCAGCCGTCTCTCGGCGATGTGGGCCTCGAGGGCCGAGCGCAGCCGCGCCGTCATCGCGTTCGCGTGCGCGGCGCTGCGCAGGCCGAGGTCGTTCTCGAACAGCGTCAGCAGCTGCACCGAAGTGAAGCGCATCTTGCTCGCCAGCTGCATCGTCAGTTTCCGCAGATACTTCAGCCCGTGAGCACGGGCTGTATCGAGCACGACCACCGCCTCGGCGCCGAGCAGGCCGTTCTTCGTGCCGCCCAAGCTGAGGACGTCGACCCCCGCATCCGTGGTGAACGCCCGGAACGGCACGCCGAGCGCCGCTGCCGCATTCCACAGCCGCGCCCCGTCCATGTGCACCGCCATCCCGTTGGCGTGGGCGAAGTCCGCCACCGCCTGCACCTCGTCCGGCGTGTACACGGTGCCCATCTCGGTCGTCTGCGTGATGCTCACCGCAAGCGGCTGGGCCCGATGCTCGTCACCCCAACCCCACGCCTCGCGGGCGACGAGTTGGGGGGTCAGCTTGCCGTCGGTGGTAGGCACCGTCAGCAGCTTGATCCCGGTCATGCGCTCGGGAGCGCCCGCTTCGTCGGTGTGGATGTGGGCCGTCGACGCGCTGACGACGGCGCCCCAGCGCGGCAGAACACTGGTCAGCGCAACCACGTTCGCGCCGGTGCCGTTGAAGACCGGGTAGACCTCGGCGCCCGCGCCGAAGTGTTCGCCGATCACCTCCTGCAACCGCGCGGTGTACGCGTCCTGTCCGTATGCGGGTTGGTGGCCGCCGTTGGCGGCGGCCAGGGCGGCGAGCACCTCCGGATGTACACCGGCATTGTTGTCGCTGGCGAAGCCTCGCCAGTCGGGATCGTGCAGACGCGACGTCACGCCTCATCCTTTCACCGTCCTGAAGCGGCTCCCACACGCGGAGCGACCACTACCGGCCGCACGCGATGATCATCGCCGGCCTCGATTTCGTCCCAGATATATGTATGTGCTATGCATACTTAGTGGCGCCGTCACGATACGACCAACTCGACGAACTGCTGACCCGCATCGCGGTCGCGCGGCAGCGGCCCGGTTGGCGGGATCGTCTTCTCGACGGCGCAGGCCCCGTGACCAGCGCGTCGACCCTGCGGGTGCTGCGCGCGGTCGAGCAGTGCCAGCAGCTTTCCGGCGGCGCCTCCATCCGCGACGTCGCCGACTTCCTTGCCGTCGACCACTCCACCGCGAGCCGGTCGGTGGCCGCCGTCGTCGCCGCAGGCCTGGTGACGAAGACGTTCGCCGCCGACGATCAGCGCCGCTGCATGCTCGTGCTGACCGAGGCCGGGCACGAGGCCTCGCAGACGGTGACCGACCGCAGGCGTGAACTGGTCGCCGAGATGATCGAGGACTGGCCCGACGCCAGCGTCGACACCCTGGTCGATCTTCTCGACCGGTTGGCCGAACGGTTCGAAGGGGCGTCGGCCCGATGACCGCCGAAGCCACCGCCCCACCGCAGGAACGCGGTGCGCTCGGGTTGATGTTCGATCCGGTGTTCGGCGCGTTGTTCTGGGGAAAGATCTTCTCGGTCGTGGCGGTCTGGACGCACGGCATCGTCGCCGCGATCGTGATGTTCGACGCGACGCGGTCAGCCCTCATGGTGGGGTTGGTCGGCGTCGTCCAGTTCGCGCCCCAGCTGATCCTCAGCCCCATGAGCGGCAAGTGGGCCGACACCGGCAACCCCGCGCGGCAGATCCTGCTCGGCCGGGTGTTGTGTGTGGCCGGTTCCGGATTCACGGCGGTGTGGTTGTTCGCCGACCCCGCAGGACACGACATCTCCGATGCGGTTCCCGTACTCCTGGGCACCTTGCTGGTCGGGTTCGGCTTCGTGGTGGGCGGACCGGCGATGCAGTCGATCGTGCCGAACCTCATCCGCGACGGTGAACTGTCGACGGCCATGGCGCTCAACAGCTTCCCCATGACCATCGGGCGCATCGTCGGCCCCGCGGCGGGCGCGTACATCGCCGCGCATCTGGGGGCCGGAGCCGCGTTCGCGGTCAGCGCGGTTCTGCATCTCGTGTTCGCGTTCTTCCTTCTCGCCGTGCGGTTCCCCGCACCGCCGACGCGGCTCGCCGACACCGATTACCGCGTGCGCGTGGCGCTGCGATACGTGTGGCGCGATCGCCCGCTGTTGCTGGCGCTGCTCGCGGTGACCACCGTCGGCCTGGCGTCCGACTCGTCGATCACACTGACCCCGTCGTTGGCCGACGAACTCGGCGGCGGGGCCAGCCTGGTCGGAACGCTGTCCGCGGTGTTCGGTGTAGGCGCGGCGGTCGGCATGGCGACCTTGGCGTTGCTGCGCGGCCGGATCGCGTCGCAGAACGTGTCGGCGATCGGGCTGGCAGGGCTCGGGTTCGGGTGTGCGGTGCTCGCGGCCGCGCCGGTGACCGCGGTGGCCATCGCGGGGTTCGTCCTTGCCGGACTGGGTTTCGGTTGGGCGATGACCGGGCTGAGTACCGTCGTGCAGGAGCGGGCGCCCGAGCCGTTGCGCGGGCGCATCATGGCGCTCTGGCTGGTCGGCTTCCTCGGTTCACGTCCCATCGCCGCGGCCGTGCTCGGCGGCGCGGCCGACGTGTTCAACGTGCAGGTGGCCTTCGGGGTGGCGATGGTGTTCTGCGCGACGGCCGCCCTGTGGTGCCGCCCGGCCAAACTGGCCGGCCCGCTACCGTCACACGTTTAGCGTTGCGCCTCAGGCGCTTTCGGCGGCCTTGCGCGCCCGTTCCGTCATGGAGGCGACCACTCCGCCGTCGTTGAGGATGTCGGTGCCGGTGAGGTAGCCCGCCTTGGGACTGACGCAGAACGCGAACAGCTCGGCCATCTCCTGCGGTGTGCCCCACCGCGGGACGGCGGCGTCGGTGACCATCGCGCCTGCGCCTGCCTGCTCCTCCAGCCTGCCCATCTCGGTGTCGACGGATCCCGGGGAGACCGAGACGATGCGCAGGCCCTTGCCGTTGAACCGTTCGGCCTGTGACGAGCTGTACCACCGCACGAAGCTCTTGCTGACGGCGTAGGCAATGCCCGAACGCGCCTCCGGCCCGGCGATGTCGCACGCGGCAAGCATGTCGGCCATAAACGCGTCCTGATCGGCCATCGCTTGCGGGAACTTGTTTTTGGGGATCATCTCGTCGGGCAGCAGGTGCGCGGCCATGGATGCGACGTTGACGATCGCGGCGCCCTCGGAGGCCGCCTCGAAGAACGCCTCGTTGACGTTGACCGTGCCGATCGCGTTGGTGCGCATCACATATTCGGCGTCACCCATGCTGGGGCTCACGCCCGCGGTGTGAACCACCGAGGCGATCGTGCCCACGCCGGTCGCCGTCTCGAAGAGCCGATCGACCGCCGCCCGGTCGGTGACATCACAGTGCACGGCGGTGACGGTGATGCCCGCGTCGGCCAACTCCGCGGCCGCGGTGTCGAGCCGGTCCTTCCTGACGTCGCACAGGACCAGGGCATGGTCATGTCCGAGGATGCGGGCAGTCGCCTGGCCCATGCCACCGGCGCCACCGGTGATGATCGACACTCGACTCATAGCGGGAACGCTATACCGAAAGCGCGACGGGATGCCCGACGGGTGGCGCGTCCGTTAGACGCCGACCGCGCGCTCCAGATCCTTCAGCGACGTCTCGAGGTGGCCGAGCAGCCGCTGAAGCGACGGCACGCTCCGCCGGTCGCCGACCAACCCGAAGTCGAGGTTGTCGGCGTTGTTGGCCAACGTGATGTTGAGCGCCTGCCCGTCGAGCGGAATCGAGAACGGGTAGTTGCCGTCGAGTCGGGCGCCGTTCCAGTACATCGGCTGCCTGGCGCCGGGCACGTTGGAGATCACGATGTTGAACGGCGGTGGCGAAGTGGAGACGAAGCCCGGCAGCAATCCGAGCGCCAGCCCGCCCACCAACAACGCCGACAAAGCCAACTGCTGAACCCGCGGCAGTTCGGAGAAGACTTTCTTGTTGTCGCGCATCGACGTGGCGATCGCTTCCAGCCGCTGCACGGGATCCTCGAGATCGGTGGCGAGATTGCACAGGATTGCGCCCACCAGGTTCCCACCGCCCTCGGCGTCCTTCTCGGTGCGCAGATTCACCGGAACCATCGCGACCAGCGGCGTGTCCGGCAACGCGCGTTCGTCGGCCAGATACTCCCGCAGCGCCCCCGCACACATGGCCAGCACGACGTCGTTGACGGTCACGCCCGCAGCGCTTTTGACCTTCTGGATGCGCTCCAACGCCCACGACTGGGCCGCGACCCGCCGCGCCCCGCCGATGCGGACGTTGAGCATCGTCTTCGGTGCGCGGAACGGAAGGGTGAGCTCCTGCTCGATGAGCGCGGCTCGCGCCAGCGACAACGTGGTCGGTGCGAGACCGGCGACCGAGCTCGCGGCCTCGCTCACCGTCTGCAGCAGTGACGGACCGGATTTCGGGCCCGACCTGCGCCGTGGCGGCAAGCTCCACGGTGCCTGAATCGACGTGTCACCCGGATCGGTGGAAAGCGTCCGCTGCACCAGCTTCATTGCCGATACGCCGTCGATCAGCGAGTGGTGAAACTTCGTGTAAACCGCGAAGCGTCCGTCGGCCAGCCCCTCGATCAGGTGCGCCTCCCACAACGGGCGGTGGCGGTCGAGCAGCGTGCCGTGCAATCTCGAGACCAGCTCGAGTAGCTCACGCACCCGGCCCGGCGCCGGGAGCGCCGAGCGGCGCAGATGGTATTCGAGATCGATGTCCTTGTCGGAGGACCACACCAGGTTCGTGAGCCCGCCGAAGAACGCCGGATGTTTGCGGAAGGTCGGCTGCACATCGGTCTGCTCCACCAGGGTGTCGTAAAGGTCCCGTAGGAAGTCGGGGCCGGCCCCGTCCGGTGGCACGTACAGCGTCAGACCGCCGACATGCATTGGGTGTTCCCGGGATTCGCCGAGCAGAAAGATCAGGTCCGTGGGTGATATCGGTTGCATGCGGCCTCCGGCTTCGATGCTTGAGAATGCTCAAGGCTTGTCTGTACATCCCCCACGCGGTCATTGCACAAACGTGTATCGCGGCCGGTGACCAGGACGCTGCTTCAGCCTCCCACTCACGGGACGACCGCGCCAGGTCATCCGACGGCGGACGACGAAGGTGGCGCGGAATGCCCCTCGGGCCCGACGTGCGTCATCAACCGGACGATCTCTTTGCGGTCGGCTTCCGACGGCATACCCATGTCCGGTGTGTAGCCGTACACCTCGTGCAGCGGCGTGGAATCGGTGCGGGTGTCGAGGATGTCGACGTCTTCGGTGGTGATCAATCCGGGATGTTCGACGCCGCACGCCTCGGCCACCTTGACCAGGTCGCGGCGCAGCGTCCTGACGTAGTTGGCGACCCGCTCGGCCTTGACGTCGGGCACCAGGCCACGGGCCAACCATGCGTTCTGGGTCGCGACTCCGGTCGGACAGGTGTCGGTGTGGCATTTCAGCGCCTGGATGCACCCGATCGCGAGCATCGCCTCGCGCGCGACGTAGACCAGATCGCAGCCGAGCGCGAAGCCGACGATGGCGTTGTCCGGCAGGCCGAGCTTGCCCGCGCCGATGAAGACCACATCCTCGTGCAGGCCCCGCTCGGCGAAGATCCGGTACGTCCGCGCGAAGCCGAGTTGGAAGGGCAGCGACACGGTGTCGGTGAAGATCAGCGGTGCCGCGCCGGTGCCACCCTCGCCGCCATCGATGGATATGAAGTCGACGCCGCGGCCGGTGTCTCGCATGAGATCGGCCAGATCGCACCAGAACTCGAGATCACCGACGGCCGACTTGATCCCCACCGGCAGGCCCGTCTCGGCGGCCAGCAGTTCCACCCAGTCCAGAAGGCTGTCGACGTCGGAGAACTCTGCGTGCCGCGATGGGCTCACGCAGTCGCGACCCTCGGGGATTCCACGAGCGGCGGCGATCTCGGCGGAGACCTTCGGTGCGGGCAGCAGCCCTCCCAGAGTCGGCTTGGCCCCTTGGCTGAGTTTGATCTCCAGCGCCCGCACCGGCGCACGCGCCACCACGTCTTTGAGCTTGGCCAGATCGAAGCGACCGTCGGCGTCCCGGCACCCGAAGTAGGCGGTGCCGATCTGGAAGATCAGTTCCCCGCCGTGGCGGTGGTAGCGCGAGATGCCGCCCTCGCCGGTGTTGTGGAGACAGTCGGCCAGTGCGGCCCCCTTGTTGAGCGCCTCGACGGCATTGGCCGACAGCGATCCGAAGCTCATCGCGGAGATGTTGACCACCGAGTTCGGCCGGAACGCGCCGGGTCGGTCGCGGGCCGCCCCGATCACCTTGGCGCACGGCACCTGTATCTCGCGGCTGGTGCCCGGTGACGACGGTGGGACGGTCTTGGCGAACGTGCGATGTTTGATCACCGGATAGCCGGAGGTGTACTCCAGGTCGTTGTCGGTGCCGAAGCCGAAGTAGTTGTTCTGTTTCTTGGCCGACGCGTACACCCACCGTCGCTGGTCCCGGGTGAAGGGCCGTTCCTCGTCGTTGGCCGCGACGATGTACTGCCGCAACTCCGGGCCGATGGCTTCGAGTAAGTACCTCGCATGCCCGACGACGGGAAAGTTTCGCAGGAGTGCGTGCCTGCGCTGAAACAGATCACGCACGGCCACGGCGCCCATCGTCGAGGCGGCCGCGGCGGCGAGACCACGTACGGTGCGGCCCATGGGGTCAGGGTTTCCGGACAGCCACGGACCGAAACCCGCCCGTCACCGCGCGTGACGCAGGATCAGGAGTTCGCCGGTCAGCGTTCCGTTTTCGAGTAGCCGCCCGATGTCGCCGCTCTGCTCTTCGGCCAGCCGCCACGCCCGCTTGCGGCCGTGCCTTTCGGACAGCGTGGTCTCCGCCTTGTCGGCGCGTTCGGTCCACACCGCTGGAATGTCGGGTAGATCGGCGGTGCACAGCCGTTCCTCCACGACGAAGGACGCTTGGCCGATGAGCTCGTCGAGACGCTCCGGTGTGGGGAAGTGATTGTCCGGAAGTCGATCGCCAGGGATTGCGCGATGCGCCACGAACGCCAGCAGCCCGACGCTCCCGCCGGGTCGCACCGTGCGGCGTAACTCGTTCAGAAGCGTGAGCTGATCCGGTGTGGTGCACAGGACGCCCAGCGACCACGCGGCGTCGAAACGCGAGTCGGCGATCGGCAGCGCAGAGCCGAGCCCACAGAGCACCGGGTGGTCGAACAACCTGCTCGCCGCCCGGCATGCCCCGGTTTCGGGCTCGACGAGCACCGGTCGCACCGAGCGCGCCTGCGCCGCGTACGCGGCCGGGCCGCCGACACCCGCGCCGCAGTCCAGCAGCGTGTCACCCGCCGCCAGCCCCATCCGCTCGATCAGCCAGTCCAGTGCGGCCGGGCTTCCGCTTCCCCGGCACGCCGCGGGGATGTGGTAATCCGGTCCCAGATCCGCGGCCACCTGCGCCGTCCACTCGGCGACCGTGTCGAACTCGGCCTCCATCGCCTCACTCACGCTGCCACCTCCTGGATGCGGCGTCCCACCTCGGCCTTGATCTCGGCGCCGAAGCGGGCACCGGATGCCGACGCCAGCCCGGAGACGTTCACGCCTTCGACTCCGTCGATCGACAACAACGCTTCCGCCTCGGCGACCGCCGCCTCGATTCCCGCCGCCACCGGGTCTGCGGCGCCCAGGACGTGTTCGGTCACCGACGGGTCGAGCTCGAGCCCGGGCAGCCCCTGCAGGACGGCCGCGGACACGCTGTCGGTGAATACCGCGACCGCCGCGATCACCGGGATGGACAGGCCCGCGGCGCGAGCGGACTGCATGAAGTCGGCGATCATGGCCGGGAATGGCACATGGTTGAGAACCGCCAAACTGGCTCCGGCGCGCTGCTTTTCCACCAGACGGGCGGGCCGTCCATGTACCGGCGGCGCCGTCGGCGTTTCGGGTACCGCGGCGACCATGCCGATCGACGCCGCGAGCTCGACCAGGCGCGGCCCGTCCAGGTCGAAGGTCTGCGTCACGTCGGGGCGGACGTCATAGCCCCGACCGTCACCCGTCACGCACAACGCGGTGTCGACGCCGATACTGAGTAACCCCCGCAGTTCCTGCTCGAGAACCACCCGGTTGCGGTCGCGGCACGACAGCGTGATCCACGGCGCCACACCGGCGTCGAGCAGCAGGCTGCCCATCAGCGTGGGCGGGAAGTCCGGTTTGTTCTGATGCTCGCCGACCAGAACGGCGTCACACGACGGTGCAAGAAGACCGGCGGTTGCCGCGACGTCCTGCGCATCGAATGCGGCGTTGCTGAAGTCGGTGAGCACGAGGGGTGGATTGACCGGCCGGGGTTCGTGTCGCGGCCTCGACCACGGCACCACGTCGGCGAATGTGCACGGACCCGGGCGCATCTCGCACTGGCCGTCGGGGCGCACACCACCACACGGACCGAACTCCATCCGTTTGGGACAGCCCAGCTCTGGTGGCGATGTCACGTGTTCCCCTTCGACGCTGAGCTCAGATACCCATCGCGTGCCCGCGGCAATCGCCACGGTGGTGCGCGCCGGTTTGAGAAGCGACAGGTCGGGGCATCAACCCGCCGTGCTGACCGCAGTGTGGTTCGGCCTGGCCGCATCCAGCTCCCTCGTCATCGGCTCACTGGTGGGAGCGAAATGGAGCCCGCCGAAACGGGTGACGGGAGTGCTGCTCGCCTTCGCGAGCGGGGCGCTCATCTCGGCGCTGGCGTTCGAACTGTTCGAAGAGGCCTTCCACATGGGCGGTGCGGTGCGTTCGGGTCTCGGCCTGCTCGCAGGCGCGGCCACGTTCGTCGCCGTCGACACCGCGCTGGACAGATACATCAGCGGGAAGTCCGGGCCCGACACGCGCGAAGTCGCCAACTCGGGAGCGCGCGGCGGGGTCGGGTTCGCGTTGTTGGCCGCGGTGACGTTGGACGGTGTGCCGGAGAACCTCGCGCTCGGTGTCTCGCTCGTGGGCGGTGTGTCGCTGTCGCTGCTGGTGGCGATCTTCTTCTCGAACCTGCCGGAGTCCCTCGTCGGCGCGGTCGCGATGCGCGAGTCGGGGACCAGCGCCCGCGCCGTAGTTCTGACGTGGTCGCTGTGCGCGTTGTTGCTGGCCGCCGCCGTGGTGCTGGGTCGTACGGTCGCTTCGGGATTGGACGACACCCTGCTGGCGGTCGCGTTGTCCTTCGCCGGCGGCGCGGTCCTGGCGTCACTCGCCGACACCCTCATGCCGGAGGCGTTCGAACACGGCCGCCCGCTCAACGCGTTTGCGACCGCCGGCGGATTCTTCCTGTCCTTCGTGCTCGCCGGCTGAGGAATTCTCGCGCCTTTGCGCACCGGGTACGTTCGTTGTGGTGGATGACGCAGAGGACCGGAAAGCCGACGACATCGCCCTCACCGGGGTCTCGGAGACCGCGCTGCTGACGCTGAACGGAAGGGCGCATCAGGCCCGTCATCCGAACGCGATCATCGACGATCCAATGGCGATCCGCCTCGTCGACGCGATCGACTTCGACTTCGACAAGTTCGGCCGCAAAGGCCAGGAGATGGGCCTGCGCTCGCTGGCGTTCGACCGGGCGGCGAGCCACTACCTGTCGGAGCATCCGCGCGCCACTGTCGTCGCGCTGGCCGAGGGTCTGCAGACCAGCTTCTGGCGCCTGAACACTTTCCTGCCTCACGCCGAATTCCGCTGGCTGACAGTCGATCTACCGCCAGTCATCGAGCTGCGCGAGTGCCTGCTGCCCGCATCGCCGCGGATCACCACGCTGGCCCAGTCGGCGCTCGACTACTCGTGGATGGACAAGGTCGACGACAGCAACGGCGTCTTCATCACCGCGGAGGGGTTGCTGATGTATCTGCAGCCCGACGAGGCCATGGGGCTGATCGCCGCGTGCGCGGCGCGCTTCCCGGGTGGCCAGATGGTCTTCGACCTCCCGCCGGTCCTGGTGAAGAAGCTCGCCCCCAAGGGGATGCGGTCATCGCGCCGGTACCGCGTTCCGCCGATGCCCTTCAGCCTGTCGGCGGAGCAGTTAGCCGCGCTCCCGGACACCATCCCCGGGATCCGCGCCGTGCACGATCTGCCGATGCCGTCGGGGCGCGGTTGGTTCTTCGAGAAGGCGTTTCCGGCCTTCTGGCGGTTCAAGCCGACGCGCAACTTTCGCGGCGCTTACACCTTGCTCGAGTTCGGCTGACGGCGATCTCGCGCTGCCGAACAATCTCTCAACGCTGTGAACCGCCTCTGACGTGCGGTTCGACGCATTTTCGATGTGATTAGATCGTTACCGAGGTTTGTCACTTTCGTCACTCGGGTAACTTTGATAACAGACCGGTCACATGGCCGGGGATCACACCGAAGAAAGAGACGAATGGGAATCCACCATGAACACCGTCCTGTACTTCAGCACCAACGGCACCGTTTATGAGACCCGCGCGTACACGACCGCGGATATCGACCAGCTCGTAGAGGATCAGGGTCTGCAATCCCTGACCAGCGCCGACCGGCAGTTCGACTTCTGGTTCAGCCCGTCGACGCAGCGCTGCCAGCGGCGCCCCAACCGAAAAGCCACCGAGCTGTTCCTGGCGACCAGCACTTTCACCGCCAAGACCGTTCCCCTGCTGCGGGGAGGCGTCGTCGTGGCCACCCATGACGAGGACGGCGAGCTCGACGGGCTCAGCTGGCAGCAACTCGACCTCCTGGTTCACCGCCGGCGCGCCTTGAAAAAGCGTGACGAGCGAGCACTGCTCAGGCGGATCACGCGCGAGGAGCGCAAGCAGCAACCGAAAGTCCCCAACCTGGCGCCCGTCTCCGTCGGTTGCGCCAGGCCGCGCTCGGCCGTGCACTGACCCGTCGGCCGAGGAGGCGCCCACCGCTCAGGAGGCGCCACGTACGGTCGAACGGTGAACTTCGAGGAATACCGCCGTCACGACGCCACCGGGTTGGCCAAGCTCGTCGCCGACAAAGAGTTGAGCGCCGCGGAGTTGCTGGACCTGGCGAGAAACCGTGCCGCTGCGGTCAACCCGCGAATCAACGCGATTGTCCGCGACGTCCCGGCCTCACCGGCGGATGCGGCGTCAGGCCCGTTCTCGGGGGTTCCGTTCCTGATCAAGGACCTCGCCCAGGACTACGCCGGGCTGCCGACGTCGCGGGGATCGCGCGCCCTGATGTCGAAACCGGTGGCCGAGCACTCAGAGATCGTGCGGCGGTGGCAGGACGCCGGATTGGTCATCTTCGGTAAGACCAACACCCCCGAGTTCGGGGCGAAGGGGATCACCGAACCGGACGCGTGGGGCCCTGCCCGCAATCCGTGGGACCTGACCCGGACGCCGGGCGGCTCGTCGGGCGGCTCGGCTGCCGCGGTCGCGGCAGGGATCGTGCCGTGCGCCGGGGCGAACGACGGCGGCGGTTCTATTCGGATACCCGCGGCGTGCTGTGGACTGGTCGGCCTCAAACCGGGCCGTGGGCTGACGCCGTCGGGACCCGCGACGGGTGAGTCCATGCACGGCGCGGCCGTACAAGGCGTGGTGTCGCGGACCGTGCGGGACACGGCGGCGATGCTCGACGTCATTCGCGGGGGCGAACCGTGGGGCCCGTATGTGCCCGGTGTTCCGTCCACGACATTCGCGTCCAGTGTGGGGGCCGATCCCGGCACCCTTCGTATCGGCGTGCGGGTCCCGTCGGCGATCAACCCGTCCCCGCATCCGGAAGCCGCCGCCGCGGTCGAGGCGACCATACGGGCGCTGACCGAGCTCGGCCATCACGTCGAGGAACTTCCGAGCGCCCCCTTCGACGAAGCGGCCCTGGCGCGCGACTTCCTGCTCACGTGGTTCGTCTACACGGCGTGGGAACTCGATGAGGCCAAACGCATCTCGGGCGCCGGCGACGATTCGTTCGAACGCGACACCCTCATCCTCGCCGCGCTCGGCAGAACCACGAGCGGCGTCGACTACGTGGACGCCGTGCAGCGGCGTCACGAGCACACGCGCAGGCTCACCACGTTCTTCGAGTCGTACGACCTGTTGTTGACGCCCGGGCTGGCGACCCCGCCGCCGACCATCGGCGAGTTCGACCTGCCGGTCGTGCTGCAGCGCGCCGCCGACGTGCTGATCAGGACGCGCACGGCAAAGGTGTTGCGCTTCACCAAGATCGTCGACGACATGGTGGACAAGAATCTCGGCTGGGTGCCGTACACCCAGCTCGCCAATCTGACGGGGCGCCCGGCAATTTCGCTACCGCTGCACTGGACCGCGGACGGGCTGCCGCTGGGGGTCCAGTTCGTCGCACCGCTGGCGGGCGAGTCGCTGCTGATCCGGTTGGCCGCCCAGCTGGAGCAGGCGATGCCCTGGTCCGATCGCGCGGCCCCGATCTAGCGCCCCGAGCGCCGTTGGCGCAGCTTCGCCGCTTGCATGGTGAGGTGGTTGCGCTCCGCGAGGTTCTGTGCTTTTGCAGCGGCCTCCACGTAAAGCTCTGCAGCCATGGCAAATTCGCCGGCCCGCTCGTGGAGGTATGCGGCAGAGGCGGTGTAGCGCGGAAGCGCCGGATCGAGCTCGGACAGCGCCGCAAGCCCCGCTTGCGCTCCGTCGGCCTCGCCGACCGCGACGGCGCGATTGAGTCGCACCACCGGGCTGTCCGTGAGGCCGACCAACTCGTCGTACCACTCGACGATCTGCACCCAGTCGGTTTGCTCGGCGGTCTGCGCGTCGGCGTGCAGTGCGGCGATCGCGGCCTGCGCCTGGTACTCCCCCAGGCGGTCCCTGGCCAACGCGGCCTGCAGCAGGCCCACGCCCTCGGTGATCAGGTCGCGCCGCCACAGCCGCCGGTCCTGTTCGGCGAGCGGCACGAGGCTGCCGTTGGCGCGTGTGCGGGCCGGGCGCCGCGCATGGTGCAGCAGGAACAGCGCAAGCAGGCCCGCGACCTCGGGATCGTCGGTGGCCGAAGCGAGTTGGCGGGCGAGCCGGATCGCCTCGGCGGCGAGGTCGACTTCGCCGGTGTAGCCCTCGTTGAACACCAGGTACAGCACGCGCAGGACGGTGTGGAGGTCGCCGGGGCGGTCGAGGCGGACCTCGCTGACGGTGCGTTTGGCCCTGCTGATCCGTTGTGCCATCGTCGATTCCGGTACGAGGTAGGCCTGGGCGATCTGGCGGGTCGTGAGGCCACCCACAGCCCTCAGAGTCAGCGCGACGGCCGACGCGGAGGTGAGGCTGGGATGCGCGCACAGGAAGTACAGCTGCAGCGTGTCGTCGACCGGCGCTGCCGGACCCGGCGCCGGTTCGCCGGCGACCTGCAGCTCGCGGCGGTGCCGGGCGACGTCGGACCGGGTGAGGTCGACGAACCGGCGCCAAGCGGTGGTGATCAGCCACCCCTTCGGGTCATCCGGGCGCCGGTCCGGCCAGGTGTCGAGCGCGCGCAGAAGCGCCTCCTGAACCGCGTCCTCGGCGGTCGCGAAATCCGCCCCGCGGCGGACGAGGATTGCCAGCACCGCGGGGATCAGGTCCCGCAGCTGGGCCTCGCCCACCGCGCCGGGCCTCACTCGGTGACCGTCGGTGGTGCGGTCAGAAACGGCCGGACCTCCAGCCACTCGTGGATCGGGCGACCGCCCGCGCCCGGCGCCGCCGACAGTTCCCCGGCCAGTTCGACGGCGCGTTCGTAGGAATCGACGTCGATGACCATCCATCCGGCGACCAGATCCTTGGTTTCGGCGAACGGGCCGTCGACCACCGGCGGTTTGCCCTCACCGTCAGAGCGCACCCATGCCCCCTCCGGGGCCAGGGCCGCATGGGTGACGAACTCGCCGGTGTTCTCCAGGCGTGCCGCGAAGTCGTTCATATACCGAATGTGCGCCTCGATCTCCTCGGGCGTCCACCGGTCCATCGGCACGTCGTTGACGCTGGCCGGCGCGCCCCGGTAGTGCTTGAGCAGCAGATACTTGGCCATGACTTCGTCCTCCGTTCTTCGGGTCGCGACCCTAGTTGGTCGCTCACCTGTGGGACGGATCCGTCGGGCATTTCTCGACATGGTCATCCATCGGCACGACGTCACCTGGCTATCGTGCAGCCATGAGCCTGGTGACCTACGAGTTGGACGATCACATCGCCACCATCACCTTCAACCGTCCCGACGCTCGCAACGCGATCAATGGCGAGATGCGGCGCGACCTGAACGCGGCCTGGGAGCGGTTCCGCGACGACGAGGATGCGTGGGTTGGGATCCTCACCGCAAACGGCGACGTGTTCTGCGCCGGCGGTGACCTCAAGGACGGCGAGGGTTCGGTCGGCACCTTCGGGGGCACGTTCTGGGAGAAGCCGACGATCAACTCGTTCGAGAGCGGCATGGAACTGTTCAAGCCGACGATCGCGGCGGTCAACGGGCCCTGCATCGGCTACGGTCTGACCGGCGTCCTGTTTTGTGACTTCGTGATCGCCTCGACCACAGCGACTTTCGCGTTCCCGGAGGTATCTCTCGGGGTGCCGACGATCGTCGGTGCGATCCGGCTGCCCGAACGCGTCCGGTGGGCCGACGCCATGGAGTTGTTGTTGACCGGTAAGACGATCGACGCCGAGCGCGCCAAGGAGACCGGCCTGGTGTGGCGACTGGTCGAACCCGGTGATCTGCAGGCCGAGGCGCGGTCCTGGGCGCGCACGCTCACCGAGGCGGCGCCGCTGGCGCAGCGCGCCACCAAGGAGGTGGCCTGGCGCACGGCCAACATGGGCTGGATCGAGTCGGTCCGGTTCGGTGAGACGATGCGCAAGGTGGCCGCCGCGACCGAGGATGTGCACGAGGGCATCAAAGCGTGGCGGGAGAAGCGCACACCGCGCTGGCGCGGTCGCTGAGTACATCTTCAGCTGCGCGCCGCCACTGCCGGGCCACGGTTCCCGACCGCATGCTCACGCGCGGCGAAGCGTCAGCAGGGTGATCTCACTGGGCGCGAACACCCGCAACGGCGGACCCCAGAAGCCTGTGCCGCGACTGGTATACAGCTGCGTGCGCTCACCATGGCGACTCAGGCCGTGCACCACCGGCTGCTCCAGTCGGACAAGGATATTGAACGGCCAGATCTGGCCGCCGTGTGTGTGCCCCGAGACTTGGAGATCGACACCGGCCCGCGCCGCGTGGGCGACCTGCTTGGGTTGGTGCGCCAACAGAAGGACGGGTAGTGCGCGGTCGGCACCGGCCAGCGCCGTGTCGAGATCTGCCCCTTGCCCCACCAGACCGGAGGACCGCGCGGTGGCGTCGTCGACGCCGGCGACGATCATTCGGTCACCGCCGCGCTCGACCACGACGTGCCGGTTGTGCAGTGCGTCCCAGCCGATGCGCTGCATATAGTCGAGCCAGCCCTGCGCCTCGCCGAAGTACTCGTGGTTGCCGGTGACGTACACCCGGGCCAACGTCGCCTGCACCGCGGCCAGCGGGCTTGCCTGGGCCTCCCGCTTCTCGACCGTTCCGTCGGCGATGTCACCGACGTGGCCGACCACATCCGCGTCGAGTTCGTTGACGCGCTTGACCACCGCGGCCGACCAGCGAGCGCGGTCGATCGGCCCGTAATGCGTGTCGGTGATCAGCGCGACGCGCAGCCCGTCCAGGCCGCGGCCCAGCCCGTCGATCGCGACGTCGACCTTCTTGACCCGGGGCAGGCGCATCGCTTCGACGAAGCCCCAGACCAGCAGTGCCACAGCGACCGCCAACACCACGCAGGCCACCACCCTCGCCCGCGTCGGATTGTCGACCCCCGCGGCGAACAGGACCAACCCCAACGCCTGACCCAGCACCGCCCAGGTGAACAGCACCCACGCGACCCCGAGCAGGGCATCCCCGACGGCGGCGGCCCAGTCGAGGTGGCGACCGTGACCGAGCGTCATCAACACCGGCATCGCGACAAAGGCCACCGCGAAGGCAAGCGTCCCGACAATGACGACGGCTCTCGGCCAGGCCGCACCCGAGGCCAGCAGCGTCCACCACGGCACACCGAACAGCAGCAGCGTGATGGCGAGCACGATGACCATCCGCCGCCAACGCCGCGGCGAGCGTCGTGGCGGCGCGGCCGAGTCCACCACTTCAGCCGGGGTGTCCGTCATCGCGCGTCGACCTTCCGTTCTCGGCTCCAAGGAACGCAATCGACGCTACCGACGCTCTCGCGACTCATGAGGCATCCGCATCCGCATCCTGTCGCTCATCCTGCAGACGGTCCTTGCTGCGCAGCAGACGAAGCAGCGTGACGAGCAGCAGACCGCCTACCACGTTGCCGACGACCGTGTAGGCGAACCACGTCGCCCAGTCGCCGTACCCGAACGGGGCGCCGGCGATGAGCGCACCGAAGATCAGCAGCGAGTCCAGGATCGAATGGAACATCTGCAGCCCGGCCAACAGAAAGCCGCCCGCGACCGCCGCGGCGATCTTGCCGAACGTCGACTCGGTGCCGTGCTGCATCCGTGTCATCAGGGTGATGACCATGCCGCCCAGCAGTGACAGCGCGACCGTCTCCGCCGAAAGCGGGGCGGTGGCGAAGTGGGTGCCCGACTCGATCGTCTGCGCATGCAGTTTCGGGAAGCCCGTCATGATCAGCCACATGATCGCCCACCCCCCAACGAGATTGGCGATCAGCGTTCCGATCCACAACTTCAGCAGCTGCCCGACGCTGGCGCGTTTGGCCACTACCGTGGTGACCGGCACCAGGAACCCCTCGGTGAACAGCTCGCTGCGGCCGAGTAGCAGCGCGAGAAATCCGATCGAGAACGCGATACCGGCCAGCAGGTGGTTGTGGGTGGCGGCCAACACCGACAGGTAGGCCAGGACGCCGACCGCAACCTCGGTGCCGCCGAAGAAGCCGGTGACCAGCACTTCGCGCCATGCCCGGTGCAGGCGCTGGGTGCCCTCGTCGACCATCCTCTGAAAGGCGCCCTCCAACTCGTCCTCGATCGGGCTGTCCGAATCGCCCACCTGCCGTCGCTGCGTCTCACTCTCACCCATGTGCGGGTCCTTCCCGATTCGATGACGGTCAGGGGTACCCGTCCCCCGCCGCGCCGAAGCCTCCGCCGATACCCGGCCCCGGCGCATTGTTGTCGGCCGGCCACAACGGAGGGCCTCAACGTTGTCGCTTCTCGGCAAACCCCGCAGGTCAGATGGGGTCCACGATGGGAGGAGTAGGACGTAGCCCCATAGTGAGAGGAGATGACGGTGCGCAGCCCGCATGGCGACGATCAATCCCACACGGCTGTCCGGTTGGGTGACGATCAGGAGTGGGCCACCTTCACCCTCCGCATACCCCGGTGGTCGACGCTGGCGCGCCTGAGGGGCGACAATCCGCTGGTCCGCTCCGTGGATCGGATCGAGGCGCTGATCATGACCTTGGTCGTCGCCCTGTCCGTGATCGCCGTACCGATCGCCGGCGCCGTCGGAACCGCGCTCTTCGACTCCAAGCGCGCGGCTCCCCATGCCGCGATGGAAGCGGTCACGGCCGGCGCACTCGTCCTGCTTGCGGTCCTCGGAACAGCCGCAGCCGTTCTCCTGATCACCCGCGCGGTGTGCAACCGGGTCCGCTCCGCCAGGTGGCAGCGCGGCCTCGACAGCCTGATCGACGGTCGGGGCCAGGCTCGTATGCAGTAGCGGCCCGGGGTGCGGCGACCGCCCTCGCATGTCCCAAATGTCCCAATGGGAAACCCGCCGGTGTCGAGATTCGTGATTTACACCCGGCCGCCGGGGCCCAACCATGGACCCAGCTAGCCAGGAGAGGCGGTTGGGATGACGATCAGTGTGGCCGAGCGCGCGGAACTGCGTTCGGCGGTCCGCGAGTTGCTCGGTGACAGGTGCACCGAGGACGACGTGCGCAGGGTGATGACCTCGCAGGATGGCTTCGACCGCGACCTGTGGCGCCAGCTCGCCGAGCAGGGCGTGCTCGGCATGATCGTCGACGACGAACTCGGCGGTCTGGGCTTCGGCGCACTCGAGCTCGAGGCCGTCGCCGAGGAGACGGGTGCGGCCCTTCTGCCCGCACCGTTCATCTCCAGCGCGGTGTTGACGGTCGCGCTCATCTCGGCCGCGGGCTCCGACGACGACAAGCGCCGACTCCTGCCGCGACTCGCCGACGGCACAGCCATCGGCACCGTCGCGATCTCCGGGCAGTCCGGCGCCTGGACCGCCGAGGGCGTCGACGTCCAAGCCGGCGCCGACGGCACCCTGACCGGCGCCGCGCACTACGTCACCTGGGGTCAGGCCGCCGATGTCCTGCTCGTGGTCGCGCGCACAGGCGACGGCGTCGGCGTTTTCGAGGTGGCACCGGACGCCACCGGTTTCACCCGCACCGCGGTGACGGTCTTCGACCCGACCGTGCGGCTGTCGACGTTCACCTTCGCGGCTACACCCGCGCGGCGGCTCGGCACCGCCGGATGGGACGCCGTGCAGGAGGCGCTGGATTACGCCGTGATCGCGTCGGCCGGTGAACAGGTGGGCGGCTCTCGCCGGCTCTTCGACATCACCGTCGACTACCTCAAGACGCGCGTCCAGTTCGGCCGCCAGATCGGCAGCTTCCAGGCGCTCAAGCACATGGCTGCCGACCTCCTGATCGAGGTGGAGAACGCGACGTCGGCCGCCCAGCACGCCGCCGCCGAGAAGGCCGCGCGAAGTGAAACCTCCGACGGTGCAGTCGCATTGGCCGGTTTCGCCTGCGCCGAGGCCTACGAGACCGTCGCCATGAACGCGATCCAGATGCACGGCGGCATCGGTTTCACCTGGGAGCACCCCGCCCACCTGTTCCTGCGCAGGGCGCGCACCGGCCTGCAGTTGTTCGGCGGCCCGCGCCTGCACCGCGAGCGCTACCTCGTCTCGAAAGGTGCCTGACATGACCAGCCTTCCCACCGCCGACGAGCTGCGCGCCGAGGTCCGGGAGTGGTTGCGCGACAACTGGGCTCCACTTCCCAAGTCCGACGACCCGTGGGCGTCTTCGCCCGAGCGGATCGCCTGGCTGGAGAAGGTGATCGACGCCGGCTACGCCGTGCCCACCTATCCCACCGAGTGGTTCGGCCGCGGATATCCGAGTGACCTCGCGGCCGTCATCGGCCAGGAGTTCTCGGCGATCAAGGCGCCGGGATCGCGGCAGGACAAGTACAACATCCCAGCCAACACCACGCTCAAACTCGGCACCGAGAGAATCAAACAGGACCTGCTGCGCGACTTCTTGGTCGAGCGGTCACGCACGTGCCTGCTCTACAGCGAACCGGGCGCCGGTTCCGACCTGGCCAGCGTGCGCACCACCGCGGTCCGCGACGGTGACCAGTGGGTGGTCAACGGTCAGAAGGTGTGGACGTCGGGCGCGCTCACCGCCGATTACGCCCTGCTTCTGGCCCGCACCGACTGGGATGTGCCCAAGCACAAGGGGCTGAGCCTGTTCATCATGCCGATGAAGCAGCCCGGCATCGAGGTGCGCCCGCTGGTGCAGATCACCGGCGAATCGCACTTCAACGAGGTGTTCATCAACGACGCGACCGTCTCCGACGACTACCTGCTGGGCGGCGAGGGCAACGGATGGCGGGCGCTGCAGACCGCGCTGGCCTACGAACGCTCCATCATGGGCGACAGTGGTCGCGGCTCGCGTAACCGCAAGGCAGACAGCCTGATCGAACTTGCTCGTGAGCACGGCGTCCTCGACGACCCCGCGGTGCGCTACCCGCTGGCGAAGGTGCTGGCGATGCGGGAGCTGAACCGGCTCAACAACGCACGCGCGAAAGCCGCGACGACACAAGGCACGTCCAGTTCGATCATGTCGCTGGGCAAGCTCGCGATGTCGAAGATCCTGCACACCGAGGCGGCGATGAAGACACAGATCATCGGCGCGCAGGCGTTGTTGGCCGGCCCCGAGAATCCGGTGGCCGACGACGTCAACTTCTTGACGCTCAACGCGTTCTTCACCTCGATCGGCGGTGGGACCGATCAGATTCAGCGCAACATCATCGGTGAGCGCGTGCTCGGGCTGCCCAAGGAGCCCGAGGCCGACCGCGACATCCCCTTCCGTCAGGCCCGCAGGAGCTGATCTGTGATCCGCGCCGCCGCATACGATCCGCCGTTGTCAGGGACGCGGATCCTCGACCTGAGCTCGGGCCCGATGAGCGCCGTCGGCCGACTGCTCGCCGACCTCGGGGCGCGCGTGACCGTGCTGCGCCTGCGGGGTGTGACCGACGACGACGTGGTGGGTCCGCGCGTCGCAGGGGTGCCGATGCAGACCGCCATCAACCGGCACGGCATGGAGACGGTCGAGCTGGATTCATCGACCGCGGCGGGCCGAGACGAGTTCGCGAAAATGCTTGCCGGAGCTGACATCCTGATCGAGAACACCCGACCGGGATCGCTCGCCGAGGCGACGCTGGCGGTGCGTGAGATCCGTAGGCAGCACCCGCAGCTGGTGATCCTGTCGCTCAGCGACTTCGGCCGCGACAACGACTACCGCACCTGGCAGGGCACCGGCCCGGTGTTCCACGCCTTGTCCAGCGAGCTGTCGCGCTCCGGCATACCGGGCCGCGAGCCGTTGGTACCGCCTGCCGACTTGCCCTACCACGTAGCCGCCGCGCAGGCCGCGGTGATGACCATCGCCGTCCACCTGGACCGCCTGCGAACCGGCGAGGGCGACCTGATCGACTTCTCGATCCTCGACGGGGCTATGCAGACGCTCGACCCGCCGTTCGGCTCGGCGGGCAGCGCATCGGCGGGTGTCGCGGTCAAGATGCAGCAACGCGACTGGGATGCCGAACGCCAGCGCTATCCGATCATCCCCTGCAAGGACGGCCATATCCGCATCTGCATCCTGGCCAAACGGCAGTGGCGCGGAATGTTCACGTGGATGGGCAGCCCCGAGGAGTTCGCCGACCCCTCTTACGACAAACTCGGAAAGCGTTTCCGCTCACCGCATCTGCTCGACGCCATCGCCCGCTTCTGCGCCGACAAAACCCGTGCCGAGCTGGAGTCCCAGGGCCAGGCCCACGGTGTTCCCACGGCAGCGGTGCTGCCCCTCTCGGAGGCGTTGACCGCCGAACACTTCAGCGCGCGCGGCGTTTTCCGCGACGTGGAGCTTGCGCCCGGCGTGGTGGCCCCGATCCCGGTCGGCGTCAGTGAGATCGACGGACACCGCGCCAGCACACTCGGCTCGAACTCCGAGGGGTCCGAACGTCTCACCGCCGCTCCACTGTTGGCAGGCCGGCAGCGAAGAGGCGAGGGGCGGCCGCTGGAAGGGATACGCGTCCTCGACCTCGGGGTCATCGTCGTCGGCGCCGATACCGGCCGGCTCTTCGGTGATCTGGGCGCCGACGTCGTCAAGATCGAACACTCCGCCCATCCCGACGGGCTGCGCGTCGGCAAGCTCACCACGATGACCCAGCCGTTCGCCGCTGGGCACCGCAACAAGCGCTCGATCGGACTCGACCTGCGCACACAGGAGGGCCTCGGGCTCGCGCACCGCCTGGTGCGGGACGCCGATGTGGTGCTGACGAATTTCAAGCCCGGCGTCGCCGAAGCGCTGGGCATGGATTACGCAACGCTGCGACGCATCAACCCGGGCATCGTGGTGGTGGACAGTTCTGCGTTCGGTCCCGACGGCCCGTGGGCCAAACGCCTGGGCTACGGGCCGCTGGTCCGCGCCGCGGTCGGGTTCACGAGCCAGTGGGTGTACCCGGGTGAGCCCGAGACCTTCTGCGACACCGTGACGGTCTACCCCGACCACGTGGCGGCCAGGATCGGCGCCCTGTCCGCGATCGCGTTGCTGCTGCGCCGGGAACGCACCGGCGAGGGCGGGTCGGCGAGCATCGCGCAGGCCGAGGTGATGCTGAGCCACGTCGCCGCCGACATCGCCGCCGATGCGCTCGAGCGTGCCGGCCATCCCCGCTCCTGCGCGGAACGCGGGGCGCCGTGGGGACTGTTCCCGGCCGCGGGCGAGCACAAGTGGATCGCGATCACCGTGCGTGACGCCGCCGAGTTGCAGGCACTGCGCTGGGTCATCGGCCTGCCCGGCGACGGTGAGATCGACCTCGACGCGGTGCGCGCCTGGACATCCCGGCATTCGCGTACCGAGGCGATGGAACGGCTGCAGGCCGCGGGTGTGCCCGCCGGCGCTGTGATGCACGCCGACGAGCTCCCGTCCTGGGGGTACTACGAGCAACGGCGGTCGTTCCGCGAGGAGCTTCATCCGCACGCAGACGTCCCGTTCACGATGGAGAACGTGCAGATCCACTGCGATCACGTCGCCGATCCGCCGTTACGCCAAGCCCCCCTCATCGGGGAGCAGACCGCCGAGATCGCCACGGAACTTCTCGGACTGAGCCCCACGGAGATCGAGGCGCTGCACCGGCGCGGAGTGCTCGAGACCACCAACGGCGACGTGCACGCCTGACGGGCCCACACCGGTGATCTCGTAGCATTCGGGGTGCACGGCCACCCGTTCGAGACACCGCAGGAATCGACATCGACTTCACCAGGCTCAGGTATTTCGTCGCCGTCGCCGACGAACTGCACTTCAAGCGGGCCGCTGACAAGTTGATGATCACACCGCCCCCGCTGAGCAAGCAGATCAAACTCCTCGAGAAGGAGCTCGGCGGGCCGTTGTTCGAACGCGGCTACCACGACGTGCGGCTGAGCCCGCTCGGTGAACGGCTGATTGGCCCGGCCCGCGAAATCCTGCGACAGATCGAGGAGTTCAAAGCCACTGCGAAGCAGAGTGTGCAGGGTTCGGCGCCGCTTCGGCTGAGCGCCACCGCCTACGCTCCGTCCGACCTGCTCGCCCAACTGGAGACGGTGCTGGCCGGCCTGCCCGGGCCGACGGAGTTCCGCGTTCCGGGTTCGGGCACCGAGGTCACCGCCACGCTGATCGCCGGACAGGCCGAACTAGGTTTGATCCACCTGCCCGCCGGTGACAAACGCCTGCGCCACAAGGTGGTGGCCAGCTACCAGGGTGCGGTCGCGGTGCGGTTCGACGACCCCCTGGCCGCCAAAGACCTTGTGACGATCGACGAGTTGCGTGATCGGGAGGTCGTGATCGACTTCGCCCGGCCCAACCCGGTAGTGCTGGCCGGATTGACCCGACAACTCAACAGCCGCGGCATCCACCGTGTGGTGCGCACGACGAACCAGCGCGGTGGCGAACTCGAGATGGCCACCCAGGTATTCAACCGGCATCTCGTTGCGCTGGTGAGTTACGCACCCGACTCGTTCATCGGCAAGATGTTCTCCCCGCCGGAATTCAAGCTGATCCCGATCGACGAAACCAATTGGCCCCCAGCGCGTATCGCGCTCGCTTGGGCGCCTGAACGGCTGCGGAGCAGGCTCGCCGAAGTCGAGTTGGCCGCCGAGCAGATCGCCGACCGGCTGGGGCCGGTGCATCGCGGTGCCTGAGGGTTCGCTCACCGACATCGCCAAAGAGCTCGGCGCCGACCCCGACGAGCTGTTTGCGTCGTTTGCCGCCTGGGCCGAGGAGAACGGCACCGTTCTGTATCCGGCGCAGGAGGAGGCGCTGATCGAGTTGGTCAGCGGCGCCAACGTCATCCTGGCGACGCCGACCGGTTCGGGCAAGTCGCTGGTGGCCACGGGCGCGCTGTTCGCAGCGCTGGCGGGAAACCGGCGCAGCTACTACACCGCCCCGATCAAGGCGCTGGTCAGCGAGAAGTTCTTCGCGCTGTGCGAGGTTTTCGGCGCGGCCAACGTCGGCATGCTGACCGGTGACGCCGCGGTCAACGCCGAGGCGCCGATCATCACCTGCACGGCCGAGGTACTCGCCAACATCGCGCTGCGCGAGGGCTCCGACGCGGACATCGAGCTGGTGGTGATGGACGAGTTCCATTTCTACGGCGATCCGGACCGCGGATGGGCGTGGCAGGTTCCGCTGCTGGAGCTGCCGAAGGCACAGTTCCTGCTGATGTCAGCGACACTGGGCGACGTCTCCTTCCTGCGCGAGGACCTCACCCGGCGCACCGGCCGGCCAACGGCACTCGTCGCCAACGCCGAACGCCCGGTGCCGCTCTACTTTTCGTATGCGACCACCCCGATGCACGAGACGATCGGCGATCTACTCGAGACCGGGCAGGCCCCGATCTACGTCGTGCACTTCACCCAGGCCTCCGCGCTGGAGCGCGCGCAGGCGCTGATGAGCGTCAACGTCAGCACCAAGGAGGAGAAGGCCGAAATTCGCGAGATGATCGGCGCGTTCCAATTCTCGACGGCCTTCGGCACGACGTTGTCGCGACTGGTGCGACACGGCATCGGTGTGCACCACGCCGGGATGCTGCCGAAATACCGGCGGCTGGTCGAACAATTGGCGCAGGCCGGTCTTCTCAAGGTGATCTGTGGCACCGACACACTGGGCGTCGGCATCAATGTGCCGATCCGCACGGTGGTGTTCTCCGCGCTGTCGAAGTACGACGGGGTGCGCACCAGGTTGCTCAACGCGCGCGAGTTCCATCAGATCGCCGGCCGGGCCGGGCGCGCCGGTTACGACACCGCGGGCACCGTCGTCGTGCAGGCACCCGACCACGAGGTGGAGAACCTCAAGCAGTTCGCCAAGGTCGCCGACGACCCCAAGAAGCGCCGAAAGCTGGTGCGCCGCAAAGTGCCCGAGGGCATGGTGCCGTGGGGCGAGTCGACGATGAAGCGGCTGATCGAGGCCACCCCTGAACCGTTGACCAGCAACATGCGGGTGTCGACGGCGATGCTGCTGGACGTCGTCGACCGTCCCGGGGATCCGTTCGAGGCAATGCGTCGGCTGCTGACCGACAACCACGAGCCACGCAAACGGCAGCTGCGGCACATTCGCGAAGCCGTCGGTATCGCGCGGTCGCTGCTGCAGGCCGGTGTGGTGGAGCGCCTCGACAAGCCCGGCCCCGACGGGCGCCGATACCGGCTGACCGTCGACCTGCCGCCGAACTTCGCGCTGTATCAACCGTTGTCGACCTTCGCACTGGCCGCCGTCGATGTGCTCGATCCGGATGCGGATACCTTTGCACTGGATGTGGTCTCGGTGATCGAGGCGACCCTGGACGATCCACGCCAGATCCTGGCCGCGCAGCTGAACAAGGCCCGAGGCGAAGCCGTCGCGGCGATGAAGGCCGAGGGTATCGAGTACGACGAACGCATCGAACTGCTCGACGACGTCACCTACCCCAAGCCGCTCGAGGAGATGCTCAAGCACACCTTCGAGGTGTACCTGCAGAGCAACCCGTGGGCCGCCGACGCGCGGCTGTCCCCGAAGTCGGTGGTGCGCGAGATGTGGGAACGTGCCATGACGTTCCGCGAGTACGTCAGCGAGTACGGCCTGACCCGCGCTGAGGGTGCGGTGCTGCGCTACCTGTCCGACGCGTACAAGGCGCTGCGGTCGGGGGTACCCGCCACGGCCAGGACCGAAGAACTCACCGATATCGTCGAGTGGCTCGGTGAGCTTGTCCGCCAGGTGGATTCGAGCCTGCTCGACGAGTGGGAGCAGCTGACCAGCCCCGACCAACCGCACGACACGCCGGTGGCGGTGCCGGCACCGCCGCGCCCGCTGACCGGCAACCAGCGTGCGTTCACGGCGATGGTGCGCAACGCGTTGTTCCGGCGCGTGCAGTTGTTCGCCCGGCAGCGCTGGGACGAACTCGGCGCGCTGGACGGCGCTTCGGGTTGGACGACGCAGCGCTGGGAGCAGGTCGGCGACGACTACTTCGGCGAGCACGACGACGTCGGCACCGGCGCCGACGCTCGCGGTCCGGCGCTGCTGATCATTGACCGCGCACCCGAGGTGTGGCGAGTGCGACAGATCTTCGACGACCCTGCGGGCGACCACGACTGGGGCTTCACCGCCGAGGTCGACCTTGCGGCCTCCGACGAGGCCGGCGCGGTGGTGCTGCGGGTCATCGACGCAGGCCGGTTCGACTAAGCGGCGCGCTGTGCTTGACGGAGCCATCGGGGCACGCAGCCACCCCGGCCACGCGGCCGCGAGCGCCGTTCGGCGTGGCGGCGATTACCGCCGGCCCCTCGGGGGTACCAAGACGGGCATGACATCTCCGAACGAGAATGTAACGCCCGAACCGACCGAAAAGGCGGAGGACGTGCTGTCTCCCGCCACTCCAGGCGCCGAAGGGCTGCCGCTGCCCGATGAGGCCGTGGACAAGCCGTCGGAGGGCTGACCGGGCGCCTCGGTCAACCGCATGGAATCAGTGCCGGCACCGCCGCGTTGTGTCGGTTCATGGCCGTTGACGATCTTTTCCAGCCGTTCACCGTCCGCTCGCTGACCGTTCCCAACCGGTTCGCGATGGCGCCGATGACTCGACAGGCGTCGCCCCATGGAGTTCCGGGCCCCGACGTGGTCGAGTACTACCGTCGGCGAGCGGCGGGCGGAGTCGGGCTGATCATCACCGAGGGGATCCGGTTGCCGGACCCGGCCGCCGGATATCCGTCCAGCATCCCCACGATCGCGGGCGACGAGGTGCTCGCCGGCTGGCGGCGTGTCGTCGGCGCGGTCCACCGGGAGGGCGGCACGGTCGCCGCGCAGTTGTGGCACCAGGGCGTGCAGCGCGACGACACCGACGGTGTGGTGCCCGTCGGCCCCTCGGGTGTCGACGGGCACGGTCGCCCGCGAGGCCGGGCGCTTGAGAGCCGTGAACTTGGACGTCTCGCCGACCTGTACGCACAAAGCGCGGCGAATGCCCGGGAAGTGGGATTCGACGCGATCGAGCTCCATGGCGCCCACGGGTACCTGCTCGACGAATTCCTCTGGACCCGAACCAATTTGCGCACTGACGAATACGGCGGTTCGCTGGGCGCGCGGACGCGGTTCCCCGCCGAGGTGGTGGCCGCTGTGCGCGAGGCGGTCGGCCCGGATTTCCCGATCATCTTCCGCTTCTCGCAGTGGAAGGGCACCGACTACACCGCCTCCATCGCCGACGACCCCACCGAGCTCCAGGAGCTGCTGAGCCCCTTGGTCGACGCCGGCGTCGATGTGCTGCATCCGTCTACCCGCCGGCACTACGTGCCCGCCTTCGGTGATTACGACCGCGAGTTGAGTCTCGCCGGGTGGACGAAGAAGGTCACCGGCCTGCCTGTGATTGCGGTCGGCTCGGTCGGCTTGGAGACCCAGTTCCGCAGTGAGAAACGGGGCGAGGTGATCCAGCCGGCCCCCGTCGACCGCCTTGTCGAGCAGTTCGACGCCGACGAGTTCGACATCGTCGCGATCGGGCGGGCGCTTCTTGCCGACCCCGGCTGGGTGAATCGGTTGCGGCACGGCGAACTCGACGGGTTCTCTGGATACGACCCCGAGACCGCGCTGGCGAAGCTCGCCTGAGCTGTGCCGCACGCCAATGTCACCGAGAAAGCGCGCTGATCGCCGCTTGGAGCTTGCTTCCGACTTCCTCGGCGATCGGTTTGAGCGAGGGCTCCTCGGTGACGTCCACGAGCAACTGCGGATTCATCGCCTCGACGAGGGTGGTTTCCGGGTCCTCTGGATCACTGCGCACCACGACGTTGCACGGCAGCAGTAGACCGATCTGACGTTGCGCATTGATCGCCCGGTGCGCCAGCGGCGGGTTACATGCGCCGAGGATGAGGTAGCTTTCCATGTCCTCACCGAGCTTGTTCTTCAGCGTCGCTTTCACGTCGATCTCGGTGAGAACGCCGAATCCCTGATCGGCCAGCGCCTCACGCGTTCGGGCGACGGCATCGTCGAACGAGGTCTTCAGGCTGGTGGCCAAAGCGATGCTCATGATGACTCCTTTCGTCGATCGTGAATTGTCAGGCCAAGGCCAGGAAGAGCTTCTCGAGTTCCTCCTCGGTCATTGGCCTCTCATTGCCCTCTTGGTCGCCGGTCATGCATTCGCGCAGACCCGTCGCGACGATCTTGAAGCCGGCGCGATCGAGCGCTCGCGATACCGCCGCGAGTTGCGTGACGACGTCCTTACATTCTCGGCCCTGCTCGATCATTGCGATCACACCGGCAAGTTGTCCCTGCGCACGCCGCAACCGGTTGAGCACAGCGGCAATCGCTTCCTGGTCACCAACCATGGTTCTCCCTTCCACCTCCATCTGAATGGTACCCCCGGGGGTATTTGCGCTATAGGTACCCCCAGGGGTATCTTTGTCGTATACCCCTGGGGGTATATGGCCAGTTTTCCGCGGCCCGGGAGGAGAGAAGGATGATTCTCGAGCAGTACTACATCGAATGCCTGTCACACGCGTCGTACCTGATCGGCGATGAGTCGACCGGACGCGCGATCGTCGTCGACCCGCGCCGAGACATCACCGAATACCTCGCCGATGCGCGTAAGCACGGGCTGACGATCGAGGGCGTGATCAACACCCATTTCCACGCGGATTTCGTGTCCGGTCACCTCGAACTCGTCGACGCGACCGGCGCCTGGATCGGCTTCGGTGAGATCGCCGAAACCGAGTATCCGATCCGCAGGCTGGCCGATGGAGAGCGCCTGTCACTGGGTCAGGTCGACTTGGAAATCCTGTCGACGCCTGGCCACACTTGGGAGTCGATCAGTGTGCTGGTTCGCGAGCGTGCCGATTCCGAGCCTTCGGCCGTGCTGACAGGCGACTCGCTGTTCATCGGCGACGTCGGCAGACCGGATCTGGTCAATATCGGTGACAGCTCGACGGATGACTTGGCCCGAGCGATGTTCCACACGATCCATGACAAGCTGATGAAACTGCCCGACCACGTACTGGTGATGCCGGCCCACGGCGCCGGTTCGTCGTGCGGCAAGAATCTATCCGCGGAACTAACCTCGACAATCGGCGAGCAGCGGGTGAGTAACCCCTCGGTACAGCCGATGAGCGAAGAGGCCTTCGTTTCTTTGATCACCCACGGTCAGCCCGCCGCGCCGGCATATTTCGCGTCGGATGCCACGATGAACAAGCGGGTCCACCCGCTGCTGGAGCAGGGGCGCACGGTCCCCGAGATGAGTCCGGAGCACATCCGGGCCGCGCTCGAAACGGGCGTGCGTGTGGTGGATGCGCGCGGCGTCGATGATTTCGCCGCAGGACACCTACGAGGGTCGGTCAACGTCGGCTTCGACGGCCGATTCGCCGAAACCGTTGGGATGGTCACCGCAGTGGGTGACAAGATCGTCCTGATCACCTACCCCGGAGAAGAGCAGCAGGCCGCGCTGAGGCTGGCCCGTATCGGCTCGGACAATGCCATCGGATATTTCAATGTCGGTCGCGACGGACAATTCCCTGCAGAGCTGATGGATCTGGTCCAGTCTGCACCTCGGACCACGGTTGCCGAGCTCGACGAGATGTTGGCCGTGAAGGACGTGACGCTGATGGACATTCGTAACCCCGGCGAGCGCGAAGCCGGAGCCATTCCCGGCTCGATCCCAATTCCCCTGGCGCAGTTGGGGAACCGAATGAGTGAAGTGCCAACTGACAAACCGGTCGTTGTGCACTGTGCGGGTGGCTGGCGTTCGAGTGTGGCAGCGTCCTTGCTGCGCGCCAACGGATTTCGACAGGTATCCGACCTGATGGGCGGATACAACGCTTGGCTCGATGCCCGCGCCACCCTCTGAGACGTCTCGTCCGAAAGGAGATATGCGCATGTGTTACGCCGTTCGTTGCCCGTCCTGCGGTAAGACGACGTGGGACGGCTGCGGTCAGCACGTCGACGACGTGATGCGGTCGGTGCCGGTTGCGCAGCAATGCCGCTGTCGACGGACGACCGAACCGCCGTCCCGCCGCGCCGGCGGGTTGTGGCGTCGCCGGTAGCCGGGTACTGCACAGCTCATGGCATTGGTAATAGGCCTGGCTCTCGGCGCGCTGATCGGCGTGCTGTTGGGACTGCTCGGCGGCGGCGGGTCGATCCTCGCCGTCCCAGCGCTGGTCTACGGGGTGGGTCTCGGTATCGAAGAGGCCATCCCGATCTCGCTGGTCGTCGTCGCCTCGGCTTCGGCCGTCGGCGTGCTGCCGAAGATTCGCGCCCGACAGGTTCGGTGGCGCATGGCCGGCATCTTTGCGGCGGCCGGCATCCCGGCAACTGTTCTCGGCAGTGCCGTCAGCAGACACCTGCCCGAATCGGCGCTGCTAATCGGGTTCGCCGTCGTGATGGTGGTCGCCGGTGTCCGCATGCTGGCAGATCAGGAAAACACCGGCACAGCATGTGAGGTTCGCGCCGGCCAGGTCAATTGGCGTCGATGCGCGCCGCGATCGATCGGGGCCGGCCTAGTCGTCGGTCTGTTAACCGGACTGTTCGGCGTGGGTGGCGGCTTCCTCATCATTCCGGCACTAGTAGTGGTGCTCGGCGTCGAAATGTCCACGGCCATCGGCACTTCGTTGCTGATAATCGTGGCCAACTCGCTAGCCGGTATCTTCTCGCACCTCCACGGCACGAGTGTCGACTGGTCGCTGACTGCTGCATTCGTCGCCGCCGCGATGGCCGCCTCACTGCTCGCCGGATACTTCGGCACCAAGGTCGACACCGACCGCCTGCAGCGCTGGTTCGCCTACCTCGTCTTCGTCGTCGCCGCGTTCGTACTCGTCGACACGATTTTCTTACGTTGACTCCACAAGGAGATTCCCCATGGACATTTCAATAATCGAAACCTCCGGCCTCGGTGACCGCAGTTACCTGGTCAGCCACGGCGATGTCGCCGTGGCGATCGATCCGCAGCGCGATATCGACCGGATGCTCACTCTCGCGGATGACCGCAAGGTCCGCATCACCCACGTGTTGGAAACGCACCTGCATAACGACTATCTGACCGGCGGACTCGAACTGTCGCGCACCGTCGGCGCCGAGTACGTCGTGCCCGCAGGAGACGAAGTGAAGTACTCCCGCCGCGCCGTCAGCGATGGTGAGGTGATCGACGCCGGACCGATCCGGTTGGAGGCGATGCACACCCCGGGGCACACTCACCATCACGTGAGCTATGTGCTTCGTGACGAAACCGATGCGGTTCGCGGCGTCTTCACCGGAGGATCGATGCTGTTCGGCACGACCGGTCGCACCGACCTGATCGGTGCGGAGGACACCGAGGAGCTCACCCGCGCGCAGTATCACTCGGTGCGCAAGATCGCCGCACGCCTCCCCGCCGACACGCCGGTGTACCCCACCCACGGATTCGGCAGCTTCTGTTCGGCCACACCGGCTTCCGGTGACGAATCGACTGTCGGCGAGCAACGACGGACCAATCCTGCGCTCACACAGGACGAGCAGAACTTCGTCGACGAACTGCTGGCCGGGCTCTCGGCCTACCCCGCGTACTACGCGCACATGGGCGTTATCAACAGCGAGGGCCCGGCCCCGGTGGATCTGACGCCACCCGAACCTGTCGACCCCGACGAACTGCGTTGCCGCCTGGAGACGGGCGAGTGGGTGGTCGACTTGCGTAGCCGGACCGCGTTCGCAGCCGGGCATCTGCAGGGGGCGTTCGGTTTCGAGCTGTCGGGCTCCTTTGTCAGCTACTTCGGGTGGCTGTACGACTGGGGCGCACCGGTGACCCTCATCGGTGACTCTCCCGAGCAGATTGCCGACGCCAGACGCGAACTGGTGCGTATCGGGGTAGACCGACTGACGGGCGCCGCCACCGGGGACATCGACCAGTTGCGCGACGGAAGTCCGCTCCGCTCATACCCGGTCTCCGATTTTCGCCGCCTGGCCGAGCATCGCCGGACGGAGGCTGTGGCGGTGCTCGATGTACGGCAGAGCCACGAATACGAGTCCGAGCACATCCCAGGAGCCGTCAACATACCGCTGCACGAATTACCGAAGCGTCTCGACGAGGTTCCTTCCTCGACCGTATGGGTGCACTGCGCGTCCGGCTATCGGTCCTCGATCGCGACGTCGATCCTCGACCGCGCCGGTCATGACGTCGTCCTCATCGATGACGACTTCGACAACGCCGCAGATCTTGGCCTCACCGCTCCGCCGCAGCCATAGGGTTCGATCCTGACCCGAACGGGCATGTACGGCTTACCGATCGAAGACGAAGGAGCCCTACATGGTCAGCCAGACTGCCGACCGCCGATCCACCTCGACAGTTCTGTTGGCGCTTGCTGTGGCCCTGGCCACTGCGGCCACGCTCGTCGTCAACTACCTCGCCAACGGCCTGCCGATCAACGGCCAGACCACCGGCGACGTCACCCGTCGCTTCGAGGTGTACTTCGTCCCCGCCGGATACGTCTTCTCCATCTGGAGCTTGATCTACCTCGGGCTGATCGCCTACACCGTGTACCTCGGCGTGACGCTCGCCCAGCGACGCGACGACAGCGGCGCCGCACGCGCCATCGCTCCCTGGTACCTGCTGACCGCCGCGGCCAACTGCTGCTGGCTGTTCGCGTGGCACCACAACCAGTTCCCGCTGAGCATGCTGGTGATGGTCGTGCTGCTGGTCGCTTTGATCGTCATCTACCGTCTGCAAGCCTCCCGGCCACCCACCTCGACGCTGGAGCGGTGGACGGTGCACATCCCGTTCCGGGTGTACCTGGGCTGGATATCGGTCGCGACGATCGCCAACGCGACGATCACCCTCGACGACGCCGGATGGTCCGGGTTTGGGCTCTCCGAACCGACCTGGGGCGCCATCATGGTCGTGGTGGCGGCCGCGCTCGGAGTGGTGATGAACCTGCGCCACCGCGATATCGCCTACGGGCTGGTGATCATCTGGGCGTTGATCGGCATCGCGGTGCGGCTGAGCGAAACCGCGCCGGTCCTGATCGCCTCGCTGGCGGGCGCGGCAGCGGTGGGGATCGCCGTCGCGATGAGCGCGCGCTACCTTACGCAGTCACCGAGGGGATCCGCGAAAAGCCGCACGATCGAAGGCTAGTCGGCTGAGACTGAGATATGCCGGATCTGAGCCCACGACCACCGAACGCGCCCACCGCGTTTCGCTACCCAGGGCTCACCGGTCGCCGCGCGCGCCTGCGAAATGTGGTGAAGCGAGTCGCCGGTGTCGATCTGCTTCCCTCCAACGACATCGCACGGGCATTCATCGCCGGCCTCAGCGAGGGCGACCCCGTCGCCGAACGTTTCGTCGCCGAGACCTACCACGGTGAACTCGGCGCGAGAAAAGCCCGCGATCTGGTCGAGAAGGCGCAGCGGGAAGGTATCGACAACGTCCCCGAGGCGCCCGAGTCGATGCGTGCGCTGTTCGAGGAATTCGAGCAACTCCCCGCGTGGGTCGACCCGGACCTCGTCGAGGAAGGCGCGGCGGTCTGGCGCCGGTGGGCCTACGCACTGGGCGCGCTCGGCAACGCCGGTACCAACGACACCTACACCGAGGGCTGGCTGGCGGTGCCACTGTCTCTCTCCGGCGGTTACGCGGGCCAGCGCGCCCTGCACCGGTATCTGGAAACATCGCGCTGGTGGATCGAGGTCTGCCGTCCCGGCGCCATCCTGACGCCAGGGTCGTTGGGGCGCAACATTTCTCTGCATGTGCGCATCATGCATGTCAGCGTCCGCGACCGCGTCAGGCAGCACCCGGAGTGGGACGCCGAACGCTGGGGTCTGCCGATCAGCCAGTCCGCCATGCTTCTCACGCTGTTGGGTGGAAGTGTGGCTCCGGCGTTGGGCCTTTTCCTTCTCGGTCACCTCACCTCTGCGCGAGAGATGCGCGCCGTTCTGCATTTCAACCGCTACTGCGGCTACCTCGTCGGTGTGCGATGCGACGGCTACTTCCCTGAGACCGTCGCCGATGCGTGGCGCATCCTGTTCATGTGTGACGCGGCGCGCAGTTACGACAGCGCGGAGAGCGGTACCGAACTGGTTCAGTCCTTCGTTCCCGCGTTCGCACCCGCCGCGACGCACCGCGGCCTGCAGCGGCTTCGCGCCGAGTACCACTACCGCCTACAAGCGGGATACCTCGGGCTGTACATGTTGCCGTGGAATCGGCGCCGCTACCGCCTACCGTCGGCGCTGCCGGGAATGCTGCTGTTACTGAGCCGCTTTCCGCTGATCCTCGCGCTGGAGATCGCGCGGCGATTGTCGTCGAAGGTGGACCGTTGGTGGCAGCGGAGCAATCTCCAGCGGTGGGAAAACTGGCTGCAGTGGAAATCCGACGGCAAGGCAGCGGCTTTCGAGGCTGCGGTACCCCTGCGCCGCTGATCACGCCCGCTGATCACGCCCGCGACGCTGATCCTTCGTCCACGATCATGCCCGCGACGAAACCAACGACGGACTGCCCACACCGATGGTGATCAGTGGCGCCGCGGCGGGGTCGAGCCACGTCAGCAGCGTGCGCATCTCGTCGCGCCCGATGGCCACACACCCCCACGTCGGGTTTCCATCGGTCACATGGAGGAAGATGCCCGAGACCCGTCCGGGTATGCGTTGCGGGTTCACCGTGATGTTGACCGCATAGTCGTAGACGGGCCCGGAATCGTAGAGGTTCTCCGCGATCGATGACGGTTTGTTCGGACCCCGCACATGGGTGTTGTACGTAGGTGACGAGGCGTCCTCGTCCCACCAGTCCTGGTTCGTGGTCTGGAAGTACGGCATCTTGGTGCCCGGATTGGCCTGGCGGCCGAAGGCCTGGTCGAACGTGAATGTCCCCACCGGCGTGCGGTGGACACCGTCAGCGGGTTCACCGACACCGACCGCGCCGACTTTCGCGGGTGTCGGTCCGAGGACGGGCTTCCATTGCTGTCCGGTCCGTTGAAAGGCGGTGAGAGTGCCCGAGGTGGCGTCCGCGGTGGGCACGCCGACGACAATCCACTGCGTCGTCCGCGCGGTGGCGGCTGCGGGTTGTGCCGACGCGGGCCCTGCAAGCGGTACGCACAGGAGCGCAGCACCAAGGTACGCCAGTGCTTTTCGCAGTTTCACGGGATACCTCGGAACCGGACTCGAACGTCGAATGCAGAATCCGGACAGCGTATCCGTGTCAAGCTGTCCAGTACGGTGTGCGAAACCTGTTCGCGGCCAATATGAGACCGTGTCGCGATCCACTCGACCGGTGAGGCGGTGATCCGGTGATCCGGTGATGGCGCGATGCCGCGCCCATACGTAAGCCCAGGTACGAATCGCGTTGTGGGCCGGCCTGTTCGACGGTTAGTTGGTGGGCGGTGGTGGTTGGGGTTGGAAGGGTTCGTACCAGCGCCATTGGGCGGGTTCGCCGAGGGGTCCGGGGCAGGGCGCGAC
>NZ_LZIK01000054.1:0-66858 GCF_001667105.1 Mycobacterium sp. 852002-51152_SCH6134967 | reverse complement strand
CTGCCCTTTGAACTACCCACCACCGCCGCCTCCCCCGTACGCGCAACAGGGGTCCTATTACGCGCCGCCCCAAGATCGCCCCACGAACTGGTGGGCCATCGTGTCGCTGGTCTTCGGCCTGCTTGGCGGCGTTCTGATCAGTGTCGTCTGCGGCATCGTCGGCTTGAAGAAAGCCAGGGAGGGCCAGGGCGGCCGCGGCTTGGCGATCGCGGGGCTGGTGCTGTCGGCGCTGTGGGCTGCGGTGGCCGTCGTTGCCCTGCTGGTGTACTTCCTCATCGGCAACGGCACGGTGACCGCGATCGACGTCAAGGAGGGCGACTGCCTGGCCGAGATCCCGGCCAACACCCGGGTGCTGACCGTGAAGACGATCGGATGTGACGAGGCCCACGCAGGTGAGGTGTTCGCGGTCCTCCAGATGCCCGACGACGAGTTTCCCGGCCAGGCGGCGATCGACGCCTACGCCGAGAAGTGCAGCCCCGAATTGGCCGCTTACGCGCCGGAAGCGATGACAGACAGTTCCGTTCAGCTGTATGTGCTCTATCCCACGGCCGAAACCTGGGAGCAGGGTGACCGGGCGGTGACCTGCATTGCGACGCTCGATCCGCCGCGGACCGGCTCGCTAAAGGATTGACGCCTCCCCGATACTGCCTGGTCGCTGCGGTACCGTTTTCTTATGACTTCGGAACTACTCGACGCCGTCATCGTCGGCGCGGGTTTCGGGGGGATCGGCGCGGCCATCCAGCTCAAGCGGATGGGGTATCAGGACTTCGTCATCCTCGACCGCGAGGACGACCTGGGGGGCACCTGGCACGTCAATCGTTACCCCGGGTTGGCGGTCGATGTGCCGACGACCACCTACTCGTATTACTTCGAGCCCAACCCGAACTGGTCGCGGCTGTACTCCACCGGCGATGAGATCAAGCAGTACGCCGCTGACGTCGCCGACAAGTACGACGTGCGTAAGCACATGCGGTTCAACACGCTCGTCGAAGGCGCCTGCTGGGATGAGGAAACCGAGGTGTGGCGGGTCACGCTGGCCGGTGGCGAAACGCTGTCGGCGCGCTACCTGATCACAGCCACCGGGTTCCTGTCGCAGCCGAACATCCCCGAGATTCCGGGTATCGAGAGTTTCGCGGGCAGGATCATCCACACCGCCGCGTGGGACGACACCTACGACCTCGATGGCCGTCGGGTGGCGGTCATCGGCACCGGTGCGACCGCGGTGCAGCTGATTCCGGAGCTGGCGAAGAAAGCGGCCGACCTGAACGTCTACCAGCGCACGCCGGTCTGGGTGGTACCCAGGCTCGACTTCCCCATACCCAAGCCCGTCAAGCGGTTGTTCTCCCGGGTGCCCTTGACGCAGCGCGCACTTCGGGCCGTCACCGACGTGATCTATGAGTTCTTCCTTTTCGTCGGGCTCCGCCACCGACAGCTTCTGTTCCGGCGCCTGAACGTTGCGGCGTCCGACGTGGCCAAGATGCATCGGTTCTTCTCCGTGCGCGATCGCGAGCTGCGGATGCAGTTGACCCCCGACTACGACTTCGGCTGCAAACGCCCGACGTTCTCCAACAGCTATTACCGGGTTTTCACCAAACCGAATGTGCACCTGCGGAGTTCGGGGATCGAGCGCATCGAACCCGACGGCGTCGTCTCGACCGACGGAACGAAGGCCCAGATCGACACGCTTGTGCTGGCGACGGGCTTCGATCTGTGGGAGGCGAACATCCCGGCGATCGAGATCATCGGGCGCAAGGGGCGCAACCTGGGGAAGTGGTGGCGCGACACGAGGTTTCAGGCTTATCAGGGCGTCACGGTGCCCTACTTCCCCAACTATCTCAGTATGGCGAGCCCGTATGCCTTCCTTGGGCTGAATTTCTTCAACACGGTGGAATACCAGATGCGCCACATGGATCGGCTGTTCGGCGAGATGAAGCGCCGGGGCGCAACGACATTCGAGGTCACCGAGGACGCCAACGCTCGCTACCTCGACCGGATGACCAAGCTCATGGGCAACTCGGTGTTCATGGCGGGCAACTGCGCGGATTCACGGTCGTACTATTTCGACCCCAACGGTGAGGCCACGTTGCTGCAGCCGGTGGCGACCCGCAGAGCCATCAAAGAGGCGTCACAGTATCCTCTGAGCGACTATCGAATTGCGTGAGCGAGAGGAACACCGGCTGTGTCACTTCAGGAATCGAGCAGCGGTTCGCGCGCGGCCACGGTGGCCGGTTTGGGCCTCGCCGGCGTCGGTCTCAGCCACTTCGTCAAGCCGGAGCTGTTCGAATCGGTGACGGTACAGGCGTTCCCACACAACACCCGCCAGTTCATCTACGTCAACGGCGGTGTCGAGACGGTGCTGGGGCTCGGGCTGGCCGCCCGCAAGACACGCAAACTCGCCGTCGTCGGTACTCTCGGCTACCTCGCCTACTTGGCGGGCAACGTCGCGCGTAACCGGTAGCGGCCCAGCAGAGTCACGTCCAGCAGCCGCTGCAGAATCGCCCGGTTCTTCGGCGAGTTCGCGTAACGCATCAACCGGCCCAGGTCGATCACCAAGGCCATGGCCGCGTGCACGGCGAACCTGGCCTGGCTCGGCGTCCACTCCGGGCGTACGGCGACCACCAACTCCACCACCGATTCGACGGTGGTGCGCTGCATGTTTCGCAGGATCTTCTGATCCGTCGGCGACATGTGCAGCCGCTCGGAGTAGTAGACGTAGTCGAGTTCGGGATGTGCGAACGACCTGGCGACGTAGGCGTCGATGACCGCGGTGAGGGCGTCCTCGGGGTCGGCGTTGGCAGCGGTGATCGCGGTCAGCTCGTCGGAGAGCCGGTCGGCCGCCCGTCGGAACACAGCGGCTAGGATGTCGCTCTTGCCCGCGAAGTACCGGTAGATCCCCGACGCGGGCATGCCGACGGCCGCGGCGATGTCCTCCATGCCCGTGTCGCGGTATCCCTTGATGTTGAACAAGCGCATGGATTCGTTGAGCAGCGCTTCATATCGCGACGGCTCGACGGCGGTCGGAACGGGTGCCACCGGCTGCTCGGGGACGTCGTCGCCGTGGGGCAACTCGGTGGCGGCCAGCGCTGTCGCGAGATCGGACAGCAGCGCCCGCACCTGGCCGGCGGGCAGCTTCGCCCGGTGGTCGACGATGCTGCCGGTGACCGACAGGACCGCGATGGACAACGTCCAGCGCTGATGGGAGGTCAGATCCGGACGCATGGCACAGATGGGGCGTTGAATGCGGCGGTTGACGGTACGCATCTGCGCGATCAGCGACGCTTGGTCGTCGCCGCGCAGATACCGCCCCTCCCAGCGGTACAGCCCGCCCGACTCCCGGTTAGCCATCGCGGTCTCGATGAGCGCCGCGGCCACCCGGCGCAGTTCTGATTCGGGGTGCTCGAGATCGGCCTCGTCGATGAACGCGGTGGCATCCACCAGCTGCTGGCCCAGATTGAGCACGGCGTCGCGGAACAGGTCGTACTTGCTCGCGTAGTGCCGGTAGAGGGCGGCCGCCGAGATTCCCACCCGCGATGCGATCGACTCCATGCTGACGCCGTAGAAGCCCAGGGTGCTGAACGCCTCGGCGGATGCCCGGGCGATCTGGGCTTTTCGGTCTTTCGGCCGGCGCCGGACCGCGTCACCGCTCGCCGGCCGAGTGCGCGACATGGCAGACACGATATCGGACCGAGCCCCGCCACACCGGTCCAGTACCGCGGTCGGTATCGCTCCGAACTTGCCAGACCACACTGAATGACGATTAACATAATGGTGTGTTCGGCGGGCTCCGCAAGCTTCTGGGCTTTCAGGTCACGATCGGTGAGCTGATCGTGGTGGCGCTCGTCCTCGGCACGCCGTACCTGCTGGTCGGCGTGTTCTGGTCGACCACCCACACCGACCACCTGCACGGCATGGCCGGCGCCGACCTGGTCGTTTCGTATCTGGGGTCGATCGCCTCATGGCCGGTGCTGCTGTTCGCTGACGTGTGTATGACATGAACGGGGGAACACAGTGTCCGACCACCACCACCGTCTCGCATGGACCGGGATCATCGCCGCCGTCGTGCTGGGCGCCGCCCTGCTGGCGCTGAACTTTCCGGTCTTCCTGGACAGCTACGACCAGTACGGCTGGCAGGTCAAATGTGGGACCGGGTACCTCAGCGACCTGTCCCAGGCGGCCGCGGCCGGCGGCGACACGAACTACGTCGAGCAGTGTGAGTCGGCGCTGCTGATGCGACGGCTGTGGACGGTACCGCTGGCGCTGCTCGGCGGTGCCGGGCTGCTCGTGGCGCTTGTCGCCTCCGCGACGACCTCCGCCCGCGAGTCGTTGCATCCGCACCACAACAACGCCTGATCTAGCATTCCGGCGTGAGCACGCCGGCCGGTCCTGCGCTGCCCCGCCGGCTCGGCACCTTCGACGCGGTCGTCATCGGGCTGGGTTCGATGCTGGGCGCGGGCATCTTCGTCGCTGTCGGGCCCGCCGCCGCGGCGGCCGGTTCGGGCCTGCTGATCGGGCTGGCGGTCGCCGCCGTCGTCGCCTACTGCAACGCCACCTCGTCGGCCTGGCTGGCCGCGCGGTACCCCGAGTCCGGCGGCACCTACGTCTACGGGCGTGAGCGGCTCGGCCGGTTCTGGGGTTACACCGCGGGGTGGAGTTTCATCGTCGGCAAGACCGCATCGTGTGCGGCGATGGCGCTCACCGTCGGCTACTACGTGTGGCCCGAGGCGGCCCGTGGCGTCGCGGTCGGCGCGGTCGCCGCACTGACCGCACTGAATTACGCGGGCATCCGGAAGTCGGTGCTGCTGACGCGCGTCATCGTCGCCCTGGTTCTGGCGGTGCTGGGCACCGTGGTGGTCACCGTCCTCGGTTTCGGGGAGGTCGAGTTGGCCCGCCTGTCGCCCGGCGCCGAGGTCTCCGTCGCCGGCGTGCTGCAGGCCGCAGGACTGTTGTTCTTCGCGTTCGCGGGCTATGCACGGATCGCGACGCTGGGCGAAGAGGTCCGTGACCCCGCCCGCACCATCCCGCGCGCGATACCGCTGGCTCTGGCCATCACGCTCGCGGTGTACACCCTCGTCGCTGCCGCTGTCGTCGCCGAATTAGGAAGCGCGGCAACAGCTTCGGCAGCCGCACCGCTCGCCGACGCGGTGACCTCGGCCGGCTTCCCAGCACTGGAGCCTGTCGTGCGGGTCGGCGCCGCGGTGGCCGCCCTCGGGTCACTGCTGGCGCTCATCCTCGGGGTGTCGCGCACGACGCTGGCGATGGCGCGCGACCGCCACCTGCCGCACACGCTGTCGCGCGTGCACCCGAGATTCGGCAGCCCACACCGCGCCGAGGTCGTCGTCGGCGTCGTCGTGGCCGCATTCGCCGCCACCGTGGACGTCCGCACCGCGATCGGCTTCTCGTCATTCACCGTCCTCGTCTACTACGCGATCGCCAACGCCTCGGCCTGGACCCTCGGCCGCCGAACGGTGCCGGCGGTCGGACTGGCGGGCTGTGTGGTGCTGGCGTTGCTGCTTCCGGGAACGTCGGTCCTGGCCGGCGCCTGCGTGGTGCTCGCGGGCGCGCTGGCTTACCGTCTTAGACCGTGATCGAGCTGAGCTGGAAGCGCGTCGACGCCGACCCCGGCGATGACTTCGTCGTGGCACCCGACGAACGTCTCGGCTGGGGCCGGACGATCGGACTCGGCGCCCAGCATGTCGTGGCCATGTTCGGCGCCACCTTCCTGGTCCCCGTCCTCACCGGCTTCCCACCGGCGACGACGCTGTTGTTCTCGGGCGTCGGGACGGTGCTGTTCCTGCTCATCACCGGCAACCGACTGCCCAGCTACCTGGGTTCGAGCTTCTCAGTGATCGCACCGGTCACCGCGGCGGTCGCCTCGCACGGAACGGGGAGCGCCCTCGGCGGACTCGTGGCGGTCGGTCTCGCACTGGTGGCGATCGGCGGCCTGGTCCATCTGGTCGGCACGCACTGGCTCGACGTGACACTTCCCCCGGTGGTCACCGGCGCGATCGTCGCGCTGATCGGCTTCAACCTGGCGCCCTCGGCCAAAGCCAACTTCGAACAGGGTCCGGTGGTTGGGCTCGTCACCCTGGTGCTCCTGGTGGCGACGCTGGCGTTCTTCCGCGGCATCATTGGCCGGCTGGCCATCTTCCTGGCCGTCTTTGTGGGATACCTGCTCGCGCTGGTGCTCGGTGAGGTCGACACCGCACCGATCGCCGCCGCCCCGTGGCTCGGGCTGCCGGAGTTCCAGGCGCCGACGTTCACCGTCGCGGTGTTGCCGATGTTTCTGCCCGCGGTGATCGCCTTGGTCGCCGAGAACATCGGGCACGTGAAATCGGTCGGCCAGATGACCGCCACCGATGTCGACCCGGTGATGGGCCGGGCACTGGCCGCCGACGGTGTGGCCACCACGCTGGCCGGTTTCTGTGGCGGCTCTGCGACCACCACATACGCCGAGAACATCGGCGTGATGGCGGCGACGCGGGTGTATTCCACTGCGGCGTACTGGGTTGCGGGCGCCGTGGCGATCCTGCTCTCGCTGTGCCCGAAGGTCGGCGCGGCGATCTCGGCGATACCCGCCGGCGTGCTCGGTGGGGCGACCGTGGTGCTCTACGGCCTCGTCGGCGTGCTGGGAGTCCGGATCTGGCTGACCAACCGGGTCGACTTCTCCCGGCCGGTCAATCAGATGACCGCGGCCATCCCGCTGATCATCGGCATCGCCGACTTCACCTGGCACGCAGGCACCTTGACCTTCACCGGAATCGCGCTGGGTTCGATAGCGGCCCTGGCGGTCTATCACGGTATGCGGCTGTTGGGATTCCGGCAGGCTAGCGAGCGGCCCGCTGCCGTTGGTCCCGGGGCGGAACACCGTTGACGCCGTCGACCGACCGCGCGTAGGTTGCCACGGCGTAGGTGACCGCAGGCCCCAGGACCGACAGCGCGTCGCGGTTGACGTTCTCGACGGTGTCGCGCTTGGTGCGGTAGTTCGGGTCGAAGGGGACACCTGCCCGCCCGCCCCAAAGCCGAGCCTGTATCTCGCTCTTACGTTGTGACGAACCGGCGGTCAGGCCGCCGACCGGCACGCCGGCAGCGAGAAACGGGTAGTAGTCGGTGAATTCGCTCAGCGGCATGTCCGCGGGCCGCACGCCCGCCGTGTTGAGATAGCCGGCCAGCATCCGCTCGATACCGGCCGAACCCGCGGGCACCGACCGCGCGGGGATGGCCGGGTTGGGTGTAGCGGACTGGTCACCGTCGTAGGTGAAGTAGCCGGCATTCGGTGAACCGAGCATGTCGAAGCCCAGATACAGTGCGATGTCTCCGAGTTCGTCGGGCGAGAGCCCTTGCACATACCTGGTCGGTCCGGCCAGCCCGTTCTCCTCCGAGGCCCAGAACACGAAGCGGACGGCGTTGGTGACCGGTGGCTGCGGACCCAGTGCCGCAGCAGTTTCCAGCAGCGCCGCGATACCCGTTCCATCGTCGTTCACTCCGGGGCTGGCCGCCGAGCTGTCCAGGTGCGCACCCGCCAGCACGACGTTACGGGTGTCCCCGGTCTTAGTCTGCGCCACGAGGTTTCGGGTCTTCTTCATGACCGGCTTACGGTCGAGCACGAGGCGTACCGGCGCCGAGGTTCGCCGCAGGGCGGCGTCGGCTTCGCGGCCGATGACCCCGACGGGAACGGTCAGGTCCTGGTAGTAGCCGGGCGTGAACAGGCCCGCCGGGCTCCCGCCGCCGCCGGGCGAGCTGACGACGAGCAGGCCGACGGCGCCCTCCGACACGGCCGCGTTCTGTTTGGCGACGACCGAGCAGCCCGTGTCGTCGACGATGGCGATCGCGCCCCGCACCGAGGTGCCGTCGTAGTCGGCGGTCCGGCAACCGGCGGGCTTCGCCGGGCGAAGCGTCACGGCGTTCAGCCCGCCGCGCGGCGTGGTGATGAGCAGGGAGGCCTGGTCGACGGGATATTCGCGCCCGCTCACCCGCATCGACGGATTGCCGCCCACACTGCGGTCGAGCAGCTCGAACTCAGGGGTCTGGACGTCGAATCCCTTGTCGCGCAGGAACTGTGCGGCGTAGTCGACGGTGGCGTCGTATCCGGGTTTGCCGTTGGCGCGGTTACCGCCGTTGGTGTCGGCGATCTGCTGCAGTTTCTGCAGGTGGGTGAACATCGCGTCGGCGGTGACCTTGTTCGCCACCTCCTGTGGCGACGGCGGCGCCGGCTCCGGCGACGAGCACGAGGTCATGGCTGCGACGACCCCAATGACGACTCCGATCACGACTCCCGCGCCGGCCGCCCATCTCTTCATGACGCGAGCGGGTGACGGACGCGCAGATCGCGCGTGGGGATTCCGTTCGGCCCGCCCTGGTCCTGAGCGTAGATACCGACGGCGTAGGACACGCCCGCCCCGTGAATACCGAGTGCGGTGCGGTCGATGTGCTCCAGGGTGTCCGATTCCTTGTGGTAGTTGGGGTCGAACGGCTGACCCGCCTCACCGCCCCACCGCTCGGCTTGCTCGGGCGTCATCTTGGCCTCGGCGCCCGAGAAGGTGCCACCCGCCGGGATGCCGGCCAGGGTGAATGCGTCGTAGTCGGAGCGACCGTCGAAGCTGGTGTCCTCGGCCGGTTTTCCGGCCGCGTCGAGGTAGTCCACCAGCGTGCGTTCCACGCCCGCGGCCCCTTCCGGCACCCGGGCGATCGCGCCCTCCTCGTCGGGCGGCAGGGACTGATTCCCGTCATAGGTGAAGTAGCCGGGGTTCGGAGAGCCCACCATGTCGAAGTTCAGATAGAGCGAGATGTCCTTGAGGGCATCGACATCCAGCGACTCCAGATAGTTGTTCGATCCGAACAACCCGACCTCCTCCGCACCCCAGAAACCGAACCGTACCGCGTTCTGAACGTCGGGGGAACCGCCCAGCTGCACTGCGGACTCGAGCACGGCCGCCACACCGGACGCGTTGTCGTTGATGCCCGGCCCCTCCGGGACGCTGTCCAGATGTGCACCGGCCATCACGACGTTTGCGGTGTCGCCCGTTCGGGTCTGGGCGATGACGTTGCGGGTTCGCTCCTTGCGCACACCCGCATTCAGCTTGAGGGTGACGTCTCCCGGTTCGGCCCGTAGCCGATCGCCCTCCGCCTTGGTGATGCTGACGACCGGGATGGTCGCCTCCGTGTCCTCGCCGAGGGTGCCGCCCATCTCGTCGTTGTCCTCGCTGTTGGCGACGAGCAGAGCCACCGCGCCGCGTTCGGCGGCGGCCTCCTCCTTCTCGGAGAACTGACACTTGCCACGGTCGACGAGCACGACGGCGCCCTCGACGGGCAAGCCGTCGTAGTCGGAGACCGTGCAGCCCGGGGAGTCCTCGACGCGGGCGAGCACGAGCGGGCCCGACACCCCGCCCGGCGGTGTGCCGATCGTGAAGTTCAACGGTCTGGCCTTGACCGCGTCGCCGCCGACGGTCAGCGCGGGTTCGTCGGCGAACGGCAGCCGCACCTCGAGCTCGGGTGTCTGCACGTCGAAGCCCTTGTCGCGCAGGGTGTTAGCGACGTAGTCGACGCTGGCGTCGTAGCCAGGGGTACCCAGGGCACGGTTGCCGTCGTTGTTGTCGGCGATCTCCTGCAGCCGGGCCAGATGCTGGTAGATGGCGTCGGCGGAGGTGCGCTGCGCGAGCGACCTGGCGAAGTTCACGGCGGCCTGCGACACCCCCGCCTGGGTGGTGGGCGGCTGCACCACCGGTTGGGGCTCCTCGTCACGACCGCAGCCCCCGAGTGCGACGACGCCGGCTGAGATGAGGGCGATCGTCTTCGTTGTCTTCGACAGCTTGGAAACCTTCGTGTGGCTCATTGCCCACTACGTTAGCGTCGCCCGGGCGCTAACCCGTCAGCTGCGCGACGATGAGGTCGGCCACGGCGCGCATGCCCGCCGCATTGGGGTGCAGGGGTGCGGGCCTTCCCGGTCTCACCAAGTCGGTCAGCCCGAACCGGGTCGTCCACGGTTCGGCCGACCACGCATGATGCGCGGCGCTGTGCTCGGCGGCCCGCACGAGGCCGCAGCCGGTGGCTGCGGCCGCCTCCGCGGTCAGCCGCGCCAGCGTGTCGGCGACGTGGCGTCCGGTCGCCACGTCGGTGTCGGACAACGGTGGTGCGGGCACACCCGGCGGCGGTAGCAGCGTGAGGTAGTCGACGAACAGCACCGTCGCGCGAGGTGAGCGGGCCCGCACCGTCCGGCCGACCTCCTCGAGCGCCACAGCGACCTGCGTCAGCGCGTCATCGCGCGCCCGCGGATCCAGTTGCCCGCGCAGCACCGTCCCCAGCAGCGGGAGCTTGCGGGTAACGCGTGGCAGGCCCGCCGCGAACAGCATCGGCACATAGCCGACGTCGTTGCCACCGATGGTCACCGTCACCAGGTCTTCGGATCCGGTCAGAGCCGAGATCTGCGGCGGCGCACCGTGTTGCGGTTCGCGCAGGATGTTCGCGGTGGTCGCGCCCGAGTAGGTCACGTCGACGAGGTCGAGACCCAGCTTCGCGGCTACCCAATGCGGATAGTTGCGCGCCGAACGGCCGGCGGACCAGGGCGCACCGTCGGCGCGGGGTCCGATCCCTGGACCGGCCGCCATCGAGCTGCCCAGTGCGACATAGCGTCTCATCGAGATGGGCTGGACGCCTGCGCCCAGAACCGCTTCGGGATGCGGCCGGCCTGTCGAGCCAGCCGTCCCGCGGTGACCGCAGCGGCCATTGCCGCCGCCATGGTAGGCGGGTCGGCGGCGCGGGTCACGGCAGTGGCCAAAAGCACGGCGTCGCACCCCAACTCCATCGCCATCGCGGCGTCACTCGCGGTGCCGATGCCCGCATCGAGCACCACCGGCACCGAAGCGGCGTCGACGATCATCTCGATGTTGTGCGGGTTGGCGATTCCCAGTCCCGTTCCGATCGGCGATCCCAGCGGCATCACCGCCGCGCACCCGATGTCCTCGAGCCGTCGCGCGAGCACCGGATCGTCGTTGGTGTACGGCAGGACCGTGAAACCGTCGTCGACCAATTGTTCGGCCGCCCTTACCAGTTCGACGGCATCGGGCAGCAGCGTGCGTTCGTCGGCGATGACTTCCAGCTTCACCCAGTCGGTGTGCAACGCCTCGCGGGCAAGTTGCGCCGTCATCACCGCCTCGGCCGCGCCCCGGCAGCCCGCGGTGTTCGGCAAGGGGGTGATACCCAGCCGGTTGAGCAGCTCGAGCACGCCGGTGCCGCCGTCGGCGTCGACGCGCCGCATCGCCACCGTCGTGAGCTCGGTCCCCGATGCGACAAGCGCTTCTTCGAGCACGGCGAGATTGGCCGCGCCTCCGGTGCCGAGGATGAGCCGCGAACCGAACTCTCGGCCGGCGATGGTCAACTTCGTGACCGATGCTCCGCGCGCGCGAAGGGTGTCGGGGCTAGCCACCCTGCACCGCCGTCACCACCTCCACGCGAGCACCGTCCGACAGCGCGGTGTCCCAGTCCGATTTCGGCAGCACCGACCAGTCCACCGCGACGGCGATGCCCTTCTCCGGAAAGCCGAGACGCGCCAGCAGCGCGGCGACCGTCGTCGAGGCGTCCACTTCCACCGCTTCGTCGTTGACCAGTACCTTCATCTGATTGCTCCAATCGTGACATCGAGTGCGGCGGCGATCCGTTCGGCCGTCCATGGGGCGAGAAGAAATCCGTTGCGCCCGTGGCCCGCGGCGACCAGTGTGCGCTCGTCGAGGCGTTCGACGAGCGGTAATCCATCCGGCGTCATCGGCCGCAGGCCCGCAGCGCATTCGGCGAGTTCGTATTCGCCCAGCGAGGGCATCACCGCGCAGGCGTCATCGAGCAGTTCCCGCACCCCCCTCACAGCGGGCGCGGTGTCGCGGCCGTGCTCGTACTGCGTCGCGCCGACGACGACCCCGTCGGCCCGCGGCACCAGGTATACCTGCCTGCCGTGCACCCTGGCCCGAATGACCCGCTGGGGCACCGGCATGCACCCGCGGCGCCACCGCAACCGCAACACCTCACCCTTGACCGGCCGGATCGGCAGGCCGGGCCACAGCGTCGGGGCGTCGATACCGTTCGCGATCACCACGGCGTCGGCCTGCACCTCGGTGAGGTCGGAGACGGGGGGCGCCCACTGCACGCCGAGCCCTTCGCACAGCACGGCCAACGCTCGCACCAGCAGCCGATTGTCAACGGCCAGTTCGGTTTCGGCCCGGAATCCGTGCCGGATGCCCTGGGCCAGCAGCGGTTCTATGTCGCGCGCCGACGTCGTCGCCGTCACCGGATACCCTTGAGCCGCAAGCCACTCGCCCACCGTCTTGAGGTCGCTCGCGTCGGCGCGGTCGACGGCGACCACCATTGATTCGCGGGCGGTGACCACCTCGTCGGGCAGCCCGTCGAGGAAGCCGCCGTGCCACAGGTGCAGCGACTCCAGGCCGAGCTGCAACAGCTTCTCCTCGCCGGGCCAGCCCTCGCTGTGGGGTGCGAGCATGCCGCCTGCGACCCACGACGCACCGCGATCGTCGGTGCGGTGCACCCGCACGTCCCAGCCGTCGCTGCTGGCGCGCCGGGCGACGGCAAGCCCGATGACGCCGCCGCCGATCACGGCCAGGCTTGCGTTGGTCAACATCCCTCCCTTCGCCGGCATGACCCGGATCAGGTGCGACGGTAAAGGCAGGTTCGAATGCCCACTCTCAGTCCCCGCTCCCGGGACTCCCGCGTTCGTCAACCCACAGTACCCGCTGGTTAGGCCCCCAACGACGAGCCGCTAGCGTCGCGGTGTGCACGAACCTCGAGAACGCCTGGCCAGCGCGTCGCTGTACCTGTGCACCGACGCCCGGCGCGAGCGCGGTGACCTCGCGGAGTTCGCCGACGCCGCCCTCGCCGGCGGGGTCGACCTCATCCAACTGCGCGATAAGGGTTCGCCGGGCGAACAGCGGTTGGGCCCCTTGGAGGCGCGTCAGGAACTCGAGGCGCTCGAGGTGCTCGCCGACGCCGCCCGCCGCCACGGCGCGCTGCTGGCCGTCAACGACCGCGCCGACATCGCGCTGGCCGCCGGCGCCGACGTGCTTCATCTGGGCCAGGACGACCTTCCGCTGGCGGTCGCGCGCGGCATCGTCGGTGCGGCGCCGGTGATCGGGCGCTCCACCCACGACGCGGACCAGGTCGCGGCGGCGGTCGAGGAGGCCGTCGACTATTTCTGCGTCGGCCCGTGCTGGCCCACCCCGACCAAGCCGGGCCGCCCGGCGCCCGGCCTGGACCTGGTCCGGCACACCGCCGAATTGAAGAGCGACAAGCCGTGGTTCGCGATCGGCGGAATCGACACCGACCGGTTACCGCAGGTGCTGGCGGCCGGCGCGCGGCGCGTCGTCGTGGTGCGGGCGATCACCGCGGCCGAGGACCCGCGGGCCGCGGCCGCACAGTTGAAGGCCGCGCTCAGAGCTGCCGGTTGACCAGGAGAGGGATCGAGGCGAACTCGTCGCGCAACCGCTGCCAGCTGGCGGCGAAGCCAGGGTGCAGGGGCAGCTTCGCGACGTCGTCGACGGCCACCCAGCGCAACTCGGCGCTCTCCCGGTTCGGCACGGTGTGCAGCATCTCCTGGGCGTCGGCGATGACCGTGCTGTAGCTCCAGCTGACCCCGTCGCCCGCGACGATCTTGGTCTCCACCACCTTGCGCACGGTCAACTGCTCGGCGGGCAGCCCCGCTTCCTCGTGGGCCTCCCGGATGGCCGCCTGCTCCGGAGTCTCGTGGCTGTCGCGCGCCCCGCCCGGTAGACCCCAGGTGTCGCCCTGGTGGCTCCAGGCCGCCCGGTGTTGGAGCAGCACCACCGGCGCGCCGTCGCGCCCGGGGGCCCGCAGCAGAAGGCCGGCCGCGCCGTACCTGCCCCAGTAGGCCTGGCCTTGGGAAACCACCCATCCGTCACCGTCGCCACGCACGCCTCAACAATAGGGCCGCCCTGCCTGCCGGAAACTCTTAGACTTCTTTCATAGAGTGGGACCGGTCGAAAACGACGAGCTGGAAAGCGATGCTGATGAGGTCCGCGCGCACGTGACTGTGGAGTTGGCGCACCCGTCGACGGAGCCGCTCGCGTCGCGGTCGCCGTCGACGCCCGCACAACAACGCTGGTGGTTCCTGTGGACCACGCCCGGCCGCATCCTGACCATCGGGGTCGTGCTGTCCGCGCTCGTCATCGCCAGCGCGTTCGCCACCTCGACGACGATCAACGACCGGCAGCAGGCGCTGATGACCGTGCTCAACCACACCGAGCCGCTGTCCTTCGCCGCCGGGCAGCTCTACACGACGCTTTCGGTGGCCGACGCCGCGGCGGCCACCGCCTTCATCGCCGGAGCGGAACCGCGCGACGTCCGGCAACGGTACGAACAGGCGATCACGGACGCGTCGGTGGCCGTGACTCGGGCGTCGAGCGGGCTCACTGACGAGGATCTGGTGCAGTTGCTCGGCCGCCTTAACGCGGAGTTGTCGGTGTACACGGGCCTGGTCGAGACCGCCCGCACCAACAACCGTTCGGGCAACCCGGTGGGTTCTTCGTACCTGTCGGAAGCGTCGGCGTTGATGCAGACGCAGATCCTGCCCGGGGCCCAACGGCTCTACGAGGAGACCTCACAGCGAGTGGACGCCGAGACCAGCGCGTCCACCCGCATCCCCGGCCCGGTCATCCTGGTGGTCCTGGCGACCCTGCTGTTCGGGGTGTTCGCCAACCGTTGGCTGGCCAGGCGCACGCGCAGGCGGATCAACATCGGCTTCGTCGCGGGCGGTCTCGCGGTTCTGACCATGCTGATCTGGGTGGGCACGGCCCTGGTCATCTCGACCTCGGACAGTCGCAGCGCCAAGGACACGGCCGCCGAGTCGTTGAAGACGGTGACAAACCTGGCGATCACCGCGCAGCAGGCCCGCGCCGACGAGACACTGTCGTTGATCCGGCGCGGCGACGAGACGGTGCGCAAACAGTCGTACTACCAGCGCATCGACATGATGCAGCAGCAGCTTGCCGATTACCTGGCCCGCGAGGACGCCATCGACAAGACCGACCTCGGCGAGGCCGAGCAGCTGCTGAAGCGCTGGCGCGCCGCCGACGATCGCATCAACGCCTACATCAGCGTCGGCAACTATCAGGCCGCCACACAGGTGGCGCTCGGCACCGGGGCAGACGACTCGACGCCGGCGTTCAACAAGCTCGACGAGGCGTTGAGCCAGGGCATCGAAGAGAGCCGTAAGCAACTCCGCGACGACATCATCAACGCACACCGGGTGCTATCGGGTGCGACCGTCGGCGCCGCTGTGCTCAGCGTCGTCGCGGCGGTCGCGGTGGCGCTGGGGTTGTGGCCGAGGCTGAGTGAGTACCGGTGACGAAGTTCTTCGCCATCCTCGTCGCCGCCGCGCTGGTGCTCACCGGCTGCGGGCAGGCGGCGTCGGTGACCTCCACACCCGGTGTGACGCTTGGGCCGCCCACGCCGGCGGGTATGGAGGAGCTGCCGCCGCAACCGGTGCACCCGCCACGCGACGACACCGAGGATTGTGAGCGCACGGCGAGCCTTCGCCCGTTCAGCAACCGGGCCGAGGCCGAGGAGGCCGTCGCGAACATCCGCGCACGGGGACGGCTGATCGTCGGCCTGGACATCGGCAGCAACCTGTTCTCGTTCCGGGACCCGATCACCGGGCAGATCACCGGGTTCGACGTCGACATCGCCGGTGAGATCGCCCGCGACATCTTCGGAACCCCGTCGCAGGTGGAGTACCGCATCCTGTCGTCGGCGGACCGCATCGCGGCGTTGCAGAACGATCAGGTCGACGTCGTCGTCAAGACCATGACCATCACGTGCGAACGCAAGAAGATGATCGGGTTCTCGACGACGTATCTGACCGCCAATCAACGCATCCTGGCGCCGCGCGACTCGACGATCCGGCAGGCGTCGGACCTTTCGGGACGCCGCGTCTGCGTCGCGAAGGGCACGACATCGCTGGAGCGGATCCGCCAGATCACGCCGCCGCCGATCATCGTCGGGGTGGTCGCGTGGGCCGACTGCCTGGTGGCGTTGCAGCAGCGGCAGGTCGACGCCGTCAGCACCGACGACTCAATCCTCGCCGGTCTGGTGTCACAGGATCCGTACCTGCACATTGTCGGACCGAGCCTCAACGAGGAGCCCTACGGCATCGGGGTCAACCGGCAGAACACCGGCCTGATCCGGTACGTCAACGGCACGCTGGAGCGGATCCGCCGCGACGGCACCTGGAACACGTTGTACCGCAAATGGTTGACGGTGCTCGGGCCTGCGCCGGCTCCTCCGGTCGCGAGGTATTACGACTGATGTCCGAAACCCAGCTGGACGACTACGACGAAGAGAGCCCGGGCACTCAGCCGGCGAGCTTCGACGACATGAGCATGGATTCCGCCTCGACCATCCGCCCGATGGCGACCGAGGCGGTGTTCCGGCCCCACCTCGACGACGACGACGGCGAGTCGGTGGGCACCGGGGACACCGAGCCGCAGGAGCAGACCACCACCACGACGCGGGCGTTGTCGCGGACGCGCCGCCTGGGCGGTGGGCTGGTCGAGATCCCGCGGGTGCGGGCCAAGGACCCGCTAGACGCGCTGATGACCAACCCGGTGGTCGCGGAGAACAAGCGGTTCTGTTGGAACTGCGGGCGCCCCGTCGGCCGTTCCAGCGATGGCAAGCCCGCCCGGTCGGAAGGCTGGTGCCCGCACTGCGGCAGCCCGTATTCGTTTCTGCCGCAACTGAATCCGGGTGACATGGTCGCCGACCAGTACGAGATCAAGGGCTGTATCGCGCACGGCGGCCTTGGCTGGGTCTATCTGGCTTTCGACCACAACGTCAACGAACGGCCGGTCGTGCTCAAGGGTCTGGTGCATTCCGGCGACGCCGAGGCGCAGAAGATCGCGATGGCCGAGCGCCAGTTCCTGGCCGAGGTCACCCATCCCGGGATCGTGAAGATCTACAACTTCGTCGAGCACGCCGACCAGCACGGCAACCCCGTCGGTTACATCGTGATGGAGTACGTCGGCGGCACGTCGCTCAAACAGGCCAAGGGTGAGAAGCTGCCGGTGGCCCAGGCCATCGGGTACATGCTCGAAATCTTGCCTGCGCTTGGTTATCTGCACTCGCTCGGCCTGACCTACAACGACCTCAAGCCCGAGAACATCATGATCACCGAGGAACAGCTCAAGCTGATCGACCTCGGTGCGGTGTCGACCATCAACTCCTTCGGCTATCTCTACGGAACCCCGGGATACCAGGCTCCCGAGATCGTGCGGACGGGGCCGACGGTGGCCACCGACATCTACACCGTCGGGCGCACGCTCGCGGCGCTGACGCTGAATTTGCGCACGCGCAGGGGCCGCTACGTCGACGGGTTGCCCGAGGACGATCCGGTCCTGGCCGAGTACGACTCGTTCGGCCGGGCGCTGCGCCGGGCGATCGATCCGGACCCTCGGCGGCGGTTCGGCAGCGCCGACGAGATGTCCGGACAGCTGCTCGGCGTGCTGCGCGAAGTCGTGGCGAAGGACACCGGGTCCCCCAAACCCGGTCTGTCCACGGTGTTTTCGCCCACGCGATCGACGTTCGGCATCGATCTTCTGGTCGCCCACACCGACGTCTACCTCGACGGGCAGGTGCACTCGGAACGGCTTACCGCCCAGGAGATCGTCAGGGCTCTCCCCGTACCCCTGGTCGACCCGACCGACGTCGGTGCGCCTGTGCTGTCGGCCAGCGTGGTGAGCCAGCCCGTACAGGCCCTCGACCAGCTGCGCGCGGCCAGGCACGGGGCGCTGGACTCCGAAGGCATCGACCTGTCGGACTCGGTCGAACTGCCGCTGATGGAAGTGCGCGCGCTGCTCGACCTCGGCGACGTGGCCAAGGCCACGCGCAAGCTCGACGACCTCACCGAGCGGGTGGGCTGGCCATGGCGGCTCGTCTGGTTCAAGGCCGTGTCCGAACTGCTGACCGCCGGTTACGACTCGGCGACAAAGCATTTCACCGAGGTGCTCGACACGATGCCCGGCGAGCTGGCACCCAAATTGGCCTTGGCCGCCACCGCCGAGTTGGCAGGCACCCCCGACGCGGGCAAGTTCTACAACACCGTGTGGTCGACCGACAACGGGGTGATCTCGGCGGGATTCGGGCTGGCCCGCGCGCAGTCGGCCGCCGGCGAGCGCGATGACGCGGTGAAGACCCTGGACAAGGTGCCCGCGATGTCGCGGCACTTCACGACGGCCCGGTTGACCAGCGCAGTCACATTGCTGTCCGGTCGCTCGTCGAGCGAGATCACCGAACAGCAGATCCGGGATGCCGCACGGCGCGTCGAGGCGCTGCCCGACACCGAGCCGCGGGTGCTGCAGATCCGCGCGCTGGTGCTGGGCACCGCGATGGACTGGCTGGCCGACAACACCGCCAGCACCAATCACATCCTGGGGTTCCCGTTCACCGAACACGGATTGCAGCTGGGCGTGGAGGCCTCGCTGCGCGCTCTTGCGCGGGTGGCCCCCACCCAGGCGCACCGCTACGCGCTCGTGGATCTGGCCAACAGCGTCCGTCCGACCAGCACGTTCTGACGGTCAGGCGACGCTGGCGGTCGCGATCTCGTCACTCAGCGGGGCGATGGCTTCGAGAATCTGCCCTGCCGTCTCCGACGGCACCCCGGCCGCGGTCAGGCTGTCCGCCAGGTGGCCCGCGACAAGGTTGAAATGGTGGACCGTGATTCCGCGGCCCTGGTGGACCTGGCGCATCGGCGCGCCGGTATAGGGCTCGGGCCCGCCCAGCGCGGCGGCGAAGAACTCGACCTGCCGGCCCTTGAGCCGCGCCATGTTGGTTCCGGTGAAGAATCCGGACAGCTGGTCGTCGGCCAGCACGCGGATGTAGAAGTCCTCGACCACGCCTTCGAGGGCCTCGTGGCCGCCAATCTGCTCGTAGATACTCGGCATGTGTGCCCCTTCGTCGCACCGGATCGACACATTCCAGCCGACGGCGGTTGCGTGCGGATTTCGACGCGTTGCCAGCGGGGCAAATTCAATCTCACCGGTACCACCCCGAGCCGTGTGAGAACTACGGATTCAGTGGCGCTTACAGCAAACCGTTGGGGACAGCACGCCGACTTTACGGGATTTGCCCATGTCGTAACACTCAATGGTCACGCCGCGGATTTCGTAGTAATCTGCATCACAGGTTGAGGTCACAGCCAAACTGCAGAGGCCATCGGGGATCATTCGCCGTTTGCGGCTAGCAGCTGTCAGGCATCGCTGACGGCCTCCGCGGTTTCATTTGCATCTCGACAACAGGAGTGCACCGTGTCCGCTGTAGGAACCTGCCGGGTGTTCCGTCCCGACCCTCGGTCCTTCGATCAGTGCGAACACCACCATCGCGCCAGCTTCACCGCGTCGCACAGACAAGGCTCGACGGTGCTCGTGACGGTCGAAGGCGAGATCGATGCGACCAACAGCAGAGCGCTGGCCACCTACGTCGAAGGTCAGGTGGCCGGCACCCGGCGTCTCGTGATCGACCTGCGGCTCGTCGACTTCTTCGGCAGCGCAGGCTTCGCCGCGCTGCACTACATCAACGTGATCTGCTCCCGGAACGGAATCGACTGGCAGGTGCGCTGCGGCAGGCAGGTCCGCCGGCTGCTGGCCATCTGCGATTCCGCCCAGGAACTGCCGCTCGAGAAGCCGCGCTCAGTGCTCGACGAGGTTCGTGCAAGCGCGGGCGATCGCGAGCTCCTCATCAGTGGGAACAACTAGCACCGTCGTCGGAGACCGATCGGCCGATATCCGCCGGGCTTTCTTGTCGGCTTTGGCGTTGAGCACCTCGTCGAGTTCTATGCCCAACGGCGCCATGCCACTCAACGCGTCGCGCCGCACCGCCGCGTCGTTCTCCCCCACTCCGGCGGTGAAGGTGATGACGTCCGCGCCGCCCAGTAGCGCAAGATAGGCGCCGATGTACTTGCGCAGCCGGTGGATGTATACGTCGTACGCCAGTTGCGCAGAGGAGTCCCCTGATTCGATGCGCTGGTGCAGGACCCGGAAGTCGACCTCGCCGCCGAGCCCACGCACCCCGGACCGACGGTTGAGCATCTCCTCGATGTCCTCGACCTTCATGTCCGCCGTTCGCCACAGGTAGAACATCAGACCGGGGTCGATGTCGCCGGACCGGGTCCCCATCACCAGGCCCTCCATCGGGGTCAGCCCCATCGAGGTGTCCACCGGTCGGCCCCCGACGATGGCAGAGGCCGAAGCGCCGTTGCCCAGGTGCAGCACGATCTGGCGCACCGAGTCCAACGGCACACCCAGAAAGGCCGCGGCCTGCTCGCTGACGTACTGGTGCGAGGTGCCGTGGAAACCGTAGCGACGGATATGCCACTGCTCAGCGACGTCGCGGTCGATCGCGTACGTCGCCGCCGCGGCCGGTAGGTCGTGGAAGAAGGCGGTGTCGAAGACCGCCACATGCGGCAGATCGGGCAGCGCCTTGCGTGCCTCCTTGATTCCCAGCAGAGACGGCGGATTGTGCAGCGGGGCAAGAGGAGACAGTTCCTCGATCCTGGCGACGAGAGCGTCGTCGATCAGTGTCGGCTCATAAAGGTCGGGGCCGCCGTGGACCACGCGGTGCCCGACGGCGACGAGGTCGAGGGCGTCGAGGCCCCGGCCCGCCTCGGCCATCTGGCCGAACGCCGTCTGCAGCGCCTCGGCATGGTCGCGTACCTGTCCCTCACCGATGCGCTCGACGATGCCGTCGATCACCATCGTCTCCGAATCCGGTTCAATGACAGCGTATTTGAGTGACGACGAGCCCGAGTTGAGCACCAGTACGCTGCGCGCCATCAGAGCGTCTGCGCCTGGATCGCGGTGATCGCCACGGTGTTGACAATGTCCTCCACCAACGCCCCGCGCGAGAGGTCGTTGACGGGTTTCTTCAACCCTTGCAGCACCGGCCCGATCGCGATTGCGCCAGCGCTGCGCTGGACCGCTTTGTACGTGTTGTTCCCGGTGTTGAGGTCGGGGAAGATCAGCACCGTGGCACGGCCTGCCACCTTCGAGTCGGGCATCTTGGACTTGGCCACCGAGGCGTCGACGGCAGCGTCGTACTGGATGGGACCGTCGACCAGCAGGTCCGGTTCCCGCTGCATGACCAGTTCGGTTGCCTCCCGGACCTTTTCGACGTCCGCGCCGGATCCGCTGGTACCCGTCGAGTAGGACAGCATCGCGACTCGCGGCTCGATGTCGAAGCTGGCCGCGGTGCGGGCCGACGAGATCGCGATGTCGGCCAGCTGCTCGGCGGTCGGATCCGGCACGATCGCGCAGTCACCGTACGCCAGCACCCGGTCGGCAAGGCACATCAAGAAGATACTGGAAACCGTCGACACGTCGGGCAGCGTCCTGATGATCTCGAAGGCGGGTCGCACCGTGTGGGCGGTGGTGTGGCGGGCACCGGAGACCATGCCGTCGACCATGTCGTTGTGCACCAGCATGGTGCCGAAATAGGAAACGTCATGGATGATTTCGCGCGCCTGCTCCACCGTGACGCCCTTGTGCTTGCGCATTTCGGCGTACTGTTCGGCGAACTTGTCGCACAGGTCGCTGGTCTGCGGGTCGAGAACGACGGCGGCGGAGATATCGATACCCAATTCCGCTGCGCGCGCCCGTATCTGAGATTCTTCGCCCAGGATTGTCAGCTCGGCGACGCCGCGGTGCAGCAGCCGACCGGCCGCGGTCAGGATGCGGTCGTCGTCGCCCTCCGGCAACACGATGTGCTTACGGTCCGACCGGGCCCACTCCAACAGCTTGTAGGTGAACATCTGGGGGGTGACCACCTGCGGAATCGGGATGGCCAACCGATCCAGCATGTCCGCGATGTCGACGTGGGTTTCCATCAACGCGATGGCGGTGTCGATCTTGCGCATGGAGGTCGCCGTCACCCTGCCGCGTGCGGAGGCCACCCGACTGGCGGTCTCGAACGTCCGGAATTCGGTGGCGATGATCGGCAGCCGTAGCCCCAGCCCCGACACGAGGGCCGAGATCGAGGGATGTAGTTCCAGCCCGCCATTGAGGATGATGCAGGACAACGACGGGAAGCCTTCGGCGGCATGGGCACTGGCGAGCGCGAGCACGACGTCGGATCGGTCGCCGGCCGCGATCACCGCCACGCCCTCGCTCAGCCGCTCCAGGACGCGTTCGGCCGTCATCCCGGCGACCATCAGATCCATCGCCTCACGCGACAGCAGCGCCGGATCGCCACTGATCAATTCACCCTCGACGGCCTGCTGCAGTTCGGCGACCGACGGGGCGACCAGCAGCGGTTCCTCCGGCAGCGCGTAGCACTCGGGATCGAAATCCTTCAAAGCGTCGAGCACCGCGGTCAGTTGTGCGGGGTCACAGCGGTTGGCGACGACCGCCGCGGTGTGCGCATGCTGGGCGGTGATCTCGTCGAGGCAGATATCGACGATGTTCGCGACGGCGTCGGGGCTGCGATCTTTGGCCTTGACCGCCAGCACAACCGGAGCGCCGAGGTTGGCCGCGATGCGTGCGTTGGTCGACAACTCGCTGGGCGTGGCGACGTCGGTGTAGTCGCTGCCGACGATCAGGACCGCATCGCACTGGTCGGCCACCCGGTGGTACCGGTCGACGATCTCGGCCAACGCGCCGTCGGGGTCCTCGTGCAGCTGCTCGTAGCCGACACCCACGCAGTCGTCGTAGGCCAAGCCCGCCGTGGTGTGGGACAGCAGCAGTTCGAGGATGTAGTCACTGTCCTCGCCGAGCCGCGTGATCGGGCGGAAGACACCGACCTTGGCCACCGTGGCGGTCAACCGGTGCAGGATGCCCAGCGCGATCGTGGATTTACCGGTGTCGCCTTCCGGGGATGCGACGTAGACGGCGGAGACCGGCCGACGCTTCGGTGGATTGTTCACTCGCTGCCTTGCTGCTTTTCACGGTGGAACTGCTGACGCGACGTTAGCGTACGGCCGGCGAGGCGGCGTTTCGAGCTACCTGGCCACAGAACCGCCGTTGAGCTGTGATCGACGGCGCTACGACCACGTCAATCTTTTGCACGGCGAGGAACTCGACCGCTGGGTCCTTCATATAGGAGGGAGGATCGACTCCGAACAGCCGAAGGATGGTGGGTGCCACCGACGTGAGCGGTATCTTCTCCCCCCATTTGCGCGGTGTGGAGCATTTCACCCAGAAGCAGCCGTCGGGATGATGGCGGCCGCTGCGGATCGTATGGATGCGACTGAAGAGCTCTTCGAACGGTGCCTGCCTTCCATTTGGCAGGGTCACTGTCCCGACACTCGGCGACCATTCGTTGACCGCGCAACCCACTTTGATTCGCAACGGCTCGGCGTGCTCGAATCGAAACAGCGGTTGGTCCCCCACCAACGAGCCCTTCAGCCGTGTCAAAGCTTCTCCAGCCGATGCCTCGTCCGAGAACGACAGCAAGAACTCCTCGGCCATGACCGGCGCGACCGAGGTCCGGTTCCGGTCGAGTTCCAACAGGTCCAACAGCCGGTCGAAATCCCTTGGCCGGTAGGTGCACTTCGTCGTGTCCCAGGGCTGTTGGCTCAAACCGGTGGCGAACACGAGCCGGTCGTCGGGGAAGTCGGCCATGAAGCGTCCGATGAGACGGTCATAGTTGCGGTAACCGGTGAGCACCGCCTCCGTCAGCGACGGATGGTCTTCAGGCGGGGGCGGCGCCGAGAAACTCTCGGGCCGGAAATTACGCCAGAAGTAGTGCTGGAAGTGGGCGGTCGAGTTGGAGAAGAAGGTGGCAAAGGCGACGTCGTGGCGGCGCACCAGTTTCCGGAAGACGTCGTACGAAATCGCGTCCAGCACAATGGATCGGCGCCACTTCAGTCCCGGGTCCCGCCGCTCGCTGATGAGCTGTCGCGCCGCCAACGCGGCGGTAGCCGGCGCCAAGCCGTGGGTGGCGATGTAGGCGAGGAATGGGACGGCGGCCTGTTTGTCCAGTGTGTTCGCGGAGTTCTCTTGGACGGCCGAAACGACGAACTTCGTGAACGCACCGAGGCCGGCGGGATGCGGGGTGGCGCTCGGATTCCACGGGTCTGGAACGACGAAGCCGTCCAAGGGCCCGTAGTCCAAGTTCATCGAGCCGAAAACGCCGACCTTGAACCCGGCATCGGCCAACTCGCGGGCAACGCCTCGGCCGATGACCCGCTTCGCCTCACCGAGTTGCTGGATACCGTGGTCACGGTCCGCGATGCCGGTGTGCAACGTCGGCCACTGAACCCAGGGTTCGAGGTTGTTCTCGTCGGAGGCGTCGGTGACGAAGACCGCCGACGATTCATGCAGCCGCCGAAAGTTGGGCAGCTCCCCAGCACCGATGAACTCGTCGATCAGCGTCGGACTCAACTCGTTGAATTCGATCTGAATTGTCCGGCGCATCGGCAGCCCCCGCTTTACATAATTCGTCGACAAGGTATCAGGATCAGCCCTCGCGTACCGCCGATCGTCACGGCGTGACAACCCAAGGTTCGGCGGTCAGGACTGAGGGCCGACGCTTGCGGTGGGGCGAGATCGCTTCCTCAGCAACACGATTGTGCCGCCGATAAGGGCGAGGATCACAAGCACGCCTGCCCCGAGCAGTGTCCACTCGTACCATCCGCGCGTGTCCGATTGCTGCTCGACCGCATCCGCGTTGATGCCAGGCGAGCCTGCCATCACCGGCCCGTCGGCCCGCACGGTCAGCTGCTGGGGGACCTGTCCCTGGCCAACGACCAGCACGTCACCATCCAGGTCCCGCCAGCCTTTGGAGAGACCCGCTAGGTAGTCGAGCAAAGGGATCGCGAGACTCCACGGCCCCGAGGTGGTCAGTAGAACGATCGTCCGGTTGTTCTGCGCATAACTCTGAAGCGCCGCTAGGCCGGTAGAGATGTCGATGACGGTCGAAGAAGGCAGGTCAACCTCCGACATGCCGCCTCGCGGCGCTATCGGCGGATCGAGGTTGTTCTCCTCGACTGTTTGTGCGCCGGCGATGATCAGAGCGCTTTCATCGCTCGTTGCGGCCTGCTCGACGCTGACCACTTCGGGTTTCAACGCCGTCGACGTGAGCCTCTGGATCAGCCCGACGATCTTGGCCGCGTGGGCGAGTTGGTCGGGGTCGCTGCCGTCGAAGGCTACTTGGAATCTCGGCACGAACCCTTGCGGCAGGGCCGCAAACCCGCCCATCTCCACTGCGCCGCCCGGCCGAACTCTCGCAGTCGACATCGGATCGATCTCGAACTCCATCGGCAGGGTGAGCGGATTACACCCGGGCCCCGGCTCATACCTGACCGTCACGGTCAGATCCTGATCCCTGGCGGCGACATCGGCAGGAATCGAGAAGCGGCTGTCCACTTGCCCAGACGCGTCGAGACGGGCGGTGGCGAGCACGAGCTCGCCGGCGGTGACGACCATCGTTCCCTTCTCGTTCTCGTCAACCGGTGTGTAATTCGCCAACAGACGGACGTCGACGATGCCCGGCTCGCCTGCTCTGGACAAGGCGGGAGCGATGTTCAAGAAGATGTACGACTCACCTAGAACGGTCGTGTTGCCACCCATACGAAGCTGCCCGAACGTCGAGGTCGATCCTGCTTGTTCGCCCGAAGCGCCTTCGGTCGATTCGACTGTGACGGTGTCGGTCTGGGCCAGCTTCTGTAGTCCATCCCGGAACAGACCGACCTGCTGGACGAGGCCGTCGCCCTGTCCGCTCAGGATGAGAAAAGGTGCGCCGGTATCGGTGACCAGCCGCACGCCGGGCTCCGGCTGGGCAACGTCACGGACGACGATCGCACGGACCGAAACGTCACGATCCGGCGGTGGTCCCGCATCGGTTCGAGGCAGCGCACGCACATTCACCCCGACCACCCCCGGTTGGTAGTACGTGGACAATGCGGCGACGAGAGTGAGCGTCGTGGACTTCTCGGCGTCAGTGGGTACCGGGTCGACGTACAGGTCGATCACCGGCGCGATGGCCGGAAGGAATTCCTCGATAGTCCTGGGGGGCTGCACGGCACCTGTGAAGGCCGCGCTCAATTCGCTCATGACCAGGGTCGGCAGGGGATCGCAGACGTCGTCGTCGTTAACCCTCAACACCAAGTTCAATTGGATCTCGCCGCGCACCACCGGAACTGAACTGATGTCGAAGGTGAACGGCGCCGGGGGCTGACCGGGCGGGACGATGGGTATCGGCACCGAACCCACGAACCGCCCGTCCTGGGTCTGAGCTTCGACGAATCCCGACGGAATATTGGTGACCGCTCCAATCAAACCCGAGAGCGTGGTCGGCACAAGGCCCTGCGGCACGGGTATGGAGACTCTCTGCGTCATGTCGTGGCCCACGAAGGACAACTGCGGGTTGATTCCGAGTTGCTGCCAGCCGAACGCGGTGACCGGCGGCGGGGCGTCGTCGGCGGGCTGACCGACGGCCAGACCGGGGACCCCCGTCATCGAGACGGCAACCACGCACCCGACTGCGACGAGCGATGACGCTATACGCCGTATCAAACACGTACCTTCCTACGCAGAACCGGGTGACGTCACGAGCTCGACCAAAGGCCCCGAGGCATTCCCTTTGAGTCGACTGATAGTAGCGCTAACGACCCAAAAGGCGCGTGGGATCTGGCGCTTCGGTTGGTCCGAATGTTTGCGAAAATCGCACGATCGTCCACAAACCCGCCGGAATGTGCCGGACCTCAGGTCTGGTCGTTGACGACCCACGCCTCCCAAGCGCTCTGAACGGTGCCGGCGAGGCCGTGGCGAGATTGCCAACCGAAGTCGCGTTGGATCTTCGCGGGATCGGCGACGACATCGGGAGGATCACCGGGACGACGCCCTATCACGTCGCACTCGAAATCGACGCCGGTGGCCTGACGTACCGCCGCCATGATTTCGAAGACGCTCGTGCCCTTCCCGGTGCCGATGTTGTAGATGGCGGCCAGATCACCGACCGCCATCTGGTTCAGCACCGTGGCATGGGCATCTGCGACATCCTCGACATGGATGTAGTCACGGACGCACGACCCGTCCGGCGTCGGATAGTCGGCACCGAAGACGCTCGGATGAACGCCCGAGCTGATCGCCCGAAAGACCATCGGTATCAGGTTGTTCTCTCCGCGGTCGGCCAGCTCCGGTGTCGCTGCGCCCGCCACATTGAAGTAACGCAGAGCCGACCAGCTGAGCCCGTGCGCTGCCGCAACGTCGGAGAGCAACTGTTCACCAATCAATTTCGTCCAGCCGTAGGGAGACGATGGACTGGTCGGCGTCGCTTCGGTCACTGGGCTGACGGCCTGTTGTCCGTAGACCGCCGCACTCGACGAGAACAGGATGCGCCCCGTCCCCGTGCCGACCATCGCTTCGAGCACGCTCTGCATGCCGGTGACATTCTGGCGGTAGTAGAACAAGGGGTTCGCGACCGACTCGTCCACCGCCTTCTTGGCGGCGATGTGCACGACTGCGTCAGCGGAAAAAGAGCGCAACGCCGACTCGACGAACGCGGTATCCAGCAACGAGCCCTCGTAGACCGAAGTGTCGGGCGTCAGACGACCACGACTCCCGGTGGAGAAGTCGTCAAGGACAGCGACGTCATGCCCGATGGACCGGAGGGCCCTAGTTACGTGCGCTCCGATATATCCGGCCCCACCAGTGACGAGAACTCTCACCACATACTCCAACGCTGGATGCCGCAATGGCATGACTTCTACGCCGACTGAGCGAGGCTACGGCGGGCACCGGCAGCGACGCCGTGGAATCACATCAAATGTTCCGAACCGCCGCAATCATTCTGGCGGATTCATCGATGGGACAGCCGCGCGTCACCAGCGATGTTAAGGTCGCGGCCGTGGCGCTCAAACACGTGCTGTACAGCGCGCTCGATCGGGGCCCCGGCAGGCAGCTGATCGGAATGGTGGCCAACCGACGGGCGCGGGTCGCGGGGGAACAAGCACGGTTCAGCTACGACCCCGCCACGGGGTCATGGCTGAAGCAGACACCGGCGGGAGTGATATTGCTGCCACGTCCGCAGGGGATGGGCATCGAACAAAGCGAAGTCTTCACCCAGGACGTCTTTCTTCGACACTACGCGGTCAAGCCTGGCGACGTGGTGCTCGACATCGGCGCGGGAATCGGTTCCGAGACACTGCCATTCTCCCGGTGGGTCGGCGCCTCGGGAAAGGTCATCGGGGTGGAAGCACATCCGGCGACGTTTGCCACCCTGAAGCGGGCATGTCAGATCAACGACGTACGCAACGTCGAACTCCTTCACGCAGCAGTCATGGATTCCGACAAGCCGGTGATGATCACCGATCTGCCGAGTGAAGTCGGCTACGAGAACAGGATTGGTACGAACGGTATCGAAGTCACCGCGCTCACGCTCGCGGGCTTGATCCGCAAGTACGACCTTGATCGAGTCGACTTCCTGAAGATGAATATCGAGGGTGCGGAATTGCCTGCGCTGCAGGGCGGCTCGGAAGTCCTCCCGCTCATCCACAACGCGGCGATAGGCTGCCACGACTTTCTTGCGGACGAGACCGGCGACGACTCGTATCGGACCAAGGACGCCGTCTACGAGTTGCTGGTGAATGCGGGATTCACCGTGCGTCGGCGGGATGACGATCCCCGCCCCTGGGCAAGGGACTACCTGTTTGCCTCCCGTTGAACCGCCAACTGGCCGAAGAGGTTTTGACGCTGTCCCTCAGGCCGGGTGATTTGGTAGCCGGCGTCCTATGAAGTTCAGGAAGGCACGGCCAGCGCAGGCCGTATCCCCCCTCGTCGGCGATGAAGCCGTCCCCGCCGGTGCCACCGAGTCAGCGCGGCTAGCACCGCCGCAGACGGGGCGGCAAGCCGCCTGGAACTACCTGGTCTTCGGCCTGAGTAAGAGTTCCGCTCTCATCACCACCGTCATCGTCGCCCGATTACTCGACCCCGCCGACTTCGGTTTGTTCGCACTCGCGCTCCTCATCATCAATTTCTTCGACTACCTCAAAGACCTCGGTGTCGGCGCCGCACTTGTGCAGAGTCCCGGTTCGTGGAAACGGTTCGCGCCCACGGCATTGACTCTCGTCACCGCGACCGGCCTGGTGGCTGGTGTAGCAGTTGCCGTTGCGGCGCCGCTGGCGGCCTCGACGCTCAACCAGCCGGAACTCACGAACATGGTGCGTGTTCTTGCCATTGCCGTCACCATCTCCGCACTCGGTGTGCTACCCGCTGCGCTATTACGAAGAAGGCTCGATTTCAAGCGCAGGCTCTGGCCGGAATTCATCGCCGCGATCGTCAAGGCCGTTCTGACGATCGCGCTCGCCGCCACAGGTTTCGGCGTGTGGAGCCTCGTCTACGGGCAGCTTGTAGGAACCGTCGCGCTGACGTGCCTGTACTGGTGGGTGGCCCGCACCCCCCTGAAGTACGGCTTCGACACGCGCGAGGCGCGACAGCTGGTGCTGTACGGGCTGTCCGTAACGGGAGTCACCCTTCTTGCGTTCGGCATCGCCAACGTCGACTACGCGGTTGTCGGTGTGCGACTCGGTGACACCGCTCTGGGCTTGTACACGCTGGCCTTTCGGATCCCCGAATTACTGGTACTCAGCTTGTGCATCGTGATCAGCGAGGTGCTGTTCAGCTCGCTGTCCCGGCTCCAGCATGACCGCCGCCATGTCGGCGAGCACTATCTGCAGGTGTTGACGATCGTCGTGCCGCTGACGGCACCGATCTGTGTCGTCCTGGGTGCCGCCGCGCCGGCGGTGATCGCCACCCTGTACGGATCGGATTACGCCGATGCGGCTCCGGTGTTGTCGATCCTGGCGGTATACGCCCTCATCCACTCGGCGTCCTACCACGCCGGTGATGTCTTCAAAGCGATCGGACGTCCTGGACTCCTGACAGCGACCGGCGCAGTGAAGCTCGCGCTGTTGATCTGGCCGATCTGGTGGGCGGCCGGCCACAGCATCGTGATGGTCGCCGTCGTGCTGTTGCTGGTCGAGTTGGTTCCGCTGGTGGCGAATATGGTGCTGGTGCGCGCTGTGACCGGGCTTCGGTTCACCCCGCTGATCGCCGCGACGCTGCGTCCGATGCCCGCGGCGGCGGTGATGGCACTCGCGATGGTGGGCATCACCTACGTCACTGAGAATTGGCCCGCGCCCGTTCAACTGAGTCTGGCCGTGCCGGTCGGGCTAATCTGCTACCTATTGATGCTGAGGCTGACCGCACGCGGGCTTTATGACCAGGGAATGACGGTCATTCGCTCGCTGCGGCGGCGATCGGCGCAGTTGGCTGCTCCGATCAGTACACCTGAGTCGGGGAAGGACACCTAAGTGGTCAACACGCTTTCCGGGCGGCGGTGGTCAATCGTAGCCTTGTGCACAGTCATCGGGATGCTGGCCGGTCTTCTGGTTGCCTATGTGCTGCTTGGGCATTCGAAGAGATACTCCGCGCAGGCCACACTCGCCATGCTGCCGGCCTCCTACATTCCCACCAGCGAGGCCGCACAGTACTGGGATGTGCTGAACCACGGGCAGGCGACGCGGTCCGCGGCGATCGTGTTCGGTCAGAGCAACTGGCTTCAGGCCGCGGCGACCGCCGCCGACGTGCCGCCGTCAGAGCTGTCCACGTCCGCCGGCGCAGTCCGAGACACCACCCTGATCGAGGTCAGCGTCGAGGCCGGTTCCCCCCATGCCGCCGAGGCAGCGCTGAGTTCCGTCCTCAGCGATGCGAGCGGGCCCGCGACCGCTGTCGCCGGCCCATTCCGCCTCGAGGTGGTCAGGCAACCCGCCGGCAGCGCCCAGGCCTTGGGGCCGGGCGGCCTACAGGCCTATGGCGCTGCGGGTCTCGCAGGATTGGCGTTGGGCGCCGGCGTGGGACTGCTTGTCGGCCGACGGGCAGGGAACAGAAATCTTGAGTCCTCGGAATACGCCCGTCACGCCGCCGGATCTCGCTACGCCGACACCGCTGAAGAGTCCACCCTTCACACCGAACCGATGTCATCCGAGCCGTCCTCGCGGTGAGGCCGGCCGTGCCCGACAACGTCGCCGCGTTGGCGGGGCGAAGTGAGATCCTCGTCGGCGCAGCCGCGGGCGCGGCCGTCTTGGCAGCCGCCGCGTGGGTCATCGGGATTGCCCTGGTGCTTCTCGTCGTCGGCCTGCCCTGCGCGGTGGCCGCGGCCATCTACCTCGTGCGGCGGCCGCAGTGGGCCGTGGTGGCGATGGCCGTGTGCGAGGTGGCCAACTTAAGTGGCGTGATCGGCCCCTGGGGGCCGATCTCGCTTTTCCGCATCTCACTTCTCATCGGGCTCATCACTCTCGGATTGGCGCTGCGCGACCCGGTCGCCCGCGGCCGTCTGAACCGCTGGACGCTGATGTTCATCGGCCTCGTGGGCGTCTTCTTGACGACCCGGCTCCTCGCTTCGATCGGTGCTGCTGACGTCGCCGGCGCGTTCGGCCTGCTGAAGAACGAAGTCGCCGATTTGGCGTTCGTCGTCATGGTGATGGTGTTGATACAGATGACCGAGCGCCAGTGGACGGTCGCCGCCGCGGTGGTGATCTCCTTCGCTGTGCTCAGCGTGCTCACCCTGTTGAACCAGGTCCTCTTCAGCGGAGCCATGCCCTTCGGCGGATTCGCAACCGTCACACAAGCAAGCGGGGAACTGGTGACCACGTTGCGCTACGGAGGTCCGCTGCCCGACTCGAACTTCTGGGGTCGTCACCTCATCATGGGACTGCCGCTGGCGGGCGCGCTCATCGTGCGCGCCCAACGTGCGGGCCTGCGGTGGTCGGTGATCGGTTGGGCTGCAGCGATCCTCGCGCTGCTGGCAGGGATCTACCTCACGCAATCGCGCGGAACCTTCATCGCTACTTTCGTCGCGCTCGCCGTGTGGACCGTTCTCAGCGGTCCCGGTGCCCGGCGCGCAGCGGTGAAGGTGCTGCCCGTCGCGCTGCTGGTCCTGCTGCTACCGGGCATCGGTAACCGACTGCTCGCCCTGTTGTTCGATGTATACGGGTCACAGCCGAGCTATTCCATTGACCCGTCGGTCGCGAGTCGCATGGCCGCCGGCGAGGTTGCCTGGGCGATATTCGACGACCGCCCGGTATTCGGTTTCGGGCCCGGCGGGTTCCAGCTCCTGGTGGAGCGCTATTCGGGGCTCGTGCCGACCGCCGTGACGAATCCCCCCACTGCCGCAGCGCACGACTTGTATGCCCAAATGGCAAGTGAGAGCGGCGCCGTCGGCCTGTTCGGGTGGGCAGTCCTGGTCATCGGGGTCGTTCTGTGCATCGCGATTCGGGTCGCGCAGCTCGCCCTGCAGTCCGTAACCGTCGAACGTTCGCTGGCGGCTGCCGTGTTGGCGGCCATTGTCGCCTGGTCGGTCGCGAGCATCTTCATCCATCTGTCGTATCTGCGTACGTTCGGGATTTTCCTGGCGCTGGCCGCAGCGATGGCGGCGAAGACGGGGAGCCAATGGCGGGAACCTCTGCGCGAGTGCGGCCGGATCATCACCGCGGCCACCGCCGCGGTTCTGCTCGCAGTGGTGGTCGTAGCCACCTGCCTCACGGCGTCGACCACGCGCACGCATACCGCGAGTCAGCGCGTCACGCTGCTGCCCGGCACCGATGTCGAGTACGGCAAGGCTTATGTGCTCGACGTCCGGAGCCGCGAGGTCGTGCTGCCGAGTTACGCCGCCTTGATGGGCGCCAACAGCCCGGAGACCTCCGCTGTCGCCGACACCGTGCGCGGCATCATCACGATCGAGGTCACCGCGTCCAGCCACGACGCCGCCGTGGAATCTATCCGAGTGGCGCTGACGGATGCAGAAGCCAACCTCAAGAGGTTCGGCGCCGAATCGTTGTACACGGTGCAACCGGTGGGACCGATCGTCCAACGCGACAAGAACGAGCAGTCACCCCTGGCGGGCGCATTGGCGCTGGCGGCGGGGGCGATCGTCGGGCTGGGCGCTTTCGCGCTGCTGAATCGGCGTTTGCGCCCGCGGGCCCGTCGTCCGGCCCCGGTCGTTCCTCCGCCTGTTCCGATGCCGACTCACTGACCCGGATGGCACCACGGCAGGCTGCGTATTCTGGCTCTGAAGCAGCGGTGCGGATGGGAGTTCCCCAATGCAGGCCATGGGTCGGCCCAAGTCTGCGCTGCCGATCATCGTCGGTGTGTGTCTGGTCCTTGTTCTGGCGGTGGCCATCGTCACCGACTCCTCACGCACGAAACCACCGAGCGAGCCATTCGCCGAAGACAGCCCATTTCGAACTCCTGTCGCGACCGACGCGCCTGTCGACGCGAACAGCGCAGCGATGGTGGCGCGGATATCCAGAGACGGCGTGATGTATGCCAACCTCGTCGAGTTCGCGATACCCATCTACTCCGCGGACGACGACACCCCGCGCACTCGCGTGTCATGCCGGATCAAAGACTGGGGTCCATGCCCGTTCGACGGTCGCCGCGTGCCGATCCCCGAGGAGGCCGTTCCCTCACCCGGGTCCGACGGGGCGATGGTCGTGATCGACCACGACAGGCGCCTTGTCTACGAATTCTGGCGGGCACAACGTCACGGCGACCACTGGACAACGAGTTTCGGAGCGATCAACGACCTCGACGGCTCCGGGTGGGGCACGTACGAGAACGGTTTCAGCACGGCATCCGGCGCATCCCGGCTCGGGGGTGTGATCCGTGTCGACGAGATGCGCCGCGGTGTGATCCCGCATGCGCTGGCGCTGCAGAGCAACAGCGTATGCGCCGAGACTTTCCGGGCGCCGGCGGTGAAGACGGACGGCACCTACGACGGGCCGGACTGCATTCCCGAGGGCGCTCGGCTTCGTCTCGATCCCGACGTCGACATCGACGCCCTCGGACTCGCGCCCGCAGCAAAAGTGGTCGCCCAGGCGTTGCAGACCTACGGCGCTTTCGTCGTCGACTACGGCGGCGCGCCTCTGAGCGTCTCCTTCGAACGTGACCCCGCGGCCGCCCATCACCACCCGGGCGAGACCTACGGGCACCTCGGCATGCCGTGGGATTACAGCATGATCGAAGTCCCCTGGGAGCACCTGGAGGTCTTGGCCTGAAACCCCGCTCGTTCACCCGTCGATCAAGCCTTGGAGGTTGAGGATGTCGGAACCCTTGCGGGCTGACGGCACCACATCACGTCCGATACACGTGTTGATGGTGTTGGACTCCTTCAGTTTCGGAGGTGCCGAGAATCTCGTCGCCGAACTGGGGACACACGCCCCCGCCTCGATGAGGATCTCGGCCGCGAGCCTGGCTCCTCCCGTCGGCACCCGCACCGCGCTCTTCGGTCGCATCGCAGAGGCCGGCCTCGAGCCGACCTACCTTGGGGTGAAGAAGTTGGCCGACATCGGGGGCTTCATCCGCTTGGTGCGCACCCTGCGGCGGACCTCGGCCGACGTCGTACACGCGCACCTCGGATACTCGGCAATCCTCGTGCCGCTCGCCGGTCTTCTGGCGCGCAAACCCGTCGTCGCCACCCTCCACCTCATCCCGCAGAAACACACCAACCGACGAGAGTGGCTCAAGGAGCGGCTGTCGGTACGGATCCCGGCCCGCCTGGGCCGGCTGATCCTGGTGTCGCAGTACGCATTCGATGAGTACGCCAGGCTGCACGGTCCGGCGCGGCATACATGGCGGATGATCCCGAACGGTGTGGACACCGATCGCTTCAGCGCTGGGCGCTCCGGTGACCACACCGATGCGCCCGTTTGGGCATGCGTCGCGGCGCTGCGCCCCGACAAGAACCACGCCGATCTGCTGAGGGCCTGGGGCGACGTGGCGGTCGCTCATCCCGGCGCGCGCCTACTGATCGTCGGTGACGGCCCCGCCCGCCCGGACATCGAACGCGCGGTTTCCGAACTCGGCCTCCAGGATTCGGTGACGCTTCTGGGACGCCGCGAGGACGTCGCCGCCGTCCTGGCCACCGTTGACGGCGTGGTCTCGGCGTCGGTCGAGGAAGCGCTGCCCACCGCGCTACTGGAGGCCGCGGCCTGCGCGCTGCCGGTCGTGGCCGCAGACGCCGGTGGCACCCGTGAAATCGTCATCGACGACGTCACGGGCCGCCTCGTTCCGGTTCGCGATGTCCGCGCGCTCACCGAGGCGTTGGTGAGCACCATCGGCGATCCGGTGCGCGCTGCTGAATACGGTAGAGCCGGAAGGGCCCTGATCAATGAGAAGTATTCACTGGCCCGCTGGATCGAGAACCTGAACCGACTGTATGCAGAGGTGATCCGTGAGGCCTGACCGCGCGGACACGGCGATCACCGTCGCCCATGTCATCCACTCGCTTGGCGCCGGCGGCGCGGAAGCGGTGCTCGTGGAACTCGCGCGGGTCGCGCCGGCCGCTGGGATGCGGATGGTCGTGATCGGATTATCGGACGTCCACACATCGGTGGGCGTCGACAACCGCGTCGTACCCCCGTTGCGGGCTCAGGGCGTGGCCGTCTTCGAACTGCACTCACCGCGCTACGACGCGTTCGCAGCGCTGCGCGTGGCACGGATCCTGCGTGCGGAGCGCGTCGACATCGTCCATACCCACCTCAAACATGCCGACGTGGTGGGCGGACTTGCGGCGCGATTGGCCGGTGTCCCCGCGGTCTCCACCCTGCACGTCATCGACAAGGCCACCTCGCGCAGACAGCGGCTGCGAGTCCGTGCGGCATTGAGCGCTCGCCGGCGGCTGGCACGGACCGTCATCGCCCTTTCGCAGGCCCAACGCCGCTGGTACACCGAGATCGCCGGCGAGCACGTACCGATCACCGTGCTGCCCAACGGCGTGAACGAACCCGATACGACCCGGGACCGGGCGAGCGTTCGAGAAGAGCTGGGTGTGACGCCCGATGGCTTGCTGGCGGTGTGCGTCAGCCTCCTTCGCCCGGAGAAGGGCCACTCCGATCTTCTCGAAGCCATGCGCACGGTGCCCGACGAGCCGCCGCTGACAGTGGCGCTGGCGGGTGACGGCCCGCTACTCGAACAGATCACCGCGACCGTTGACTCAGACCCGTCGCTTCGCGAGCGGGTCCGCATACTCGGGTTCCGTTCGGACATCGGTGATTTGATCGGTGCCTGTGACTTCGTCGTGCACCCGTCCCGGGAAGACGCCTTGCCCACCGCGCTCATCTCGGCGCTGGCCGCGGCGCGACCGATCGTCGCGACCAGGGCAGGAGGAATCACCGACATCGTCGCACCCGACTGCGGGGTGCTCGTGGAACCCGGCGCACCGGCGGCTTTGGGCGCGGCGATCACCGATATGGCGAGGATCATCGAAGAAGGCGGACCCCGGCTGCAGCGCATCGAGAATGCGGCCCGGCAGCGTTACCAGACCATCTTCAGCGCAACGACGTGGGCGTCGAGGTTGCAGGACCTGTACGGACAGGTCATCGCGGGGGGCGACGACACCGCGCTCCGGCGGCGCATCGCGCTGGTGCAGTTCGCGCCTTCTGGTGGACTGTTCCATTTCGCCCTACAGCTCGGCGAAGGCCTCGCGAGCGCCGGCGAGGACGTCGACGTCATCACCGGGCCTACACCGGAATTCGCATCGCGAGTGCCCGGCTGCCGTGTCCGCAGCATCCTGCCCACGTGGCACCCGAACGCGGGCGAGAACGCCCCGGAATGGTGGCGCCGGGCCCGCCGTGGCGTACGAGCCGGTCAACACGCTACCGCCTGGGTCGTGCTGCTCGGTTATCTGCTTGTCAAACGACCGGACGTGGTTGTCTGGTCGATCTGGCAATTTCCACTCGACGGCCTCGGCGTTCAGGTCGTACGGCGTCTACTTCCGCATGCCGTCCTGGCTCTGATATCGCACGAACCACGGCCGTTGGTGCGGCGCCGAGAACTGGAGGGGATGTACCACACCGCATCGGTGACCCGAAGCGCGCTCAGCCGGGCATACGTCGACCTGGACGTGGCTGTTGTGCTGGGCGAGACCGCTCGGCGGGCGCTGAAAGAGACGTGGCCGGTGCGTGCTCCTATCCACGTCATACCGCACGGTGACGAAGGACTGTTCGCCACTCCTGTCCCTCCTGCCGACGCCACCGAGCAGGTGGCGCTGGCATTCGGAACCATCACCCGCTACAAGGGAACCGATACACTCTGTGACGCTTGGCCATTGGTGTTGAAAGCCGTGCCCGGGGCAGAGCTCGTCATCGCCGGCGCCGCCGACACCGACATCGACAAACACGAGCTGCGCATGCGGGTGTCACGCCTCGAGCGGATCCGACTGGACCTCGGCTATGTCCCCACCCCCCACGTGGCGTCCTATTTCGCCGGGGCCCGCTGTGTCGTGTTGCCCTACAAGCGCAGCAGTCAGTCCGGTGTCGCACATCTGGCGCACACCTTCGCCCGGCCGGTGGTGGCATCGCGCGTCGGTGACATCCCGACCGCGGTGGACGACGGCGTCTCAGGCCTGCTGGTACCGCCGGAGGATCCCGAGGCGCTGGCCGATGCTCTGATCCGACTGCTCTCCGATCCTGCAGAAGCCCGTCGAATGGGAGACGCAGGAGCGCAAGCGCTTTCGACACGCGCATCCTGGGACGAAGTCGCCGCCCGGTTCCTGCAGGCGCTGCCAGATCGGCGACGGTGACGCTTCGTCGACGTCAGCGCAGACCGAACACCATGTCGTATTGAGCGAAGACCGCCTTGCGGGAGTAGGTGCTGTCGAAGTGCTGCCGTGCCGCAGCGGACAGGTCGGCGTTGTACGGAGTATCCGTTGCCTCGAGCATGAGTTGCGCGAAATCTGGCGCTGAATCACCCACCAGGACACCGTATTCGGCTCCCACCGTCACACCCTCGGCGCCGATTGACGTCGAGACCACCGGCATCCCCGCGCCGAGCGCCTCGATGATCTTCAGCTTGACGCCCGAGCCGAATCGAAGTGGACTGACCAGCGCAGCACTGCGGGAAAGGATGCTCGTCAGCTCCGGCACATAGCCCTCGAGGGTCACGCTGTCCGGATACTGTGCCGCCAACGCAGTCAGATTCGGGAAGGGGTCGCGGCCGATGACGGTCAACTTGGCGTCGGGCCGCTGCTTGAGAACGAGGGGCCATACCGCGGTGAGGAAGTGCCTGAGGCCGTCGTCGTTGTGCGTCAGGGAGAGTTGCCCCAGGAAGACGAAATCCGGAGCACCCCGGTAATTCCGCACCGGCGATGGGCGGTCGCTCAGCAGCGGTGGTATTCCATGGATGCGGGTGTCGTCGACGCCTGCGCGAGCGCGGAGCAGCGCCGCCTCCTGCTCGCTGATCAACAACGTGGTGTCGAAGCGGCGCGCGACCCTGTCCTCGCTTCGCCGCACGAGCCGCTGTTCCACGCGAAGCAACGCGCGCTGGCTGGGCTGCCACGAGGCTAAAGGGCGCAGCCCCCGGGGTACGTGAACTCCAAAATTGCCGATCGCTTGGAGCTCGACGTCGGGATACCGTGCGGCCGCTTGAAGCATCCCGCGGTACCGCTCTGAGAACAGGTCGTCGAGGTAGCAGACCGCACGGCCGCTCGTGTCGGGTACGTGTTGCGCCATCCGGACCGTGTCGTATATCTCGAGGTCAGGTTTGATGTCCCGCAGAGTGCGGTGGATGGCATCGCGAAGCCGCGGGGTGTTCAGGAGGGACTCCTGCATACTGGACCGCCCAGTCAGCGTCCGCGTCACCAGGGTGGCGATCGCCGCGCGGCCACGCGGCTTTCCCAGTCGGCGAAGCACCGCCGGAAAGTGATCGTCGCACTCACCGCCGACCATCATGTAGAACACGTTGTTCGCGCCGACCCGGTCGGTCAGATAATCCACGAAACCGGCGAGAACGACCTTCTTACCGGCATCAGTGGGATACGGATTCACTGGACTGATCAATGCGACAGACGCGGGCATGACGCTCCGATGCTCTCGAGTGATTCACTCAGATGATGACTCTGCCGAACCCCAGTAGACGCTCAGCGAACGATAGCCGAACAGTAACCGGGTACGACGACCTGAGCTCGCTATCGGCCTAAGATTCGCGCCGACCGAACCACTCACGTTGCCTGTCTCAACTACGTTGGAGAAACGTCTAAACCGTCAGCTGGCGGGTCCGCGGGGATGTTGACGATGGCTGCGAGCCCGCGGTGGTCGGATCCGGGCACCTCCACGGTGTACGCCGACGAGGCCGCGCAATTACGCAGCAGGACATGGTCGATGCCGACCACCGACGGCAGCCACGGTCTGCTCGGGTAGCTGCGGACCAGACCCGCACCGGCTTGTTCGGCCGCGTCGCGGTAGCCCTCGTCCAACAGCCGACGGAAGGGACTCATGTCGTAGGTCGCGTTGAGGTCGCCCGCCACGACGACCGCACCGGAGCCGGCGGTATCGGTTAACGCCCGCAGCGTCTCGGGAAATCGCGCGATGTCGTCGGAGAACCAGCGCAGCGGCTGAACCCACGGAGCGGCCAGATGCACGGCGAGCACGGTGACGTCGAGCCTGACGCCAGGCACGCGAATCCGGGTGCTGAGCATCGGCATCTGGTAGCCCTCGACGGCGGCCGAGGCCACGATCGGATGGCGGGTCCACACCCCGATCCCGTCGGCCGACGGGCGGGGGTCGATCGCCCGGTGGACGAAGGCCCTGTCGAGTCCGGCGGCCGACATGGCTTCGGCCACTTGCGGAGTCATCTCCTGTACGACGAGGACGTCGGCCGCAGAGGACGCCAACGCCACCAACGCGCGCGCGTCGGCGCCACCCATCCCGAGGTTGGCGGTGAGCACCCGAACCGAGACCGCGGGAACACCGGTCTCCTCCGGCCCCAGATAGCGGGGCGCGAGCACGGCGAGCATCACCACGCACAGCGCCGCGGCCAGGATCGTCGCCGCCCATCGCCGCGCCACCGCGAACAGCGCCATCGACGCCAGCGCCGCGGCGGTCAGGTACGGCGACGCCGAGGCGAGCACCAGCACGATCTCGTTGTCGACCGGCAGATAGCGCGACACCAGACCGGCGAACGCCAACGCGAATGCAGGCACGGCGAGGACCGTCGCCGGTACTCGAATCATGTTGTGTGAGCGTGGTTCTCGCTTGTCAGCCGAGGCGGCGCAGCCGCGGCTCGAGGTCGCGCTGGAACAGGTCGAGGAACCGGCGCTGATCGTGGCCCGGGGCGTGGAACACCAGGTGGTTGAGTCCCCAGTCGACGTAGTCCTTCACCTTCTCGACGGCCTCGTCCGGGTCCGATGCGACGATCCAGCGCTTGGCGACCTGCTCGATGGGCAGCTCGTCGGCGGCCTTCTCCATCTCGATCGGATCGTCGATGGAGTGCTTCTGTTCGGCGGTCAGCGACAGCGGCGCCCAGAACCGGGTGTTCTCCAGCGCCAGCTCGGGATCGGTGTCGTAGGAGATCTTGATCTCGATCATCCGGTCGATGCTGTCGGGGTCGCGGCCCGCCGCCTCGGCACCTTCTGAGACCGCGGGGATGAGCTTGTCCTTGTAGAGCTCCTCACCCTTGCCGCTGGTGCAGATGAACCCGTCACCCGCACGGCCGGCGTACTTGGCCACCACCGGCCCGCCCGCGGCGATGTACACCGGGATGCCGCCGTCTGGCACGTCGTAGATCGAGGCACCCTTGGTGTGGTAGTACTCGCCGTCGAAGTCGACCCGGTCGCCCAGCCACAACTCCCGCATCAGCTTGACCGACTCCCGCAGGCGTGCGAAGCGCTCCTTGAACTCGGGCCAGTCGCCCTCGTAGCCGGTGGCGATCTCGTTGAGCGCCTCGCCGGTGCCCACGCCGAGGAAGATCCGGTCGGGGTATAGACAGCCCATGGTGGCGAACGCCTGCGCGATCACCGCGGGGTTGTAGCGGAACGTCGGGGTGAGCACCGACGTCCCGAGGAGAAGGTTCGTCGTGCGCTCGCCGACCGCGGTCATCCACGCCAGCGAGAACGGCGCATGGCCACCCTCATGACGCCACGGCTGGAAATGGTCGCTGACCGTCGCACTGTCCATGCCGTGCTCTTCGGCCGCCACGGCCAGCTCGACCAGCTCCCGCGGCGCGAACTGCTCCGCCGACGCCTTGTAGCCCAGTTTCAGTCCAGGTTTGGTTTCAGCCACGATTCGTTTCTACTCCCTTGCTTACACTCGCGGCATGGCAGCAGCCCTGAGCGCCATCACCGACACCGTCCATTTCGCGTTCACCGACCTCGTCAACTGGACACTGGTGGCCGACGAAGCGGGCGTCATGTTGATCGACACGGGATTCCCCGGCAGCCGCGACGATGTGCTCGCATCGCTGCGTGAGCTCGGTTTCGGGGTCGACGATCTGCGCGCAATCCTGTTGACGCACGCCCACATCGACCACTTCGGCTCGGCGATCTGGTTCGCGAAGACGTACGGCACCCCGGTCTTCTGCCACGCCGCCGAAGTCGGCCACGCGAAGCGCGAGTATCTCGAACAAGCCTCCCCAGCCGACATCGCCAAGCACGTCTGGCGTCCGCGCTATCTCACGTGGTCGGTCGCGATCACCCGCAAGGGCGCCATGGTGCGCGACGGCATACCCACCGCGCAGGTGCTGACCGAGGAGGTGGCGGCGGGTCTGCCCGGCAAGCCGATGGCGCTTCCGACGCCGGGTCACACCGGTGGGCATTGTTCGTTCCTGGTCGACGGCGTTCTGGTGAGTGGCGACGCGCTGGTCACCGGGCACCCGCTGTCGACGCGCGCAGGGCCGCAGCTTCTGCCTGGGCTCTTCAACCACGACCAGGACGGTTGCGTGCGTAGCCTGTCGGCGCTCAGCCTGCTGGACACCGAGGTGCTGCTGCCCGGGCACGGCCCGGTATGGCGTGGGGCGATCCGCGACGCCGCCGAACGGGCCGCGCGTCAAAGCACGTCCTAGACCAGGTTCTGGTAGCCGAGCAGAAAGACTGCGGTCAAGCACAGCCCGGATGCGATGACGATGGTCGGCATCAGGATCATGGCGTCGAGTTCGTCGTCGTCGAGCACGTCGCTCTCGAACCGCCCGAACAGCACGCGCGCCACCCCGGTCCGGCGGAAGGTGTGCACCATGACGCGGACGGCCTTCGTTTCGCGACGGCGCCCGATGAACACGCGCGAGGCCACTCCGAACAGGAACGTCAGCAGACCGCCCAGCACCAGCAGCCAGCCGATCATCGTTTGCGACAACGCCACCATCACCCCCGGCGCCGCGGAAGTCCGTTCCGGGCCGGCGCCGCAGCCCAGCCTATAGGCCGGTTGCAGACATGACCGGTCTGAGAGCGGGTGGCCGGCGCTCCCTCATCGCAGCGCCTTGGCGAACGCCACCGGGAACACATCGCCCTCGGCGGGCAGCGGGTCCAGCCTCTGGTACCCGGCGGAGGCATACAGCGCCTCCGCTTCGGGTTGGCGGTCACCGGTGGTCAGGTAGACCCGCCGATAGCCGCGCCTGACGATCCGGGCCTCGAGTTCGACGAGCAGCGCCTTCGCCAGGCCCTGTCGGCGGTGTCGGCTGTCGGTCCAGATCCGCTTCAGTTCGGCGGTGGTGTCGTCGAACCGGCAGAAGGCACCGCCGGTGACGGGCCGGTCGCCGAGCAGCCCGACCACCAGGTCACCGTTGGGTGGGGCGAACGCGTCGGCCGGATGCCCTCGCAGCCACCTGCTCACAGCGTTCTCAGGCGAGCCGTAGCGCTGCGAGTACTCGACCGCTAACTCCGCCAGCAACGGCTCAGCCAAGGGGTCGTCCTGGCGGACGGCGACGAACGTGGGCTGGGTCGACACGGGTTTCACCTAACTGTCCAACGCGAACCGGGCACGTCCATTCCAGTACCTCGCGACGGCTCGGTCCGATCCGAGAATGGCCACTTCCCCACCAAACTTGACACGTGTAAAGTTTGGCCGCATGGACAACATCAGGGGCAAGACCATCGCGATCACCGGTGCCGCCCGCGGGATCGGCTTTGCGACCGCCAAGGCGCTGCTGGCGCGCGGCGCCCGCGTAGTGATCGGCGACCGCGACGTGGCACTGCAGGAATCGGCCGTCGCCCAGTTGGGCAACCTGGGGCAGGCGTCAGGCTATCCGCTCGACGTCACCGACCGGGAGTCGTTCGCGTCGTTCCTCGACAAGGCCCGCACCGAGGGCGGCGGTCGCATCGACGTGTTGATCAACAACGCCGGCGTGATGCCGATCGGACCGTTCGTCGACGAGACCGAGCAGTCGATCCGGTCGACCCTCGAGGTCAACCTCTACGGCGTGATCACCGGCTGTCAGCTGGTGCTGCCGGACATGATCGCGCGGCGCAGCGGACACATCATCAACATCGCCTCGCTTTCGGGGCTGATCCCGGTGCCGGGCCAGGTCGTATATGTGGGCGCGAAGTTCGGTGTGGTCGGGTTGACGGCCGCGCTGGCCGACGAGGTCGCAGCGCACAACGTCGACGTGTCGGTGATCATGCCGCCGTTCACCAACACCGAGCTGATCTCGGGCACCAAGAGCGGCGGGGCGATCAAACCGGTCGAGCCCGAGGACATCGCCGCGGCGATCGTCAAAACCCTCGACAAGCCGAAAACCCATGTCTCCGTGCCGACTCCGCTGCGCTTCACCGCCCAGGCCGCGCAGATGCTCGGCCCGCGCGGGCGTCGTTGGCTCAACAACAAGCTGGGACTGGACCGGGTGTTCCTCGATTTCGACACGACCGCCCGCAAGAAGTACGAGGACCGGGCACGCACCGCGCAGGGCGTCGTCGAGGACTGACCGGCGCTAGACCGGGAAGGTCGGTGCGGGATCGCCCAACCGGTAGGCCTCGACGACGTCAAGCGACTCGAACAGCTCGTCGAAGTTGAACTGGTAGTCGTCGGCCGTGCCTACGAACACCACGTGCGCGACGTCGGCGGCGTCGTCAGCGGTCAGCACCACGGTCGTCACCGACACCAGATCTTCGTCAGCCACCTCGGCCTGCGACGGAGGGTAGAACCACAGCGCGGACTCCTCGTCGGAGAGCTCGTCGTCGAACACCCAGCCGCGCTCGGTGATTCGCTCGTCGAAGGCCTCGAGCACCGCCGCCGTCGCGGTCTGTTCGGTCAGCGCGTCCATAACCGTGTCGGGTATCCAACGCTCGTTGCGGGCCGCCTGCCGCTTGCGCCGGCGGGCCTTCTTCGCGTCGCTGCGCTTGGACACTCAGCTCAACGCCTGATCGAGATCGTTGAGCAGGTCGTCGGTTCCCTCCAGGCCCACCGAGATCCGCACGACACCGTCGCCCAACCCGATCGCAGCGCGGCCCTCCGGCCCCATCGCGCGGTGGGTGGTGGTCGCCGGGTGGGTGACCAACGACTTGGCATCGCCGAGGTTGTTCGAGATGTCGACGATGCGCAGCTTGTCGATCACCTTGAATGCGTGCTCCTTAGCGCCCCCCTTGACTTCGAACGTGACAACCGTTCCGCCGCCCGTCATCTGGCGCTTGGCCAGGTCGTACTGCGGGTGCGACTCGAGGAACGGATAGCGCACCCAGCTCACGGCGGGGTGATCCTCCAGGAACTCCGCAACTCGCTGCGCCGACGTGTTCTGGTAGTCCACCCGCACCGCGAGCGTCTCCAGTCCTTTGAGCAATGTCCACGCGTTGAACGGGCTCAGCGCAGGCCCGGTGTGGCGCATCAGCTTCTGCACCGGCTCGTCGATGTACTGCTTGCCGCCGAGGATCGCACCGCCGAGCACACGCCCCTGCCCATCGAGGTGCTTGGTCCCCGAGTAGACGACCACGTCGGCCCCCAGCGGGAAACCCTGCTGCAGGATCGGCGTCGCGAACACGTTGTCCAGCACCACCTTTGCACCCGCGGCGTGAGCGAGCTCAGAAACCGCGGCGATGTCCACCAGCGACTGCATCGGATTGGACGGGGTCTCGAAGAACACCGCCTGCGTGGGAACCGAGAGGGCCTGCTCCCACTGCGACAGGTCGTCCCCGTCGACGAACACCGTCTCCACACCCCAGCGCGGCAGAATCTCGTCGCACACGACGAAGCACGAGCCGAACAAGCTGCGAGCGGCCACCAGCCGGTCACCGGCGCCCAGCAACGCCCCGAGCGACGTGAACACCGCCGCCATGCCCGTCGCGGTTGCGAAGCACGCGGGCGCACCCTCGATCAGGCGGAGTCGCTCCTCAAACATCGAGATAGTCGGATTGCCGTAGCGCGAGTACACATATCGGTCGATCTCACCGGTGAACGCCTTCTCGGCGTCAGCAGACGAGGCATACACATAGCCCGAGGTGAGGAACAGCCCCTCGGCGGTCTCTTCGAATTCCGAGCGCAACAGCCCGCCGCGCACACCGATGGTCGCCTGGCTGACTCCCTCCGGCAGCTCGGCGGGTATGCGGACCGACGGGACGGTGTCGTCGGGCTCCGGCGTCATGACTGTTTCCAGGGAAGTCCGACTGCCTTCCACCCGGTACCGCCGCGGTGCCCGTTCGCGTCGAGGTGGCCCTCGAAGCCATCGAGGATGTTGTACGACGGCCCGATCCCGGCCTCGGTGGCGGCCTCGGCCGCGCCGATCGACCGGTTGCCGGAGCGACATAGAAAGACCACCGGCCCCACGCCGGAACCGGCGTCGGTGATCTCACGCCGCAGATCGGAGACGAACGCGTCGTTGTGCGTGCCGTCGGCGCGGTTCCACTCGATGAACACGACGTCGCGCTGCAGCGACGACAGGTCGGGTACGCCGACGAAGCGCCACTCGGCGTCGGTGCGGCAATCCACCAGCACCGCGTTGGGGGTGCCGGTCAGCAGCTTCCAAGCCTCTTCGGGCGTGATGTCTCCGGCGTAACTCACGGTCGTTGAGTGTCCCACAGCTACCTGGGACCGGGGGAACAGACCTTCCAGGCGTCGCCGTCGCGGATGAACACCATCTCGACAACCTTCTTGTCGTCGGGCGCGTTGTTGAAATGGTAGGTCACCTTGGCCGTGGCGCGGTCACCGGCGACGGCGACCTCGGTGACGTCATCGACGAACCGCTCACCGCGCTGAGCGACGGAATCCCGTTGCGCGCCAAGCACTTGCGCTTCGGTACCGGCCTGCTCCGGGCAGGTGTAGCCGCGGTAGTCGGAGTAGTTCTGCCGTTGCAGTGCGTCGTTCTGCCCGACCGCGGCACGGGCCACCTGCTGGTCGGCGGGCTCCTGTTCGCCGCTGAACAGGTTCAGCAGCCCGATTACGATCACGACGAGCACAAAGATTGTGAGTCCGATCAGAAACGGCGCCGCGGTGGGCCGGTCGCGGGGTGTGGATTCGGATTCGGCCATCGCTACCAGAGCCTGCGCAGCGCGGCGGTGACGCGTCGAGCGCGGTCACGGGCGACAATCGGATCGGGCGCGGTCGCCATCGCCACCGCGAGTCGCCGCCTGTCCTCGGTCTCGTCGGGGCGGTTGAACAAGGCGACGTCGCTCTCGGCCACGGCCAGCGCCTCGGCGAGCACCGCATGCGGGTCCTGACCGCTCGCGGGTCGCGCCTCCGCGCCGGCGTAGACGATCTCCGCGGCGGCGGGCGAGATCATGATCGTGTCGACGGGCAGGCCCAGGATCGCGCGAGCGTGCAGGTCGAACTGCGAAAGCCGCTGCGAGCGCAGCGTGACCAGGCCACTGTCGTGCGGGCGCGGGCGCACGTTGTCGAAGTACACCTCGTCTCCGCGGACCAACAGTTCGACACCGAACACACCGCGCCCGCCCAGCGAGTTCACGATGCGCGCAGCGATCGATTTCGCGGCGTCCAGCGCGGCCGGCGCCAACCGCTGCGGCTGCCACGACTCGAGCGCGTCGCCGTCGGCCTGGCGGTGCCCGATGGGCTCACAGAAGTGCACCGCGGGTCCCGTCGGCCCGATTGTGCGGATTGTCAGCAGGGTGACCTCGAAATCGATCTCGACCACCGACTCGACCATCACGCGGTTGTGCGGGATCCGGCCGGCGGCGACCGCGCGCTGCCACGCGGGTTCGACGTCCTCGGCGCGCACCAGGACCGACTCGCCCTCACCCGCGGCCGAAGCGATCGGCTTGACCACCAACGGGAAACCGGCGTGCTGAACGACCGCACTGAGTTCCTGGGGCGATCCGGCGAACCAGAACGGTGCGGTGGGCAGGCCCAGCTCGTCGGCGGCCAACCGGCGCAGGCCCTCCCGATCCAGGGACAGCCGGGTGCTGCGCGGGGTCGGGAGCACCTCGGCGACACCGCGCTCGGCGACGGCGATCAGCGCGTCGGCGGCGATGACACCGCCCTCGGCCACCACATAGCGCGGATTCTCCTTCTCGATGAGCGCGGTCAGCTCCTCGGCGTCGTTCATCTTCGCGACGACCGGGCGATCGGCGACGCCGTGCGCCGGGGCGTCGGCGTAGCGGTCGACCGCGATCACCTCGGCGCCCAACCGCTGGAACGCCAGCGCCAGCTCCCGGCTCAGTTCGCCCGAGCCGAGCAGCATCACCGATGAGGCGCCGGGCGTGCCGGCGACCGGTTCGGGGTCGGTCACCGGATCGGCGGGCTCGACCGCTGTCTGCGGGGTATCAGTCATCGGGGCTCAAGCCTGCCAGACACCGTCGCGCACCGGCGACCGCCGTCGAACAGGCGTGCTCAGTTCGGGATGGCGGACCGTTCCAGCTGACCGCGGAACTGCCGCATGGCGTCGATGAGTGCGGTGAACGTGCGGTGGGCGGCGGTCAGCTCGTCATCCGATAAATCCGCCAGCGCGGCGCGGGTTTGTTCACCGAGCGGGGTGAAAAACCCTCGAGCGACGTCCACTCCGTGATCTGCCACACGCAGGATGACCTTCCGGCGGTCCCTCGGATCGGACTCTCGACGGAAGTGCCCGGAGGCAATCATCCGCTCGACCAGGTAGGTGATCGCTGCGGCCGACATGCCCATCCGCTTGCGCAGCTCCCCCGCCGTCAGCGGCACCCCGTCGGTCTCGGCGACCATCACATGCAGTAATGCCCGAAAGTCGTTGGCCGCGACATCATGTCTGCTTGCGAACAGCCTGCCGATCTCGTCGGATTCGGCGTTCATCGCGCGCATGTCGGCGGCGATCGTCGCCTCCAGCGCGCCGCGGTCCTCTGACACGCCGAAAGCATAGGCCGACCCGGCGGGAGTGGTTTGATTGTTAGTTAAGTTTTTGAAATATTCGTAGACATGTCCCGGCGCCTCTCCTGGATACTCGCGGTACTCGCGGTGCTCGCTTCGGGTGCCCTGATGGGCCTCGTCGGCAGCGACGATTCGAGCTCGCAGTCACCGGTACCCGTACCCGACTCCGCCGAGTCCGCGCGCGTCGACGCGCTGCGCGCCCAGTTCCCCGGCGGCGACCGCGTGCCCGCGATCGTCGTGATCACCCGCACCGACGGTGCCCCGCTGAGCCCGGCCGACGTCGATGCGGTCAAGCAGAAGTGGCCCGCGGCCCAGATTTCCGAGGATGGCGCGGCCGGCCTGGCCGTAGTGCCGATGGACGCCGAGCTGTCGGGGTTCGACCTCACCGACGCGGTCGAAAACGTGCGCGCGGAGGCCTCCGAGGGGTTGCCCGCCGACCTGCGCAGCGAAGTCACCGGCGGCCCGGCGTTCGGCGCCGACATCGCGAACTCGTTCTCCGGCGCCAATTTCACGCTGCTCGCGGTGACCGCCACGGTTGTCGCATTGCTGCTGATCATCACCTACCGCTCTCCCGTGCTGTGGCTGGTGCCGCTGGCGGTGATCGGATTCGCCGACCGGGTGGCCGCCGTGCTCGGCACCGCGGTGACCCAGGCGGTCGGAATGAGCCCGGACGGTTCGACCTCGGGCATCACGAGCGTGCTCGTGTTCGGCGCGGGTACCAACTACGCGCTGCTGCTCATCTCCCGGTACCGGGAAGAGTTGGGCCGCACCGAGAACCATCACGACGCGCTGGACACTGCGGTGCGACGGGCCGGTCCGGCGATCATCGCCAGCAACGCGACGGTGGTGCTGGCGCTGCTCACGCTGGTGTTCGCGTCGTCTCCGAGCGTTCGCAGCCTGGGTGTTCAAGCAGCAGCGGGCCTCATCGTGGCCGCGGTGTTCGTGCTGCTGGTCCTGCCACCGCTGCTCGGTCTGTTCGGCAAGCGGTTGTTCTGGCCGTTCATCCCCAAGATCGGCGACCGGGTGCTCACCGACAGCGGTATCTGGCACCGCATCGCCGAGGCGGTGGCCCGCAGACCCGGTGCCGTCGCGACAATCTCGATCGGCGGTCTGGCGGTGCTGTGCATCGGGTTGGTCGGCACCCCGATCGGGTTGTCGCAGACCGAACAGTTCCGGGTGCAGGCCGAGTCGGTCTATGGATACGAGCGGTTGGCCGACCACTTCCCGAGCGGTCTGACCGATCCCACCCGTGTCATCGCGTCCACCGAGCGCGCCGCTGACGTGCAGCGCGTGATCACCGAGACACCCGGCGTGGTGTCGGCCAACCCCGCGGGCCGGACCCCCGACGGTCTGACGCAGTGGTCGGTCGTCATCGACGCCGACCCCGCCTCGGACGAGGCCTTCGAAACCGTTGATGCGCTGCGCGATTCGGTGCAAACCGCCGATCCGGAGGCGTTGGTCGGCGGTTCGGACGCCACCGCCCGCGACGCCAGCGCCGCCGCGTCCCGCGACCGGGCGGTCGTGGTACCGGCCATCCTCGTCGTGGTGCTCGCGGTGCTGTACGTGTTGCTGCGCGCCGCGCTGGCACCGCTGATCCTGGTGGCGGTCACGGTGTTGAGCGCGTTGGCCGCGCTGGGGCTCGGCGGCTGGGCCAGCGTGCACGTGTTCGGCTTCCCCGCGCTCGACAACACCACACCGCTGTTCGCATTCCTGTTCCTGGTGGCGCTCGGGGTGGACTACACGATCTTCCTGGTCACCCGCGCGCGAGAGGAGACTCCCGAGCACGGCACGCGCGGCGGGATCGTGCGCGCCGTCTCCGCGACCGGGGCGGTGATCACCAGCGCGGGCATCGTGTTGGCCGCGGTGTTCTGCGTGCTCGGCGTGCTGCCGTTGATCGTGCTCACGCAGATCGGCATCATCGTCGGCCTTGGCATCCTGCTCGACACCTTCATCGTGCGCACCGTGATCATCCCTGCCCTGTTCACGCTGATCGGACCGCGCATCTGGTGGCCCGCGCTCAAGGGGCAGGACGCCGAAAGGGACGTTTCGGTCGATTCACGCGAGTGAAAGCGACCAAAGCGTCGGTCTCGGCGACGCCGCGTTTCGCGGGTAGCGTCGGGTCATGACGCAAGCACCGGAGCTGCCGCCTCTGCATATGCGTCGCGACGCCTTCGATCCGACCCCTGCGCTGGCCGAGATCCGCGACACCGCCGGTGTCCGCACGGTGGTCAACGCCTTCGGTATGACGGTGTACCTGGTCACCCGGCACGACGATGTCAAGATGGTGCTGTCCGACCACGAGAGGTTCTCCAACGGCCGCCCTCCGGGATTCGTCGTCCCCGGCGCTCCGGCGCTGTCGGACGAAGAGCTCGCCAGCGCCAGGGCCGGCAACCTGCTCGGTCTGGACCCGCCCGAGCATCAGCGGCTGCGCCGCATGCTCACCCCGGAGTTCACGATCCGGCGGATCAAACGGCTCGAGCCTCGCATCGTCGAGATCGTCCAGACACACCTGGACATGATGGAAACCGCCGGAGCCCCGGCCGATCTCGTCGAGCACTTCGCGCTGCCGATCCCGTCGCTGGTCATCTGCGAACTGCTCGGGGTGCCCTACGAGGACCGGGACGACTTCCAGCACCGCAGCGCGCGCCAGCTCGACTTGTCGCTGCCGTTCACCGAGCGCCTCGAGTTGCAGCGGGCCGGGCGGGCCTACATGCGGTCGCTGGTCGAACGCGCACGGCGACAGCCCGGGGACGACATCCTCGGCATGTTGGTTCGCGAACACGGCGACGAGCTCACCGACGACGAACTGGTCGGCATCGCCGGGCTGCTGCTGCTCGCCGGCCACGAGACCACCTCCAACATGCTCGGTCTTGGCACGCTGGCCCTGTTGCGCCATCCCGAACAACTCGCCGTCGTCCGCGACGATCCCGACGCCGTCGGGCCCGCGGTCGAGGAGCTGCTGCGCTGGTTGTCCATCGTGCACACCGCGATACCGCGCATCACCACCACCGACGTCGAGATCGCGGATGTCGCGATCCCGGCCGGGCAGTTGGTGTTCGCGTCGCTACCGTCGGGCAACCGCGATCCCGACTTCATCGACGCCCCGGATGTGCTCGACATCGGCCGCGGCGCCGCCGGACATCTCGCCTTCGGTCACGGGGTGCACCACTGCCTCGGGGCGCCGCTGGCCCGCATGGAGATGCGGATCGCGTTTCCCGCTCTGCTGCAACGTTTTCCGGCACTGCGGCTGGCCGAGGACTTCGCCGATGTGCAGTTCCGGTCGTTCCACTTCATCTACGGTCTCAAATCGTTGTCAGTGGATTGGAGGTGACGGATGTGAAGGTGCACGCCGACCGCGACGTCTGCATCCAGGCGGGCAACTGCGTGATGTCAGCCGACGCGGTTTTCGACCAGGACGACGACGGCATCGTCGTGGTGCTGGTCGATGAGGTGCCCGACGATGAGCTCGACCACGCCCGCGAAGCCGTGAAACTCTGCCCGTCACAGGCTTTGCGGCTCGTCGATTAGTCGGGGTCGGGTCGGTGCGCGAGGAGTCGCACGCTGACGACCAGGACCCACGCCGGGAAGATCAGCACCGACCACATGCTGAGGTCGGCGGCCAGTAGCACCGCCACCGCCACGACGTAGGTGGCGATGCTCAACCACCGCGGCATCAGCCGCGTCCGCAACCAGATCGTGGCCAACGAGATCATGAACACCGCCGCCATGCGCAGCGCGTAGGTCTTCGAGATCGTCATCAACGTCATCTGTCCGAACGCGGCGACACCGGGATACGCTGCCGCGCCGCTGTGTTCGAGACCCACACCCAAGGCGACGGCGACGAACATCATCGCCAAGAACAGCAGGCCGCTTCCGAGGAATACGGTCGCGAAGAACTTGTCCTCGTAGCGGCCCATGCCGTCCCGCAGGACGCCCATGAACCAGAGGAACGCGATCCCCGCGAACGGCATCAAAATCGCCGCGATCCGCATGTTGACGCTGTGCTCAGCCACCCACTGCGAACCCGGCTCCCGGCCCTCGGGTAGGGCAATGCGGATCAGCACCAGCGCCGTCGCGAACAGCAGCGCGAACGCGACACCGGCCAGGGCGGCCGAGCGAGGGGCGGTCAGGTTGCGAGGCCGCGGACCGGTGTCGTCGGTTGTCACGTCATCGGCCTCACGGCTGACCGGCGAGAAGCTGGATCATCAACCCGTTCGCCTCGGCGAGCAGGTTGTCGTCGGGGTCGCGCAGCTCGGCGTTGACAAACGCCTTGCGTCCCTGGGCTTCCCGCAGCCAGCCGCGGGCCGACAGCTCGGTGTCGATCGGGGTCACCTTGCGGTAGTCGACGTGCAGGAAGCCGGTGCGGCTGATCGGCCGGCCGACGGCGTGGATCACCATGCCGAACACCGAGTCGAACAGCAACGGCAGCACCCCGCCGTGCACGGCGGAGTTGCCTCCGACGTGATACCGACTGAACTGGACCTTGAGGGTGACCCCGGTCGGGTCGAGCTCCACCTCCCGGTACGGCGGCATCAGCAGGCTGCCCGCACCGGGCAGCGACGGCACGCGGTTGGCCGGGCCGACACCTTCGGCGGCGCGGAAGGGGTCGAGCAGAGCCACCAAGGCCTCGGCCTGCTCGGCGGCTCGGTCCCAGGTGTCGCTGTCCGGATCGGCCGACACCGCGAGGTCTTGTGCGCGACGCATCGCCGTGAGGAACCGGCCGAATCCCGGCCCGGGCTCGGCCCGTTTATAGTTCGGGAATCCGCCGTGCTTGTCGTAGTCGGGATCTTCGAGGTGCGGATCCGTCATCGCTGTCGGCTCTTCGCGCAAGCGTCCCCCGCAAGCGGGCGGTGCCCCCACATCACGGCTGGGCCAGGATATCGCGACGCACGATCGTCTGGTCTCGGCCGGGGCCCACGCCGATACACGAAACATGCGCTCCGGCAAGCTCTTCGACCCGCAGTACGTAATCGCGCGCCTTGGCGGGCAGGTCGTCGAACTCACGCGCTCCGGAGATGTCCTCCCACCAACCGGGCAGCTCTTCGTAAATCGGCTCGGCAAGCGCGATCTCGGACTGGGTCATCGGCATGTCGTCCAGACGCCGGCCGTGCACCCGGTACCCGACACACACCGGCACGGTCTCCAGGCTGGACAGCACGTCGAGTTTGGTGAGGAAGTAATCGGTGATGCCGTTGACCCTGGTGGCATATCGGGCGATGACGGCGTCGAACCAACCGCACCTGCGTCGCCTGCCGGTCGTCACACCGAACTCGCCACCGGTCTTGGACAGGTACTCGCCCTTTTCGTCGAACAGCTCGGTGGGGAACGGACCCGAGCCGACGCGCGTCGTATAAGCCTTGAGGATTCCGAGCACCGTGGTGATCCGGGTGGGCCCGATGCCCGACCCCACCGCGGCGCCACCGGCCGTCGGATTCGACGACGTCACATAGGGATACGTGCCGTGGTCCACGTCGAGCAGGGTGCCCTGGGAGCCCTCGAGCAGCACGGTCTCGCCGTTCTCCAGCGCCGTGTTGAGCAGGTACCGGGTGTCGGCGATGCGGTGCTTGAAACCCTCGGCCTGGTTGAGCAGGCTGTCGACCACCTCGGCGGCGTCGAGCGCCTTGCGGTTGTAGACCTTGACCAGCACCTGGTTCTTGAAGTCCAGTGCGGCCTCGATCTTCTCGGCCAGCAACGCGGGGTCTAGCACGTCGGCCATGCGGATGCCGATCCGGGCGATCTTGTCCTGGTAGCAGGGGCCTATACCGCGGCCGGTGGTGCCGATCTTCTTGCTGCCCGCATACCGCTCGACGACCTTGTCGATCGCGACGTGATACGGCATCAGCAGGTGTGCGTCCGCGGAGATCAGGAGGCGCTCGGTGTCCACGCCGCGGTCGACGAGGCCCTGCAGTTCGGTGAGCAGCACCCCCGGGTCGACCACCACGCCGTTGCCGATGACGTTGGTCACGCCCGGGGTGAGGATGCCCGACGGGATCAGGTGGAGGGCGAAGTTCTCACCAGTCGGCAGGACGACGGTGTGGCCGGCGTTGTTGCCGCCCTGATAGCGCACCACCCACTGGACGCGTCCACCGAGCAGGTCGGTGGCTTTACCTTTGCCCTCATCGCCCCATTGCGCGCCGATGAGCACGATTGCCGGCATGACTTGGACCTCGCAATTCCGGCTACCCTTGCACCCAAAACCTTGTTGCAGCCGGTGAGACACCCTATCCCAGCAACTTGCGAGGAGCCGAACTTGAGCACCGCTGAAGTCGTGGTGTTGCGTTTCGGCCGACGTCGGATACCGACCGCGCTGCGCGGCCTGCCGGTTGCCGAGACACCGGATGTGCCCTGCCGTCGCCTCGTCGTCGTCGGCTCCGAGGCTGAGGTGGCGACGGTGCTGACCCGGCTGCTGCGCACCGATCGGCTCGGTGTCGAGGTGGCCCACGTGCGCAGGCCGTGGCACGCGCGTCGGGCACTGCGCGGCCGCGCCACGCGGGTGCCGCTGATCCGTGACGACCGGGGAACCGCGCTCGTCGGCGCCGCGTTCTGGCTCGGTGAGAGCGGGCTCGAGAAGGGCTCGCCGCCCGCCGAGTTGATCGGCGAGGCCGTGGTCGACGACGAGGTGCTCTTCGACGGAGCGGCGACCGGAGTGCGCATCGAACCGATACCGACGATGCCCGGTCTGCGCGCCAGCGTGCTGTCGCGTCACATGCGGCCGCAACGGTGGGTGACGGGACGGGCGGCCCAGCTCGGCGCCACCGGCGCCATCGTGGTCCGCGACGGCGTCAAGGCCGCGCGTCCGGTGAAGCGCTCGACGTTCTACCGGCACACCGAAGGCTGGCTGCGGGTGCGCTGACCTCGGGTAGCTTCGACCCGTGAGCGTTCGTCCGCTGCACCGGTCGGTGCGGCCCAGCCCGGTGTTCCTCGCGATCGTGGCGGCCACCGTGGCCGGCGGCGTACTGGCATGGGGGTCCGCGACGGAGATCTCGCGACCGCTGGCCTATGTCGGGGTGTTCACGTTCGTGATCGCGGGCTGGTTGGTGTCGCTGTGCGTGCACGAGTTCGCGCACGCCTACACCGCATGGCGGTTCGGCGACCGCGACGTCGCGGTGCGCGGCTACCTCACGCTCAACCCGCTCAAGTACTCGAACCCACTGTTGTCGATCGGGCTGCCGGTCGCGATCATCGCGATCGGCGGGATCGGCCTGCCCGGCGGGGCGGTGTATGTCCACACCGCCTGGATGACCCGACGCCAGCGCACACTGGTCAGCCTGGCGGGACCGTCCACCAACCTGGTGTTCGCGGTGCTGCTGCTGGTACTGACGAGCGTGCTCTACGACCCCGCGCACGGCGTCTTCTGGGCCGGCATGGCGTTCCTGGGCTTCCTCCAGGTCACCGCCTTCGTGCTGAACATGCTGCCGGTCCCCGGACTGGACGGATACGGCGCGCTCGAGCCGCACCTGAGCCCGCAGACCCAACGAGCGGTGGCTCCGGCCAAGCAGTGGGGCCTGCTGGTCTTGCTGCTGCTGCTCTTCACCCCGGGACTCAACACGTGGTTCTGGCAGGTGGTGCTGTGGTTCTTCGACTTCACCGGCGTGCCGCGCCCGCTGGTGTGGCTGGGCAGCGATCTGACCCGGTTCTGGTCGGCCTGGTTCTGATCCCGCCGCGATGAGCGCCGGGCGGGCCACCTCCTTGCAACATATGCGTATCTCCGCATATATTGCTGGCATGGGTGCCGGTCACGATCACAGCAGAGGCGACACCCGAGTCAGCCGGATGGCGGTCGCCGCGGCGATCCTGACCGCCTTCTTCGTGATCGAGCTCGTCACGGCGCTGATGATCAACTCGATCGCGCTGCTGGCGGACGCCGGCCACATGCTGACCGATCTGGTCGCGATGTTCATGGGCCTGACCGCGGTACTGCTGGCCCGCAGGGGCAGTACCTCCCCGGCCCGCACGTACGGCTGGCACCGCGCCGAGGTGTTCACCGCCGTGGCCAACGCGGTACTGCTACTCGGCGTCGCGGCGTTCATCCTCATCGAGGCGATCGAACGGATCGGCGACGCGCCCGAGGTGCCCGGCGTGCCGATGATCGTCGTGGCCCTGGCGGGGCTGGTGGCCAACGCCGTCGTCGTGCTGCTGCTGCGCTCGCACTCCGAGACGAGCCTGGCCGTCAAGGGCGCCTACATGGAGGTCGTCGCCGACACCGTCGGCAGCATCGGTGTGCTGATCGCGGGCATCGTCACGGTCACGACGGGCTGGCCGTACGCCGACGTCGTGGTCGCGGTGTTCGTCGCGCTGTGGGTGTTGCCGCGGGCGTTCGCACTGGCGCGCGCCGCTTTGCGGATCTTGTCGGAGTCGTCGCCCGCTCACATCGACGTCGAGGAGTTGCGGGTCGCCCTGTGCGCGGTCGAGGGCGTGACCGATGTGCACGATCTGCACGTGTGGACCCTGGTGCCGGGCAAGGACATGGTCACCGCTCACCTGACCAGCAACCGCGATTCGGCGCTGGTGCTCGACGATGCGCGCGCCGTGCTGACCGAACGCGGTCTAGATCATGCGACGGTTCAGGTGGAACCCGGCGACGGCACCGGGGACTGCAACTGCGAAGCGGAATAGTCAGGCAAGCCCGAGCTCGGCCCGCGCCGACGGATCGCAGTCGTCGAGCAAGTCCAGGCAGCGCTGGTTCTCGTCGGTCTCCCCGATCACGTCGGCGGCACGGGCCAGCGCCGCGACACAGCGCAGAAATCCGCGGTTCGGTTCGTGACTGTAGGGCACGGGGCCGAAGCCCTTCCAGCCGTTGCGGCGCAACTGATCCAGCCCGCGGTGATAGCCGGTGCGCGCATAGGCGTAGGCGGTGATCGCCCTGTCCTCGGAGAGCGCGTCCTCGGCCAGCGTCGCCCATGCGACCGACGCGGAGGGATGCGCGGCCGCCACGATCGCGGGCTTCTCCCCCGCGGCGAGTTCGGCTTCGGCGTCGCTGTCGCCGGGCAGCAGCACCGGATCCGGCCCCAGAAGATCTCCCATCCCAGTCATGGCCCCCATTGTGCCGTGCGCGCCGCTGCGGGCGGCGCCGCACGGGGTCCGAGCGCGGACTGGGCGGCGGTGACTAAGCTTCCCGCCGTAGCGTCGTAAGGGAGGACCGCAACAGGCATGTCGAATCCATCAGGGCCTGACCAGCCGGAAGATGGTCCCGAAGGGTCGGACGCCTCGGACGTTGACGCCTCCGAGAACCCCGAAACACCCGAAAGCGACGATGCCCGGCCCGCCGACTCCGCTGACGACGACTCGCTGGCCGACGAGACCCGCGACGAGCCCGGCGAGGTTCACGACGCCGACGCGGCCACCGAGGTGATCGAACCGCACGCCGACCACGAGCCCGCGACCGAGGTGATGTCGACCGCTCAACCGCACCCCGAGTCGGCGCCGGGCGCCGAGCAGGGTGAGCGCCGATTCACCGCGCCCTCCGGATTCGACGCGGGCACGACCCAGAAGATCGACACCCCGGCGGAACCGGCCACTGAGGTGTTCTCCTCTCCCGGCATCGCAGGACAGCAGAAACCCGTTGCCCCGCAGGTTATTCCGCCGCGTGGCGATGCTCCCGGCCCTCCGCAGCAGCGCCGCAGCTGGGGATGGGTGGTGGCCGTAGTGCTGGTCATCGCCGCGCTGGTGGCGATCGCGGTGCTCGGCACCGTCTTGTTGACCAGGAACTCGGAGCCGGGGGCGTCGCAGGAGGAGATGGTCCGCAACACCATCGAGGAGTTCGATACCGCGATCCAGAGCGGCGACCTGGCGAAGTTGCGCAGTATCACCTGCGGCAGCAAGCGCGACAGCTACGTCAGATACGACGACAAGACGTGGGAGGAGATCCACGAACGGGTCGCCGCAGCCAAGCAGTATCCGGTGGTCGCCAGCATCGACCAGGTGGTGATCAACGGAGACCACGCCGAGGCGAACGTGACCGCGTTCATGGCCTACGCGCCCCAGACCCGGTCGACGCGCAGCTTCGACCTGGAATTCCGCGACGACCAGTGGAAGATCTGCCAGGCCCCCCAATAAGCGAGTTCGGTGTAGTTCGTCGCGCCGACCGCAACCAACTACACCGAAATCACGCGCTCGCGGTGACTGATCGGCCCGCGCTGTGCAGATCGCGGCACGCCTCGACCACGCGTTCGCTCATCGAGGCCTCCGCCTTCTTCAGGTAGCTGCGCGGGTCGTAGGCCTTCTTGTCGCCGACCTCCCCGTCGACCTTCAACACCTTGTCGTAGTTGGTGAACATGTGCGCGGCCACCGGGCGGGTGAAGGCGTACTGGGTGTCGGTGTCGACGTTCATCTTCACGACGCCGTAGCGCAACGCGTCCTCGATCTCGGACTTCAGCGAGCCCGAGCCGCCGTGGAAGACGAAGTCGAAAGGCTGTGCATCCGTGGGTAATCCGAGTTTGGCTGCGGCGACCTTCTGCCCCTCGTCGAGGATTTCGGGCCGGAGTTTGACGTTGCCCGGCTTGTACACGCCGTGGACGTTGCCGAACGTCGCGGCCAGCAGGTACCTGCCGTGTTCGCCCGCACCGAGCACCTCGACGGTCTTCTCGAAATCCTCGGCGGTGGTGTAGAGCTTGTCGTTGATCTCGTTGGCGACGCCGTCCTCCTCGCCGCCGACCACACCGATCTCGATCTCCAGCACGATCTTCGCCGCCGCGGCGTCCTTGAGCAGTTCGCGTGCGATCTCGAGGTTCTCGTCGAGGGGGACCGCCGAGCCGTCCCACATGTGCGACTGGAACAACGGCTGCCCACCGTCGGAAACCCGTTGCTGCGAGATGGCCAGCAGCGGCCGCACGTAGGTGTCGAGCTTGCCCTTAGGACAGTGGTCGGTGTGCAACGCCACCGTGATCGGATACCTGTCGGCGATGACGTGAGCGAACTCGGCGAGCGCAACCGCACCGGTGACCATGTCCTTGACCCCGAGTCCCGACGCGAATTCGGCTCCACCGGTGGAGAATTGGATGATCCCGTCACTGCCGGCGTCGGCAAAGCCCTTGATGGCCGCGTTCACCGATTCCGATGACGTGCAGTTGATGGCCGGAAACGCGTAGCCGTGCTCCTTGGCCCGGTCGAGCATCTGCGCGTACACCTCGGGCGTTGCGATGGGCATGAGCCGTCCTCTCGCCGTTTCGGCGATTATCCCACCGCGACGGCCGTTTCACATGGTCAAGACCATGCGGTATCGGGCCCGGCCTTCCTCCATTGCGGCGTACGCCTCGGCGGCCTCGGTCAGCGGGCGCTCCTCGATCCGGGCGCGCACCCCGCTCTGCACCGCGAAGTGCATCGTCTCCTCGACATCGCGCGAGGTGCCCGACGGATGGCCGCTGACGCTCAGACCGTCGGTGATCAGCTGGACCGGGGCGATCGGCAGCGGGTCGGCGGTGACGCCGATGATGACGAGCTCGCCCTGGGCCGCCAGCCCGCCGACGGTGTCGGCCATCGCCTGTGAATTCGCTGCCGTCGCCAGCACCACGGCCGCACCGCCGAGGTGCTGGAGCGCCGCGGCGACGTCGACGGCCTTGGAGTCGATGTAGTGATGCGCGCCGAGTTCGCGGGCGTCGGCCTCCTTGTCCGCACCGCGGGCGATCGCCACGGACTCGAAACCCATCGCCCTGGCGAACTGCACACCGAGGTGACCGAGGCCGCCGACACCGAGCACGGCGACGAGGTCACCGGGCTTGGCTTTGGTCTGCCGCAGCCCGTTGAAGGTGGTGACGCCCGCGCAGCCCATCGGCGCGGCCTCCACGAACGACAACCCCTCGGGGATGCGGGCCAGCGCGGTGACGGGCGCGGTGACCGATTCGGCGTAGCCGCCCGGATAGTGCCAGCTCGGCACCTGCATGCGCTCGCACTGCATGAACTGGCCCTTGCGGCACGGCACACATCGGTTGCAGTTGCCGCCGAACCATCCGACGGCCACCCGGTCACCGACCGCGAAATCCCCGACACCCTCGCCGACCTCGGCAATGGTCCCGGCGATCTCGTGGCCCAACGTGATCGGCCAGTTCAGATTGGGAAAGCCGCCGGCCACGAAGCCGTGGTCGGTACCGCACACGCCGCATGCGGCGACGGCGATGCGCACATGCAGCGGCGGCGGTGAAGTGGTTTCGACGTCGGCCAGGGTGAGGGGACCGCCGACGGATTCGACGAGAACCGCCTTGTGAGTGGGCATAGGCAGACATTAGTGACGCAGCGCCCGTGTACGCATCCCCTACGCACGGACGCGGGACTCGGTCCCCGGCGCCGGTATCTTGGTGAGCCATGACCACCCCCTCACCGTCGATGGCCCTCGCGGCGACCGACCACCTGGCGCTGATGCCGGACTTCCTCGACCCGATGACGCTGCTGGGCTACTTCGGCACGTGGGCACTGATCGGGCTGCTGGTCGTCATCTTCGTCGAATCCGGGGTGTTGTTCCCGATCCTGCCTGGCGACTCGCTGCTGTTCGTGGCGGGCATGTTGGCCGCGGGCACGGCCGCGCTGGCCGAAGGCGGCGGCGAGGTCATCAACTTCCAGCTCTGGCAGTTGCTGCTGTTCATCCCCATCGCCGCGGTGCTGGGCGGTCAGGTCGGCTACTGGATCGGGCGCAACATCGGCACCGCGATGTTCAAACCCGATGCGCGGATCCTCAAACAGAAGTACCTCGAAGAGGCACACGTGTTCTTCGAGCAGCGCGGGCCGTTCGCGATCGTCATCGCCCGTTTCGTGCCGATCGTCCGCACGCTCGCACCGCTGACCGCGGGCGCGGCCCGGATGAGCTATCCGGTGTTCACGTTGTTCAATGTGGTCGGCGCCGTCGTGTGGGGCGTGGGATTGACCCTGCTCGGATATTGGCTCGGCCGGTTCGAGACCGTGCAGAAGCTGCTCGAGCCGATCGTGATCGCGATCGTGGTGATCTCGGTGCTGCCGATGTTCATCGAGTGGTTCAAGCGGCGCCGCGCGGCAAAACGTGCAGGGATCGCCGCGCCCCCGCTCGACTCCACCTCCGGAGAGCAGCCGGGCTAGCGGCCTCGGCTGTTCTCGAGCGCGCGGATCAGGCTGGCGGCGTCCCACGGACCCTTGTGCCGTTTGCCGTTGATGAAGAAGGTCGGCGTCGAGTTCAGGTCCATCAATTCCGCGTCCTGCGCGTCGTCCTGAACGTGGTGATAGGCCTTCGACGAGTGCACCCGCACGTCCTGGTCGAACCGCTCGATATCGCAGCCCGCGGCCACGGCGTAGCGGTAGATGTCCGACCACTCCAGATCGTCCTGGTGGCCGAACAGTTCGTGGGCCATCTGCCAGAACCTGCCCTGCAGCGCGGCCGCCTCGCTGGCCCGTGCGGCGTCGAAGGCCCGGGGATGGACGCGCTCCAGCGGTAGGTGGCGCCACACGTAGCGTAGTTCGCCGCCGAAGTGCTCGCGCACCTCGTCGATGGCACCGGTGGCCCGGCTGCAGAAGGGACACTCGAAGTCGCCGTACTCCACCAGTGTCAGCGGGGCGTCGGGTTCGCCCGCGATGTGGTCTCGGTCCGGGTCGATCGGCCGCAACAGTTTCAGGCCGACCGGGTCGGGCGGGCTGAGCCGGTCGGTGATCCGGAAGATCAACCAGCCGAGAAAGAACGCGATCACCGACGCGAGAAGCACGCCGATGATGGCCTGCTCGCGACGGCCCGGATCGTCGACCGCGATGTCGACGATGAAAAGCGAGATGGTGAAACCGATTCCGGACAGCGCAGCGCCGCCGGCGATCCGGCGCAACGTGAGGCCGGGGGCCAGCGCACCGACGCCGCTGCGTTGCATGATCCATGTCGCGGCGGTGATGCCGATGAACTTGCCGACCACCAGACCGGCGACGACACCCCATGTCAGCGGTGAGCGCAACGCCGCCGAGACGGTCTGGGCGTTGAGTTGCACACCGGCGTTGACCAACGCGAACAGCGGCAGCACCAGGAAGGACACATACGGGCCCACGCTGGTCTGAAGCCGCTCGTTGATCGAGATCGAGTCGCGCAGACCGCGAGTCACCTCGCGGGCATAGCGGGAGTTCGGCGACTGCCGGAACGCGCGGATACGCGCGACCACTTCCTCGACCTGGCTGCGCTCGGGTGAGAACACCGGAATCAGCAGGGCCACCGCCACGCCGGCCAGCGTCGGGTGCACGCCGGCCATGTACAGGCTCACCCACAGTGAGAAGCCGAGCACGGCGTAGGCCGGTCCCCGGCCGGCGGGCATGAAGCGCACCACCGCGATCGCCGCAATCAGCGCCAGCGAGATCACAAGCGGCACAACGTCGATGCGGTCGGAGTAGAACAGGGCGATCACGCACAGCGCGCCGACGTCGTCGACGACGGCCAGGGTGAGCAGGAAGATCCGCAACCGGGCCGGGAACTTCGGTTTGATGATCGCCAGCGCGCCGATCAAAAACGCGGTGTCGGTGGAGATCACCACACCCCACGCCTGCGCGTCCTGTCCGGAAGGGTTGATCAACAAGAAGATCGCGGCGGGCACCACCAGGCCGGCGAACGCCGCCACCACAGGTACGGCGGCCCTGGCCCGGTCGGTGAGCTCGCCGATGGCGAACTCGTGCTTGACCTCCAGGCCGACGATGAAGAAGAAGAACGCCATCAGACCGTCGTTGACCAGATGCTTGACGGTCAGCTCGAAGCGGTGCTCGGCGAAGGTAAACCCGACATGGGTGTCCAGCAGCGCCCAATAGCTGTGCGCCCATGGCGAATTCGCCCACAGCAGCGCCGCGAGGGTGAAGAGCAGCAGCAAGCCGGCCGCGGCGTTCTCCCCGGTCTTGGCCGCTTTGGCGCCGGCGCTGAACCGAGCGGGCAGCACGCGGGCGATGCGTAGACCGGCTTCGGTGCTCACGCCCCCGCCACCGCGTGGGCGGCTTCCATCAGCATCCAGCCCGCCAGCTGCACCGACAGGTCGCGCTCGGGCACCTCGGAGGCGTTGACCGCGCCCTCGACGAACTGTGCCTGCTCGCCGGCGGCGGTGGGGATCTCGGCGGTGCGGTCCCAGAATGCGCTGAACAGCGGCAGCCCGTCGATCACCTGGCGGTTCTGCCACGCCGCCTCCGCGGAGGCCAGCACCAGCGAGCGGGCGGTGTCACGGGCCGCCGCGTCGTCTTCGCCGTTCTGCGGCAGCGTGGTCGCGACGAGCGCCAGATAGCGGGCAAGGATGCCGTTGAACAGGCCACCGTCACCACCGCCTGCGCCCTTGATGACGCCGTCGACCGCCATGTGTTCGGCGACCGCGGCGGTCAACCGGTGCACCCGGGCGGCGTGTTCGGGGTCGTCGGTGCGCGCGGCCAGCTCCGTCTCCAGCCCCAGCACCACGCCTTGGCAGTACGTGTACTGCGCCCGCACGAGCGAGCCGCCCTTGATGCCGTCGAACACCAGGTGGGTGTCCGGGTCGATCAGGGTTTCGTCGAGCCAGTCCGACATCTGCTGGGCCCGGCGCAACCGGTCGTAGCGAGCCAGGAAGATCGCGGCCGGGCCGTTGGCGGGCGCGTTGAAGAACTGGTCCTGTTTGCGCCAGGGGATGCCGCCACCGTCTTCGGGCACCCACGCGTTCATGAACTGCTCGGAGAGTTTCTTCAGCGCCTTGGGCCGCTCGACCGATGCGAGCGCGGCGGCGCGTTCCAGCGCCAGCGCCAGCCACGCCATGTCGTCGTAGTAGTCGTTGACCCAGGAGAAGTTGTTGCGCAGCCGGTGTGCGCGGATCTGGCGCGCGATCGCCTTCTGCCGCTCGGGCCGGGGGTCGCGCAGTTGGGCGTCGACGAGGTTGTCGAGCAGATGCGCTTGCCACCAGTAGTGCCACGTCCCGAACAGCCGGTGCTGCCGCGTCGCGGGCCAGGCGACGACGCCCAGTTGGGTGCCCGGCAGGCCCCACAGCCGTCTGATGTGTCGGGTGGCGATCGCGGCCTCAGCGCTGGCTGCGCGGTTGGCCCAGAGCTGATCCATGGTGTCGATCCTGCCTTACCAGGCCGCCGAAAGGTCCCCGTGTTGGGTGATCCAGGTGTGCATCGCGATACCCGCCGCGACGCCGGCGTTGATGCTTCGCGTCGAGCCGAATTGGGCGATGGACACGGTCAGGGCGGCGCCGGCCCTCGCCTCGGGGGTGATCCCCGGTCCCTCCTGGCCGAAGACCAGCAGGCAGTCGCGCGGCAACGGCGTGGTCTCGATGCGCACCGCGCCCGGGACGTTGTCGACGGCGACGACCGTCAGGCCGGCGTCGGCCGCGTGAGCGAGCATCGCGGCGGTGGTGTCGTGGTGGCGCAGCCGTTGGTAGCGGTCGGTCACCATCGCGCCGCGACGGTTCCACCGTCGCCTTCCGACGATGTGCACGGTGTCGACGGCAAACGCGTTCGCGGTGCGCACGACCGCGCCGATGTTGGCATCGTTGCCGAAGTTCTCGATCGCGATGTGCAGGGCGTGCCTGCGCTGGTCGATGTCGGCGATGATCGCTTCGCGTGTCCAATAGCGGTACGCGTCAACGACATTGCGGGTGTCCCCGTCGCGGAGCAAGGCCGGGTCGTAGCGCGGGTCGTCGGGTGGGGGCCCCTGCCACGGGCCGACGCCGGGCGCCTCGCCCCATTCGGTGGGGCCGGCGGCTTCGGGTTCCGGTGGGTCAGTCATCCTTCGTCCAGAGCGCGGCGTGGGTCCCGACGAGCGAAACGGTCGCGTACAGCAGCGCCTTGTTGATCTCGCCCTGGGTGCACAGCGATGCCCGCACCTGGACGGCCTCGCGGGAGGCATCGGGAAGCACCAACACCGAGGCGCCGTAGACGTCGCATGCGTGACTCAGCCCGGGTGCCGGCAGTGTCGGCGACACCAGCACCATCGCCGGCCCACCGCGCTGCTGCGAGACCTCGCGGTATTGCTCTGCCACACCGCTGATCTCGAGACCGATCAGCATGTAGCCGTTTCCGGTGAACGCGTTCGGATCGCCCAGCGCCGCCGGGGCGAGCATGGCGCCGTCGGCGCGGAACGCATCCAGACTCGTCGTGCGGATCGACAATCCGGTGTCGTTGTCCCTGACCGCGGGCAGTCCGACGGGAAAGGCCGCGGGATGGGCGACGGTGGTTCCCGGTGTCCGGTCGCGCGGCGAGTAGACGTACACGCCGCGCACCTGCACCTGGTCACGCGCGGGCCCTATGCAGACCGTGCCGGTAAGGCGGTCGGGCGTGGGGGCCGAGAGTGGTTGCAGCTCAAGGTCGGTCGCATCACGACAGCTTCCGATGCCGTTGGCCTCGATCGGGTGCGCGAGCGCCCCGTACAGGCCGAACCGGATGTCTTCCGGCTTGGCGTGCGGCCCGTCGGCGTCCGCGGGTGACGCGTCGACGTCGAACAGCACGTAGTCGCCGTCGAAGCGCAGGTTCGACACCGACATGTTCCAGCCCAGTGTGGCAAGGGATTCGCCCAAGGTGGCGGTCTGCGCGCCGTAGGGGTGAATCGACGCATCGTCTGTGGAGCATGCCGATGCCGCGACGACGACGATCGCGGTCAGCGCCACGATCAGCGCACGCACGTACGCGGTGCCCTATGTCCGACCACGACCCCGGCCCACGACTTTAGTCATGGCGCGCACCAGGTTTCGCGGTACCACCCGTCCTGCGGTCGTGAGCACCTTGTACTGCACACCGGGGATGATCACGACCTTTCCTTTCGCGACGCCGGCCATCGTCTCGCGAACCACGTCGTCGACCTCAAGCCAGAACCACGACGGTGTGCCGTCCATGTCGATGCCCGCCCGCTGGTGGAACTCGGTGCGCACGAAGCCCGGGCACAGCGCGTGCACTCCGACTCCGGTGCCGCCCAGGCCGTTGGCGAGGCCCTCGGAGAATGCGACCACCCAGGACTTGGAGGCCGAATACGTCGACCCGCGGCCGGGTACCAGGCCGGCGACGCTGGCGACGTTGATCACCGTGCCGCGCGCAGCGTCCAGCATCGGGGGCAGCGCCGCGTGCGTCAGCTGCATGACGGCGGTGACGTTGACGTCGAGCTGCGATTGCAGCAGTGAATACTCCGCGCTCCAGAACTCGCCGGACGTTCCGAAACCGGCGTTGTTGACCAGCACCTGAACACCTGCGGCGAGTCGATCGGCGACCTTCGCGCGGTCGGCGGCCTCGGCAAGGTCGGCGGTGAGCACCTCGACGGCCGCACCGCCTTCGTCGCGCAGTTCGGCGGCAAGGCGCTCGAGCCTGGCCGCGTCGCGTGCGACGAGCACGAGATCGTGGCCGTCGCGGGCGAACCTGCGCGCAAAGCCTGCGCCGATACCGGACGTCGGTCCGGTGATCAGGGCGACGGGGCGAGACATGGCTTCAGGCTACTTCCCCTGGTCGCGCGATCCGGGCGAGACCACTTACCGCTGATAGTGCGGTGACTGCCGTCCGTTGCGCGACGGCGGTTGACGCCGTGCGTCGGGCCGGGGCGGCTGTTGGGGGTAGCGCGCCGCTTCGGGGCGGGCCGGAGCCTCGACGCCCGGCGCCGGTTCGCCGCGGCCGGCCGCGGGGGTGAGGGGGCGGCTGGGCGAGCCGCTTCGCCGGGCCAGCGCGCCCTGGCTGCCCTGGCTCGCCATGGCCTGCGGGGTCGGCGGCAGGACGCGCAGAAGGTCGTTGAACTGGCGCACGGTGCGCAGACCCTCGTCCCACTGCGCGCGCGTGCTGGTCACCGGCATGGAGACCAGCGTCCAGTGCTCCTCGTTCCACATGATCTCGGCACAGTCGGGCGCGGTGTGGGCGAATGTGACCATCCGCCGGTCGCACGCGCGTCGGGCGGCATCGAGGTTGGTGGAGTAGAC
>NZ_LZIK01000053.1:0-124062 GCF_001667105.1 Mycobacterium sp. 852002-51152_SCH6134967 | reverse complement strand
CGTCCGCGCTGACAGTCGGGGAAGTCAGTGACATAGCGCCTAGGGGCGCTGTCAGCGCGACTAGAGCTGCCAGAAAAGCGTTCGAACGCTTCATCTCGTCCTCCTTGTCGCCCAACTGTGGCCGACCTCGGCACTTTTCATAGGTGGCGACAGCCTGCCGTGATGATTTTGGTGATTATGGGGGCTACACCGGCCCGACTTTGCCAGCGTGTTCAGGGCACAGGTGATGAATCGCATATCCAGCGAAGATGGCCGCGTGGGTAATCGGGATATGGGGAATTTCCAGCAGCCTGAAGGACTGGGGTGAGCGGGTCACCGCCTCGGTCCAGCGCCGCGCAGACCTGATGGCCCACAGTCACCGGTTCCATGCCGCTCAGGAAGTGTGGCCAGCTAGCGTAGCTGCTGCCCAGCGAGCCGATGGCTTGAAGGAACTGATACTCGTCTTCGGGCGTGGCCGATGCCGGGGTAGCGCCGACGAGGCTGATGGCGATGGTTGCGATGCCGCCTCCTAGGATCACAGGGGCGAGCGAGAGCTTTCCGATCGCCGAACCATAGCGCATCAAGCGTTCCTCTCAGAGTGCATGATCGATGCCGCCATGACGTGAGCAAGCCCCTCGCGACGTGACGCTCGACGAGTACGTGCCGTCCTCGCACACGAAGGTCGCGCCCTCGGGGGGCTGCGAGGAGTCCGTGGGTCGAAGGATGCAGTCGCCCTGTGAGTTCTCATACTCGTCACTTGCACAGCTGGCTGTGATGACGACCGAGGCCGTACCGGGATTTATTACCGTGGCGGCTGCGAAACCCCCTAGCGCAGCAGCGGTGAGGGCAACAGCCGCTATCAACCTCTTGCCTATCAACACGTCTCCTCAAAGATTGATCTTGGATGGCCCGGCGTACCAGCCCCGTCTGGATGCGCTCAGGTAAGAACGGTAGGGGCGTTAGCAGAGGTTAGGAATCAGGGGTTTCCCTATAACTTGTTTGCGGGCCATTAAGTACGGTCCAGGGGGAGCCGTAGGCGTGGCGATACGTTCGAATCGCTGCCGTCCCAGGCCGGGGTGTCCTACGCTCAGCAAACATGACCGCACCACCTAATTCACAACCCGGTTGGTATCCGGACCCGCTGAACCCTGGGAAACAGATCTACTGGGACGGCGCAAAATGGGGCGAACCGGTAGGCGTGCCGGACGATTCCAGCAAGAGCAAGAAGACAGCGGTCGCAATAGGCGTCTGTGTGCTCGCCGTCGTCGGACTTGTGATGTCGATGCAGTCAGTCAGCCTTTTGACCGGCTCAGGCCCGGTGTGGACCGGTGTTGCTGTAGTCGGGGTAGCCACGGCTGTCGCATTCTTCATGGGCGCTGCGACGTGGGTTCGTGTCATCGCTGCAATGTTGTTGGCCATCTCGCTCCTGAACGCCTTCTACATCGAGAATCAGCTCAACGAGAAGCGCGACGAACTGACGCACGTATTCGACAGGTAGGTCCTTGTCGGACGCTGCGGCGATGTTCGCGTCGCGCCCTTTTGGGTGATACAGCTAAGTCGGTGTTTAGGCAGAGGGGGACTTTATGACGCAGCCGAGAGCGGGTTGGTATCCCGATCCATCTGATCCAAGTCGGCAGCGATACTTCGACGGCAATACTTGGACCGAAAACTACGCCAACTTCGGCGCACCAACGCCGTTACCTGCTCAACCGGCGAAATCGGGCATGTCCACGGGCTTGAAGATCGGACTCGGAGTAGGTGCGGCAGTCTTGGCGTTGATTGTGCTCGCCTCCATTGGTAACGGCGGCGAAAAGTCTCCGTCCACGTCCTCCGGTACCGGAAACACGCCTCGCACTATGGATGTCACGCCCACGACAACCAGGAGCGGATTCACCCCGGCGCAGGACCAGGCAATCGCGAAAGCCAAGAGCTACCTGGGCTTCGCTGGATTCTCCAAGCAAGGCCTAATCCAACAACTGGAGTTCGACCAATTCAGCACGGCAGATGCCACCTTCGCGGTCGAGCGCTTAGAGGCCACCGGCGGCGTGGATTGGAATGAGCAAGCGGTCAAGAAGGCTAAGAGCTACCTGAGCTTCACCTCATTCTCACTTCCGGGCTTGGTGCAGCAACTGGAGTTCGACGGCTTCACTCCGAGTCAGGCTCAGTACGGTGCCAACACAGCATACGGAGGCTGAGCCATGCCCTTGGCCCAGGGAACAACGTTCGCCGGGTACCGAATCTTGCGGATGCTCGGGGCGGGCGGCATGGGGGAGGTGTATTTGGCGCAGCATCCTCGATTGCCGCGCCGTGATGCTCTCAAGCTGCTGCCGTTGGAATGGTCAGCCGATCCTGATTATCGGGCGCGGTTCAACCGGGAGGCGGATCTCGCATCAACGCTGTGGCATCCGCACATCGTCGGCGTGCACGACCGAGGTGAGCACGTAGGCCAACTGTGGATCTCGATGGACTTCGTCGACGGCATCGACGCGGGCCGTCTGCTACGTGAGCGGTATCCCGGCGGTATGCCCGCCGACGAGGTCGCCAAGATCGTCACAGCTGTGGCTAGCGCCCTGGATTACGCGAACAAGCAGGGCCTCCTTCACCGTGACGTCAAGCCCGCCAACGTGATGCTCACCCACGTCGATGAGCAAGGTGAGCGGCGCGTGCTCCTGACCGACTTCGGCATAGCGCGCAACCTCGACGACGTCAGCGGTCTTACAACTACAAACATGACAGTGGGCACCGTTGCCTACTCCGCCCCAGAGCAGTTGATGGGTGAGGACATCGACGGGCGCGCGGATCAATACGCTCTCGCAGCGACCGCTTATCACCTGCTCGCTGGGTCGACTCTGTTCCCAAACTCCAATCCAGCAGTCGTCATTAGCCGCCACCTCAACTCACCAGCGCCCAGGCTGTCAGACAAAAACCCAGCGCTGGCTCCTCTCGATACAGTCTTGGCAGCCGCATTGAGTAAAAGGCCCGAGGACCGGTTTGCGCGATGCAGCGACTTCGCGCTGGCCTTCACTGAACAAATCGGCGCGGAGGTCACGGCTCGACCGTCGGCACCCACTACGCCAGCCCAGATTCCCGGAACCTCCTCACCCGGTGCAACTTCTGAACGCCAATTAGCCCGCGAACCAACGAAGAACCGATCGTCGCGGCGATTGCTACTCGCAGCCCTGGTTGCGGCAACACTCTTAATTGGTGGTGCCTTATGGGCGTGGCGTCCGTGGCAGCAGCCTTATACGGGATCTAACCCGTCAACGCACCCCCAAACGACGACCCCTGTGTTGCCGACAACATCGCCGACTCCACCGCCGCAAAGCACATCATCGGCGAGCGCGCTGCCGCCCCCGCCTCCCACCACCTCAGAACGGCCCCTCTGCATAAAAGGTGAGGAGTCAGCACCGGTCCAGCAGGTGGTCAGTCGCTTCACTCCTGGGGACATCTTCCCGAATGCCCCGGCAGATCTGACGGTCATCACAGAGGGAGGTAATTTCGACTCCTGCGCCACGTTGTCCGCCGTATTCATCAGCATTGCGGAGGGCACTGGTAGTACCCCATCGCTTGTTTTGCTGTTCCACGAGGGGAGTTACGTTGGACCGGCCACGCCGACGCCATACGCTTTCACCTCGTTAGATACCGCGCTCACTACTGATGACACCGTCGTGTTGAAGTATGGTGTGCCGGGAAGTTGCAACGCTTGTCCTGACATGACATTCACCATTGTGCGATTCAAATGGGATGGTGACCACGTCGTAAAGTTGGGCGACCCGCCGAGCACTGGGGAGTACTAGGGCAGACGGCTCGTCCAAGACTTTGCGATGGCTCAGACGCAACCGCGTCAAGGGGAGGAATCTTGAGCACCGATCAGTGGGCGAGGTTGGGAATGGGCATCGCCGGTAGCCTCGTGCTGGCCCTCATTGTCGCCGCTTTCGTCGATAGCGGACGCGATGTCACGCAGCCGCCGCTTTCGATTTGGAAGTTGGTCGGTTCCTTCATCGGGGTTTTCGGCGGGGGCACGGCGCTGGCCATCGCCGTCGTCTTACTGTAGGCGGATGCATATCGGATGACTAACTCCTCGGCGTGAGGATACGTGAGTACCCTAGGGATTCGCGGCCACCGGACCCGAGTCGGTGTTCACCGAGCCGACGTCGACAACATCGCCGACATCCTCAACACCGTGCGGGCCAATGCCTCTCGGCCGATCAAGCAGTCTGAGGTAGCTGATATATCGAGCCGATGATGCCGGGCAATCCGCGATCCACAAGTGGCACAGCTAGAATGAAGTGAGCTTCACGAGTCACCATCGCCAAGCTCCGACTAGATGGTGCGCCAACCCCACGCTCGTGGGTGGCTCGGATGACGAAGCGGCTGGCACCAACCGGTGTCGGCAAGAGCGCCTCCCAGTCGTGGTGGAGGCCCGACGATGCGGAGTCTGAGGATGAACGTGGAAGAGTGGGCCGAGAAGCATCGCCGTCGGGGCCACCATCCGTATCCGTCACCGACTGCTGAGAATCCCGAACGATGGCTTTGCGAGTGCACGGATGTGGCGGGCACCGCCGTCTGGCGCATCCTCACACCTGAGCAGATCCAGCAGAAGTTTGCGCATATGAGAGGTGCCGCTGAGACGCGGGAACAGCAGAAACGGCGAGTCGACCGGGCAACAATGCGCCCGCTCGGAGACCTGCTCGGCCATCTGGACATGCTCCTCGCTAACTGGGAGGACGGCACCGACTTGCCATACGGCGCGCTGCCAACCGTGGCTCGCGGATTCGCGGCTCAACTGCGCGGAGCCATTCATGGCTGAAGCAGGCGAGAGCGGGAGGCGCGACACGGGTGTGAGCGTCACAATCGAGACGAGCACATTGACAAGTTGCGGGCGGATAACGAACGGTTCTATCGCATGAACAGCCATGACCCACAAGGGTTTAAGTGGTCAAAGATGGACCCCGTCAGCCGCAGGCGCTGCGATGAGCGCTGAGCGCGGGTGGATCGCAGAGCCCCAGCCTCCGCGCGTCTCCCAACACCGCTCACGGGCCTCCTATTGGGCCGACAAGATTGCGCGTACCGGCGCTCTCATCACCGAGACCGATATTCGCACTCGACAACGTGTATTGGAAGAGACATGGGCCGAGCAGGAGGCCGAGAACGCCAGGTTGCGCGCCATCGACTGCAGCCACATTCCGCGCTTGCGCATAGCTAACGGATATGCGCGCGGGCGTCCGCGTCCTTCGAGGAGTGGGCAGCAATGAGCGATGACGAAATGTTGGCTTTTCAACGGGCCAAGCACGGTGACCCCTACATGCCGCTCAGCATGGCCAAGAAGATGCAGCGCGACGAATCGAAATGGCGGCACCTGAAGAACTCCGCGACGAGGACGCCCTCCGAGCCGTGCCGCTATGGCGACAGAGCCTGCCTGACTCACTCATGTGGGCGGCCGCGATGAGTGCTGAGAGTGGCCCGTTCGAGAACCGCCACCCTCGAAACCTGAAGACGCAGCGCTTCTCAACACTTCCCGTTCTGCTGCGGAGAGGTGGCCGGAGAATGTGAGGTAGTCGATCCACAGGAACGAGTTCGGGTCCGGTGGCTCGTCGGCGAACTGATAGACCTCCAGGAAGGTATGGGCTCGCTTTCTCGGTACCGGCGGCTGCAGTCCCTGCACAACTTGATGGAGTTCTTCGAAACTCAGGTACCCGATCCGGTAGGCCCACGCAGCATCCTTATAGGTGTCCGGTCGTAGTGCCCCCAAGTCATCACCTCCACATCGCATCGCAGAGAGGTCTCACCGAGCACAATCCCCCCGGACTCATTCCCGCCGCAGAGATCTACAACTCGAAGTCGAGGTGGACTCCCATGCCGCTATCATTTACACCTGATATTAGATTGAGATAATATCATGTGATGATCGAACTGTCCGAGATCCGGCGCGAGGCAGGGGTAACTCAAGCTGAGATGGCGGCTCGTCTGTCCATCACGCAGGGCGGCGTCTCTCAGCTTGAGCGCCGCAGCGATGTCCTCCTGAGCACGTTGTCCGACTACCTCAACGCCCTCGGCGCCCAGGGGCGGATCACGGTCACGATCGGCGGGCGGAGATTTGAACATGCGCTTACGGAGGAGGACCGATGACACCCAACCTCACCCAGTCCGACATCACCCGGCGCAACCATCGCCACGCCGTGGCGTTCTTCTGGGCATGGCTGATGCTCGCCACCTCCGTCTCGCTGACAGGCAACGTAACGCATGCGTGCCTCACGGCCACGTCTGATGGCCGGTGATTGGCTGCGAGCGTCGCCGCCGTCCCGCCGGTAGCCCTTCTGTTGTCCGTCCATGGGCTGGCTGTGCTAGCGAAGACGACCGCCTCGGGTGCCGTCTACCGCGGCGCGGTCGCCGCCACCGCAGCCCTCGCGGCAGGCGCGTTCATCCTGTCGTTTATCGCGCTGCGCGACCTTGCGGTAATCGCGGGCATCGGTCCAGATCTCGCGCCGGTTTTGCCGCTAGTGATCGACCTCGCAATCGGCGTCGCCACCCTTGCACTCGTCGCAATAGGCGATAAACCCGCACGCCGCAGCCGTATCGCGACTCGTAGCGCGGGAGCTATCGCGGCTCCAGGCGCGAGCACCGCGGCTTCGAAACGCGACGCTGCGGCCAACTCAGTCCGCGCTGGAGCTCCGGCGGACCGCGCCAACCCGGCCACGGCCGCGACGGAAAGCGTGCCTGTCAGCGCGGACGATCCGCGGCGCGAACTCGCGGCCGCGCTGGTCGTTCAGAAGGTGACGCGGAAGCCGGTCGAGGTGGTTACCTGCATCCTCGCCGCACATGACGCTGGTGATCCGTTGAACGGGATTGCCAAGAACGTCGGGGTGCATCACTCGGTGGTGTCGCGGATCATCGACGCCGCCGCAGCGCACCGCCAGCGCACCCTCGAAGCGGCATAAGACCGATCGGGACAGGACAACCAGCACTTATTCCGCGCCGAAGTCAGCGAGCCTCAACGTGACTTGCGGTGCGCAGGTGCACGGGCAGGTAGTTGGCGTGAGCTGGTGCGAGTTCATCGGCGGGCTCGTCGACCACCACATGGAAGGTCGGCTCGAACGGCGTGCCGTGCTCCATATCGAAGCCAACCTTGGCGACGTAACCAATTCCGTCGTAGCATTCGCCGCCACTGTAGGCATGCACCCGATCGCCCACCGTGAACGGCACGGTCAGCTCCAGGAACTGCATAGCGCGCGCCACCGAGCCCAGTGGCAAGGTGATCACGCACTCGGCGCAGTAGCCGCGCTCGATCGGGTCGACGTAGAAGATCTTCCGCAGCTTCTTGCACGAAAAGCAGAGTTTGTGATTCATAGCTACTCCTTTGGTGGTTGCAGGGGTCTTCGCGAAATCCAGATCGGGTGGACCTCTCTCAAGGTCCGCCAGGAGAGGAGTTTGCTGGAACTGTCGCGGCGGTCTGCCAGTCCGCAGCCAGTCCGCAGCAGAGTTTCGCGGTGCTCTTCGCAACCAACACAGCCAACGGCTTGACCTGCGGGTTTCTCGCACAATCAACATGGCCTTGCGCAACAAACGTCGAGGAATGTTCGTTCGCATCGAGTAGGTCAGGGGTTCGATTCCCCTTAGCTCCACAGAGTTTGATCAGGTCAGAGTCGAGGCTTCCGCCGCCCGATGATCGCACCGGAAGTCACCGGAATCTCGCGGCCGGCGTGACGACCTACCCTTCGTTTTATGGCTCGGTTTACCGCCTTGCGAAGTGGGGCACAGTTCGCGGCAGTGGGTGGCGATCGGTGAGGGTTGCACCGGTGCCACCCGCGAGGCGGTCAGCGGGGTCAACCTCTTTGTTGAGCAGACAGCTCTGCCTCGCTGCCCGTCGCCCTCGAGTCACTTGCTCGCAGTCGTGGCCAGTCCGCCGTCGACGGGGATGATCGCCCCGGTCAGGAACGCTCCGGCGCGACTGGCGAGGTAGACCGCGATCCCGGCCATGTCGTCGTCGCGTCCGATCCGACGCAGCGGCGCCGACGCCGCGATCTCATCGCCGAACGCATCCAAGGTCGCGGCCATCATCTTCGACGGGAACGCGCCTGGCGCAACGGCATTGACCGTGATGTGCTGCGGCCCCAGTTCGCGGGCGAGTACACGGGTGAGCTGATGGACGGCCGCCTTACTGGCGCTGTAGGAGTACGTCGGCAGTTCGGGCACCCGGATGCCGTCGACACTGCCGAGGTTGATGATCCGGGCCGGATCGTCCGCGGTGCCTGCGGCACGAAGTGCGGGCAGGAACGCCTGAACGAGCCAGAACGGCGACTTGACGTTGACGTTGAGGATCTTGTCCCACGCGGAGTCGGGGAAGCTTTCCAGTGGCTCGCCCCAGGTCGCACCCGCGTTGTTGACGAGGATGTGCACCGGCTCGCCGCCACCGGTCACCTCGTCGGCAAGCCGCAGGCACTCGTCGTGTCGTGAGAGGTCCGCAGGTATCGCGCGCACCTGGCCGAACCGGGACAATTCTTCCTGCGCGCGTTCGCAGGCGTCGGCTTTTCGCGAGCTGATCACCACGCTGGCACCGGCCTGCAGCAGACCGCGGCTCATCATCACGCCGATGCCGCTCGTGCCACCGGTGACGACGGCGCGCTTGCCGGTGAGGTCGAAAAGCTCTGTATGCGTGCTGAACTGACCGTCACTCATCGCCAAGCGCCTCCATCATCGCCATGGCGGCGCGCGAGGCCGCCCCGCTAGAGACTAGAAGATGAGCCCGGATGCCTTGCTGGTGGCCGCGGCGAACCGGTTCTGGACGTCCTCCCAGTTCACTACATTCCAGAACGCCTTGACGTAGTCGGCTTTCACGTTCTTGTACTGCAAGTAGTACGCGTGCTCCCACATGTCGACCTGCAGCAGGGGGATGATGCCCAGCGGGACGTTGGCCTGCTGGTCGTACAGCTGGAAGGTGAGCAACCGTTGACCCAGGGTGTCGTAGCCGAGCACAGCCCAGCCGGAGCCCTGCAAGCCGTTGGCGGCGGCGGCGAACTGCGCCTGGAACTTGTCGAACGACCCGATTTGGTCGTCGATCGCGGCAGCCAGCTCGCCGGTCGGCTTATCACCACCGTTCGGTGAGAGGTTCTTCCACCAGATGGTGTGGTTGACATGTCCGCCGAGGTGGAACGCGAGGTTCTTCTCGTTGAGGAAGATCGCCGCATGGTCGCCATTGGCGCGGGCCTCTTCGAGTTTGGCGATTGCGTCGTTGACGCCCTTCACGTAGGTGGCGTGGTGCTTGCTGTGATGAATTTCGTTGATCTGACCCGAGATGTGCGGTTCCAGTGCGCCGTAGTCGTAGTCAAGATCAGGCAGGGTGTACTCAGCCATGAGCTTCCTTTCTGGAGGGGGTCGACGCTGCGTACCCGCGCTGGCCCAGATTCCACAGATGGCCTCGGCGTCGCGCAGAAGGGCTCCGCGCAGCCTATGCGGGAGGCCCAATATCTGTCTAGGTGTTCAGATGTTGTGCTAACTTGGCGGTTGCGGGCGGCCGCCGAGTACATCGATGCAGCACATCATGTAGCGACTTGTCTTCCGACGGGTGGCGGAGCGCCGCGGCCGACCCGCGCCAACCCCGACGATTTGCTGGTCGATCGATTCGGTGATTGCCGTGCGACCGATGCCGCTGACGGGTGACTCGCGCGGTTCCTTGCTCGTGGCGAGGAGCAGCCCGTAGCCTCGTGAGGTGGCCGGCCTGACCGGCGTTCGCGCCGACGAACTCACTGCGCTGGAAATCTTTCGTGGCTATCGGTCCGAGGATCTCGTGCCGCTCGCGGCCCAGCTGACGCCTCTGAATGCCGCCTCCGGCCAGGTGCTCATGCACCAGGGCGAACTCGCGTTGTCCTTCTTGTTGATCGGCTCCGGCGCTGCCGAGGTCACGCACGTCGGAGACGACGGGCACGACACCGTCGCGCGGCTGACGCCGGGCATGATCGTCGGCGAGATCGCATTGCTTCGGGACACCACCCGCACCGCGACGGTGATCGCCACCGAACCTGTGCGCGGTTGGGTCGGGGCGCGCGAGGCGTTCGCGATCCTGCTCGAGATCCCGGGCATGCTCGACCGGCTGCTGAGCACCGCCCGACAGCGCCTCGCCGCATACGTCAGCCCCGTTTCGGTCCGGATGCGCGACGGAACGGAGTTGTTCTTGCGGCCCGTGCTGCCGGGCGACAACGAACGGACATCCAAGGGTCCCGTCGAATTCTCCAGCGAGACGCTGTACCGGCGTTTCCAATCGATGCTCGTGCCGAGCAGGTCGCTGATGCGCTACCTGTTCGAGGTCGACTACGAACACCACTTCGTGTGGGTGATGACCGACGGTCCCGACGGACCGGTGGTCGCAGACGCGCGGCTCGTTCGCGACGAAGCGGATCCGGCCGTCGCCGAGGTCGCGTTCCTCGTCGCCGATGCGTACCAGAACAAAGGTATCGGATCGTTTCTCATGGGGGCGCTCGCGATCGCGGCGAAAGGCCTTGGCGTACAACGTTTCACCGCGCGTGTGCTCGCCGAGAACTACCCCATGCGCACCATCCTCACCCGCCACGGCGCACACTGGCAGCGAGATGACCTCGGGGTGGTCACCACGACCATCGACGTGCCGCGCCCGGCCAATCCGCCGTTCTCGACGGAACTGACCAGGCAGATCCGCGATATGGTCACTCAGGTCGTGCGGGCGGTCGGCTGATGCGCGTTCCGCTGTCCAAGGACACCAGGCTGTGCATCTCGTTGGCGGGTCGGCCGAGCAACATCGGCACCCGGTTCCACAACTACCTCTACGACCTGCTCGGCCTGGACTTCATCTACAAGGCATTCACCACAACGGATATCGCCGCTGCGATCGGGGGAGTGCGGGCGTTGGGCATCCGCGGTTGTTCGGTGTCGATGCCGTTCAAGCAGGATGTGCTGGGGCTGGTCGACGACATCGAGCAGTCGGCTCGCTCCATTGGCGCCGTCAACACAATCGTCAACGACGACGGTCGGCTCACCGCGTCGAACACCGATTACCTTGCGGTGCAGGGGCTTATCGCCGAACACGGTTTGCAACCGTCACAGTCCGTGCTCGTGTACGGCAGCGGGGGGATGGCCAGTGCGGTCGGGACCGCGCTCCGCGACGCCGGATTCGACCACGGCATAATCGTGGCCAGGAATCCTGAGACCGGTCGTTCCTTGGCCGACCGGCTCGGCTACGACTACCTCGCCGAGGTCGGCGCGCGCACCGCGGACGTACTGGTCAACGTCACTCCGGTAGGGATGGCCGGTGGGCGTGAGGCCAACGAAACGGCGTTCGGCGAAGAGGCCATCGCCAACGCGCACACCGTCTTCGATGTGGTCGCGATGCCGTCGGAGACACCGCTCATCAAGGCCGCGCGCGCGGCGGGCATCGGCGTGATCACCGGTGCTGAGGTGATCGCGCTGCAGGCCGCCGAGCAGTTCGAACGCTATACCGGGGTTCGGCCGACCGCCGAACAGGTCATGGCCGCGTCCGCGGTCTCGCGCGCCTGAGTCACGGGGTGATCTTGGTCTGTTCGTCGATGACCCCCGTGGCGTCCATGAGGGCTGTCATCTGATCCTCGCGGCCGTCGGCGTTGAGTTGCAAAACAAACAACCCGTCTTGTCCAGGGATCACGACGGTTTTCTGCGCGATCGCCCGTAGGACACCGTCTTTGGTGTACGTTCCGCCGATCTGCACCGCTTCGAAATCAGAGAGCGTGGAGGGCGAGCCTTCCTGTGCGCCATCGTATCCGGGTAGGTTCATGATCTCGCCGGGCGCGAACTCGAGGATCTTCGCCGGGTCGACGTTGCCGCTCAGTTTCGACACCAGCGCGATGATGGTCGGGGGGTCTTGTGCCATGGCCGAGTCATCGGAAACTATTGCGGCATAAGCCCATTGGGGCTTACGTGGTCCGGCGTCGCTCCAGCCGGGCGGAATCGGCAGATCGATGGTCGGCGAACCGGGGTCGCCGCGCTGAACCGGGGTCTCCGTGATGTCGTTCTCGCGAATGTAGTCGACGATTGTGTAGTTCGCGCCCTGGGCTTGCGGCGACGTGGGGGGTGCGGGCGAGGCACTGGTTTCCGATGTGGTCGCTTCCTCTGAGGTCGTCGTATCGGATGTCGCCTCGCCCTCGGTGTCCGAGCTGCAGCCGGCGAGGCCAAGGCCGAGTGCCACGGCCGCGACCGCGATGATGCCGGCCCTCATAGACGTACCCATTTGCTCCTCCATCGGTCTGGTCTGCGCCGTAGCCTACGGCCGCCTTTCGGCGTTTGCAGTAGAAAACGCCCGTAACAGCGGTTAGGCAGGTGTTGCCGTTCGGAACAATATTTTGCTACGGGCCTCCTACGTGGTTAGCTGGGAGACGTTTCTGCGTGACAGCGGCGATAGGGTGAGAGGGAGACGCGATGCGGGGTCGGAATGCTCGACTGAAGACGACAACGCGTTCGCTGGGGGCGATGGTTCTGGCGTTGTTCGCAGCGATCGCCGTGGCGGTGGCGTGGACGACCGCGACCGCGGTTCAACTGGCGGCGAGCGCGTTGATCATGGGCGGTACCGAACATCCGTTGACCTCGCCACCCGATGACCCCGCATACATCAGCCAGTACTTGAGCAACGCTGTTCTGGGATTCATCAATCCGGCCTCGGGTACTGCAACGACGAGTCCCGGCGTCCCGCCCATCGACGACGTCGACGGCAATGTCTATGCGGTCGTCTACCCTGCGGCATTCTTCCCGGTGTTCGGGAGCAAGACCTTCGATGATTCTGTGGACGAAGGCGTGACGAGTCTCAACGGCTGCGTTCGAGGAAGCAGTTCCGCCTGCGTCTACAACCCCGACGCCAGCTACGACATCGAGGATCCGGATCAACCGGTGACAGCCCCTCCTGCAGATGAGGATTACGTCATCTTCGGCTATTCGCAGAGCGCCGTCGTGGCTTCGTTGGTGAAGCGGGACCTCATCGCGAACCCGAGGGACGCCGGCGAGACCTCGTTCTTCCTGCTGGCCAATCCGATGCGCCCCAACGGCGGCATCCTCGCCCGCGGCCCGGAAGGCCTCACGATCCCGATCATCGGCATCACCTTCTACGGCGCAACACCTACGGACAGCTGCGATCAGGGCCCCTGTATGCCGACGGTCGACGCCGCGGCCCAGTACGACCTTCTCGGAGGCGACGCACCCGCCAGCCTCACCAACGTGTTGGCTATCGCCAACTCACTGGCCAGTTATTACTACCTACACGGCGATCTGCAGAACGAGAACTTCGACGACGCCGTTTATCAAGGCTCTTACGGCGACACCGACTACTACCTGTATCCGGCTGAACGGCTGCCGATCCTGATGCCGTTCGAAGCATTTGCGCCGTCGCCGATCCTGACGGCGCTGGATGCACCGCTTCGGGTGCTGATCGAGGGCGCCTATGCCCGCGACGTGAACCCGGGTGTCGCGACGAAGGTCGGCTTGCTGCCGTTCCGGAACCCGATCGCCACGGCGATCAATCTGGTGAAATCCATCCCGACGGGCCTCGACGACGCGATCGAGGAGGTCTCCGGGGACCGCCCGCTGGGCACCGAGGAGACCACCAGCCCCTTCGGCGTCGGCGGGCCCGAATTGCCCACGCACCCAGCAGAAGACAGCACTGCGACGACGGTCGAAGACAACGCCGTGACGAGGATGTCGTGGGCGCACGCGGGAGACGCTGACCGAAGCGAGCAGACCGTCGTCACCGACGGCCTAGCGCCCGTCACCGGTGACGCCGGACCCGAGGGTGACCAACTCGGCCAGACGCCTCCGGTCGAAGACACGACCATTCAGGTCGTCGAGAACCCGACACCGTCCGGCGACGAAGGTGCGACGACGAACCTCCGCGAACAAGTGGTGGTCGAGGGAGGCGTCGACAGCACGGGCGCCGAGACGACCGGAAACGGCGCCGTCACCGGCAAGGCACCCAGGATGGGGTTCAAGCCTGCGCTTCCCAAGCTGCCCAAGTTGCCGAAGCTGCGCGGACCGATCTCGTTCGACAAACCGGTTCGGCTGGGTCCCTCGCCCGCGAGTCGACCGGATCGCAACGAGGCCAGCAGCGCTGAGACGGTTTCGGAGCCGAACAGCACGCCTGCCGGCGGTGAGACGGGCGGCGAGTCCGACGCAAAGGACGCCGCTGCCTGACGCGATCAGCGGGAGCAGTTGAGCGAGACGGTGATCGATCTGCTCACCACGACCGTGATGAACTCGCGGTCTTCACCCTTGCCGACCGCGAACGTCTGGGTGACTTCCTGTGGGTTGCGCACGCTGGTGACGATGCACTCGTTGATCGGGCCACTGCCGACCCGGTCGATGACGACGTCGTAGCCCTGGTCCTCCAACTCGGCGATCGTGCGCGGCGCGTCACCCGGTTGCACCGGTTGTGCGGCGGCAGGACCCGCGGGCACCAGAATGGCGCCCGCCGCTGCTGCTGTTGCTGCCACACTCCGAAGAGCACCCATGACAGCCTCCAATCATGAGGGTCGATGCCCCCACTTGTTGATCGCCGAAGGGCCGCCGATCGTTGCATCGTCGCGGCCGCGGTGCTGATGATCTGCGTGGGCGCGTGCGGAACCGATCCCGGCTCGTCTCCTGCCGACCAGTCGTCGTCTGAGGGGCCCGCACAAGTCAACCCGGCCAGAATCGATCGCGCGCGCACCGCGCTGCCGGCCGGATACGAGGTGACCGACCTCGTCGGCCACGTCGGCCCGATCACCGCGTGGGGATACGGTGCGCAGTGGACAACCGACCCCGAACGATGTGCCGCGCTGGCCGACCCCGCCGCGGGCGCAACCCGCACCGACGGATGGTCCGCGTCGGGGCCCGGCGGCATCGTCTACGCCGTCGTCGCCGCCGCGTCGGGAGAGCTCGACCCGGCGGTGGTCGACGAGTGCGCGCGCTGGACCATTGCCGGCGGACGCACGACGGGAACTGTCACGCTCGAACCCGCCCCGGCCATCGACGCGGCGTCGACCATCGCGATGGCGACGTCGAGCAGAACCGTCGTGGAAGGCGGCACTGAAACGCTGTCACGCGCCGAGACCGTCACGGCTTACCTGGGTGACCATGTCGCCTTCGTCGCCGTCGTCACCGACCCGGGTTCACCCAATCCTCAACTCGGTCCGGATTTCGCCGCCCACCTGTTGACCGAAACGGTGTCCGCGTTACGGGGCTGAGCCGTCGTTGCCCGGTACATTGTGCGGCGATGTCGAAGAGGGCCATGGTCGCGGTCGCGTGCGCCGCTGCGCTCACCGCGTGTGGGAACGGCCAGCCGAGCGACGATCTGTCGCACGCCGACATCGGGCGAGTCAAGGATGTACGGACCAGCTTCGGACCCGGCTTCAAGGTCACCGACGTCGGGCCGACCGGGATCGACCCGCGGTTGCTGGCACGCCAGGAACTGCCCGAGGGCGTGAAGTTCGAGCCATCCGACTGTGCATCGTTCGCCAACCAGCAGATGGTCCCGGCGGGCGCCAAGGGCAATATGGCGGCGACGACGGCCGAGGGCGATGGCAACCGGTTCATCACGATCGCGGTCGAGACGTCCGAAACCGCGTCGGTCAATGCACCGGCCGAGAATTGTCGCAAGGTCGGATTCGCGGGCGGTGCGATGCGCGGGCTGGTCGAGGTCGTCGAGGCACCCCAGATCGAGGGTGCACAGACGTTGGGAACTCACCGCGTGGTGCAGACGACGGTGGACGGTAAGCCTCGCACCGGCGAGCTCTACAACTACCTCGCGAGCTTCGGACCGTTCCTGGTGATCGTCACCGCGAACCCGTTGGTGCTGCCCGACAAACCCGTCGCGAAGGTCGACACGCAGCGCGCTCGTGACCTGTTGGTCGCGGCGGTGAACGCGGTGAGGGCCTAGCGCACGTCGTGCGGGCGGAACTGGATGCTGATCCGGACACCCACGGGGCGCGTCGTCTTGGGGATCGCGTGCTCCCACGTGCGCTGGCACGACCCGCCCATCACGAGCAGGTCGCCGTGCGCATGTTGCAGCTTCAGCGACTTGCCCCCGCCGCGTGGCCGAAGCGCGAACGTTCTGGTCGCACCCAAGCCGATGATCGCGACCATGGTGTCTTCGGTGCTGCTGCGACCGACGGTGTCACCGTGCCAAGCCACGCTGTCGTTGCCGTCGCGGTACAGGCACAGCCCCGCGGTGGTGAACGGCTCGCCGAGTTCACCCGCGTAGGCGTCGTTGAGGCGACGCCGGAGTTGTTTGAGGCGTGGATGCGGCGGCGGGTCATCGACCAGGTTGTGGAAGCTGACCAGGCGCGGGACGTCGACGACGCGGTCGTACATCGGCCGGCGCTCCGCACGCCACGGGACGACCTCGGACAGCTCGGTGAACAGCGAGTCGGCATCGTCCAACCACCCGGATCGAAAGTCGATCCAGGCCCCGTTGCCGAGATGGCGGCGTTCGGCGTGCTCGAACAGCGAGCTCTGCAGCGCCAGCTCCATGGCCGTGATTCTATCGCACAAGCGTTCGATGCATCAGAGCCGCACCGCGCCGGGTCCTTGTTCGGCGAGGACGTCTCCGGGGTTGGTCAGCGCGCAGGTCTTCAGGCTCAGGCAGCCACAGCCGATGCAGCCGGTCAGGTTGTCGCGCAGGCGTTGCAGGTGCAGGATGCGGTCGTCGAGGTCTTGGCGCCAGCCCGCCGACAGCCTGGCCCAGTCCTTACTCGTCGGCACCCTGTCGTCGGGCAGGGTGGCCAGTGCTTCTCGTATGCGGGACAAGGGGATTCCGAGCCGCTGTGACATCCGGATGAACGCGACACGGCGCAAGGTCTCTCGGGCATAGCGGCGCTGGTTGCCCGAGGTGCGTCTGCTGTGGATGAGGCCTTCGCGCTCGTAGAAGTGCAGTGCCGAAACCGCAACACCGCTGCGAGCGGACATCTCGCCGGGAGTCAGCTCGTGAATCAACTCCATAACATCAACCATAGTTGAGGTGGGGTTGCGGGTTACGGTGCTAGATGTGACGTTGGGCTGCGACTCTGAGGTGGGTCGGCTGACTGCGGCCATCCTGCACCGGCCCGGCGCCGAGTTGCAGCGGTTGACGCCGCGCAACAACGATGCGCTGTTGTTCGACGGGCTGCCCTGGGTGGCCAGGGCTCAGGCCGAACACGACGCGTTCGCCGCGTTGTTGGTCGAGCGGGGCGTCGAGGTGATGCTACTCGCCGATCTGCTGACCGAGGCGTTGTCGCACAGTGGCGCGGCACGGATGCACGGGATCGCTGCGGCAGTCGATCCACGACGGCTGGGTTTGCCGTTGGCGCAGGAACTTTCGGCGTACCTTCGCGCGCTGGAGCCCGCACCGCTGGCCCATGTGCTGATGGCGGGTATGACGTTCAACGAGTTGCCGCTCTCGGGTGCGGAGCTGTCGCTGGTTCGGCGGATGCATCACGGGGGTGACTTCGTCATCGATCCGCTGCCGAATCTATTGTTCACTCGCGACTCGTCGTTCTGGATCGGCCCGAGAGTGGCGATCACGTCGCTGGCGCTGCCGGCGCGGGTGCGCGAGACCTCGCTGACCGACGTGATTTACGCACATCACCCGCGATTCCTCGGTGTTCGGCGGGCCTACGAATCGCGGTCGGCGCCGGTCGAGGGAGGAGACGTGCTGCTGCTCGCGCCTGGTGTGGTGGCGGTCGGGGTGGGGGAGCGGACCACACCGGCCGGCGCGGAAGCATTGGCGCGCAGCCTCTTCGACGACGACCTCGCCCACACCGTGCTGGCAGTGCCGATCGCGCAGTCGCGAGCGCAGATGCATCTCGACACGGTGTGCACGATGGTCGACGTCGACGCGGTGGTGATGTACCCGCCGGTCGTGGATTCGTTGTCGGCGTTCGCGATTCATCGTGACGGGAACGGCGGAGTGCGCATCGACGACGAGGTGCCGTTCGTCGACGCCGCCGCGACGGCGATGGGTATCGACCGGTTACGCGTCATCGCCACGGGGTTGGACCCGGTGACGGCCGAGCGTGAGCAGTGGGACGACGGCAACAATACGCTCGCACTCGCGCCGGGTGTGGTGGTCGCCTACGAGCGCAACGTCGAAACCAATGCGCGGTTGGCGGATGCCGGTATCGAGGTGCTGCCGATCCAGGCGTCCGAACTTGGCACCGGCCGCGGCGGCCCGCGGTGTATGTCGTGCCCGGCCGGCCGCGACCCGCTATAGCATCTGCAGTTTCGCGAGACGTACACCAGGGCCGTCAGCTTGCCGGCTCTCACGACCCTGGTGTACACCTCGCGAGCGGAGACCATCCGCGACGCTCAGCGGCTTCCCGTAGCCGGTGCAGCGTGAAGCCGCGGCTGTGCTCCTTGACCACATGGATGTCGAGCCAACCCTGCTTCTCGACCATCGCGTTGCGTCCGATGTCATGAACGAATCGAGGTCGGTCGGTCTGATGCTGCTCACCGTCATAGTCCAACGCGATCATCGGCTCGTCCCAACCCATGTCGAGGAAAGCCTCGGCGGCACCGTCGCAAACCCGGATCTGTGTGCGAGGCCGTGGATACCCTGCGTCCAGGACGAGGAGGCGCAGCCACGTCTCCTTCGGCGACTGAGCACCGCCATCCATCAGGTCCAGTGCGATGCGAGCGCGCTTCATTCCCCGCCAACCGCGATACCGCTCTACGAGCGGCGCTACGTCGTCCACCTTCACGCCGGTCGCCGCCGCTAATGCGTCGAGGTGCCTTACGGCTAAGTCGCGGTTCAGGTGTCGAGCCAGATCCAGCGCTGTGCGAGCCGGCGTGGTGACTGCGAGTTCACCGATCGTGCAGATCTCATCCCAATCGATCCGTTCATTCCGAACGACCACACCTGATCTGAGTCGCTCGCGCGGGCCAATCAATTCGATTACCGTTCCGGGTGAGACCCATTGGGCTCCATGAAGTGAAGCCGCCGCTCGCCCGGCGACGATGCCCCGCCGATTGCTCCAGAGCCAAGCCGCGTGCGCCTCGAGCTGGAGCGATGGCAAGGCGGCCCGTGGCACGTATACGCGGGGGTGAACAGACCTGTAGCGCCAGCGTAGTTGGCTGCGAGTGAGGCCGCCCTCAAGTAGTTCGTTGCCGAGAAAAGCTCGTTCCATGCGTCGGATGCTGGGTGCGCGCACTGACAAGTCGACCCACGATTCGCGAGATCTACACCAGGGCTGTGGATAACTCGTCGACTGCGACCCTCGTGTGTGTTTCGCGAAAACAATTAGTGTCCGAGAGCCGACTAGCGTGGCTTCCGCGCCGAACTCTCAACGCCAGGACGGCAGCCAGATCTGCATGTTCCAGGTGTTCTGCGATATCGGGATGCCGGTCAGGATCGGGTACATCCACGCGAAGTTCGTCAGCACCAGTGCGACATAACAACTCACCGCGATCAGCCCGAGCGTTCGGCGTTCGGCGTTCTGGTTCGGCTTGTGCAGGATGTCGCCGAGAATCAACGCGATCATCATCACCAGGAACGGCGCCATCGTCGCCGCATAGAAGAAGTACATCTGGCGGTCGATGCCGGCGAACCACGGCAGGAAGCCCGCGCTGTAGCCCACCAGCGCGACGCCATAACGCCAGTCGCGCTTGACGAATGCCCGCCACACCGCCCAGCCCAGCACCGGCACCGCCAGGAACCACATCGCGGGCGTGCCGACCAGCATCACGGCCTTCACGCACGACTGCGCCCCGCACCCGGGCACGTCCTGGTTGTCGATCGCATAGAGCACCGGGCGCAACGACATCGGCCACGTCCACGGCTTCGATTCCCACGGGTGATGGTTTCCGTCGGCGTTGGTCAACCCGGAGTGAAACCGGTACGCGGCATGCGTGTAGTGCCACAGCGAGCGCAACGCATCGGGGATCGGCAACACGCTGTCCGGGCCGATCGACTGCCCGACTTCATGGCGGTTGGTGGCCGTCTCCGAGGCGAACCACGGCGTGTACGACGCGAGGTACACCCCGAACGGGATGAGCACCAGCGCGTACAGCGACGGCCCCAGATCGCGACGGAATGCGCCCAGCCACGGTCGCGGGACGCGGTACTGACGCCGCGCGAGGATGTCGAAGACCACCGTCATGACGCCGAAGAACGCGATGAAGTAGACGCCCGACCACTTTGTGGCGCAGGCCAATCCGAGCAGAACCCCCGCGCCGAACCGCCACCACCGGACCCCGAGCCGCGGCCCCCACACCGTCTCGCCGATGCGACCCTCCAACAGCGCGATATGCATGCGCTCGCGAACCTGGTCCCGGTCGACGATCAGGCAACCGAACGCGGCCACCACGAACGTCACCAGGAACCCGTCGAGCAGCGCGGTCCGCGAGGCGACGAAGCTGACCCCGTCGGCGATCACCAGCAGGCCAGCGATGCCACCCACCAGCGTCGAACGGCTGATGCGTCGCGTGATCCGCGCGACCAGGATCACGACGATCACGCCGCACACGGCGCCGGAGAACCTCCAGCCCAGCCCGTTGTAGCCGAACAGCGCCTCGCCGATCGCGATCAACTGCTTGCCGAGCGGCGGGTGCACCACCAGGCCGTAGCCCGGGTTGTCCTCGACGCCGTGGTTGTGCAGCATCTGCCAGGCCTGCGGCGCGTAGTGCTTCTCGTCGAAGACGGGGGTGCCGGCGTCCGTCGGCGATCCGAGATTGAGGAACCGCGTCACCGCGGCCAGCGCGCCGATTACGGCGGTCATCACCCAGCCCTGCAGCCGGTCGACCGGGCCGAAGTCCGCGGCGGGCACCTGCGGCGCGGGGCTGATGACCGGGACCGCGCGCGGCTCTTTGGTGGCGGGGGCGGTCACGAGAGCGATCGTAGGCTGTCGGCATGAGCCCCGGACGACTGCTCATCGGCGCCACGCCCCTGGGTCAGCCCTCCGACGCCTCGGCGCGGTTGGTCGGCGCGCTGGGCAGCGCCGACGTCATCGCCGCCGAGGACACCCGCCGGGTCCGCACGCTGGCCCAGTCGCTGGAGGTGAGGCTGACCGCGAAGGTGGTCAGCCTCTACGACCAGAACGAGGCGTCGCGGATCGCGGGCCTGCTCGACGGGATTCGGGCAGGCGCGTCGGTGCTGATGGTCAGCGACGCCGGGATGCCGCTGATCAGCGACCCCGGCTATCGCCTGGTGACGGCATGCATCGAGGCAGGACTCCCGGTCACCTGCCTGCCGGGCCCGTCGGCGGTGACGACGGCGCTGGCGGTCTCCGGGCTACCGGCCGAGAGGTTCTGCTTCGAGGGGTTTGCGCCCCGCAAGCAGACCGCCCGCAAGACGTGGCTGACGACGTTGGCGACCGAGCAGCGCACCTGTGTGTTCTTCGAGTCGCCCCGCCGGCTGGCCGGCACGCTCGCCGACGCTGTCGAGGTGCTCGGGCCGGACCGCCGCGCCGTAGTGTGCCGGGAGCTGACCAAGACGCACGAGGAGATCGTCCGGGGCCGGCTGGAGGAGCTCGCCGACTGGGCCGCCGACGGGGTGCTCGGCGAGATCACCGTCGTGCTGGCCGGCGCCGTCCCGAAAGTGGACCTCGAGACGCTGGTGGCCGCGGTCCACAAGCTGGTCGACGACGGCGCACGGGTCAAGGACGCCTGCGCCGACGTGGTCGCGGCGAATCCGGGCTCGCCGTCACGGCGTGAGCTCTACGACGCGGTGCTGCGGTCGCGTACGTGACGCGACGATCGGTGCCGCCTTGTGCAGGCACTCCTCCCACTCGCGGTCCGGATCCGAGTCCGCGGTGATACCGCCGCCGACACCGAGCACCGCATTTCCTGACGCGTCGAACTCCACCGTCCGGATCGCGACATTGAGTTCGCACCCCGCCACCGGAGACGCCAGCCCGACTGTGCCGCAATAGATTCCCCGCCTCACCGGTTCCCACTGCTCGAGCAGCTGGCGTGCCCGCGTCTTGGGTGTCCCGGTCACCGACGCCGGTGGGAACGTCGCGTCGAGCACTGTCGACATCGGCACGTCGACGGGCACGCGCGCGGACACCGTCGACACCAGATGCCACACCCCGGGCGCCGGCTGCACGACCAGCAGTTCGGGCACCGTGACAGTGCCGACATCGGCGACGCGGCCCAGGTCGTTGCGCACGAGGTCGACGATCATGATGTTCTCGGCCACATCCTTGACCGAGCCGCGCAGCGCGTCCGGATCGGCCGAACGCGGCAGTGTGCCCTTGATCGGGCTCGACGCGATGTGCTCACCGCGCCTGCGCAGGAAGAGCTCCGGCGACAACGACGCCACCGCCCCCCAGCTCCCCGCCAGGTACGCAGCACGCGCGGGCGACGTGCGGTGCACGGCGTCGGCGAAGAAGTCGAGTGGTGAGCCCTCGAGTCGGCCGCGGAACTGCGTGCACACGCACGCCTGGTAGACCTCCCCGGCGGCGATCGCATCGAGGCAGTCCAGCATCCCCCGGCGGTGCGCATCGCGATCGGCTTCACCCCACTCGACGTGCGTCGGCCGTGGCTCGACCGGCACCCGCAGCGCATCAGCCACCCACCCGGGAAGCGTTGCGTCGGAGAGGCTTTCGAACCACCAACGCCCGTCACCGTCCTGGCGCAGCACGCAGTCCGACCAGCCGCCCGCAGCCTCGGGAATCCGCGGACCGAGATCGTCGGCCGCCGCATCCGGATACGACAGAAAACCGAACCAGCCGCCCCCGACCGCCTCGCCATCACCCGACCCGCAGGGAACGTCGAAGGCACGTGAAGCGTCGACCGGCGCGACATCGACCGTCGGCGCGATGACCGCGCCCGAGCCGAACCACTCGCCGATCACGGCGGCAGGCGGCGCCAGCCCGCGATCGGCGGCGGCGTATCCGACGGCGCGCAGAACCGCTGGGGCGCTGCCGAGGTCGCCGAGCAGGTCGATGCGCACCGACTCAGCTTGTCAGATGCTCCGCGTGACTTCCCGCGGGATCTCCACCCCGGTCAACTTGTCCGGGTTGCGCATCACGTAGAAGTGCGAGATCCGGCCCTCGGTGATCTCGAGGTTGATGAGCCCCTCGAAGTGGTCGCCCAGGTAGAGCTTGAGCGCGGGCGCGTTGTTGTACATCGCCGGTTCCACCCGGCCGGCCTCGCCCGCCACCCGCACCAGCCCGATGAGCACCCTGGCGACCTTGTCGGCACCGACCACCGGTCGCCGCGCCGCGCTGACCTTGCCCGCCGAGTCGGCGGTCCACTGGACGTCATCGGTCAGCATCTCGAGCAGCGCATCGACGTCACCGGAGGACGCGGCCGCGAAGAACCGCTCCGTGATCTCCATCGACACCTCGGGATCGACGGGCTCGAACCGCTTCCGCCGCGACTGCACGTGTTCGCGCGCCCGGTGCGCCATCTGCCGCACGGCGGCCGCCGACTTGCCCACCGCCTCGGCGATCTCGTCGTGTCCGAAACCGAACACCTCGCGCAACACGAACACTGCGCGCTCGTCCGGGCTCAGGGTCTCCAATACGACCAGCATCGCCATCGAGACCGACTCGGCGAGAACGACATCCGATGACGGGTCGTGTGCGTCGAGCAGTAGCGGTTCGGGCAGCCACGGGCCGACGTACTCCTCGCGCCTCCGCGACTGTGCCCGCAGCGCGTTGAGTGACTGGCGGGTGACGAGCTGGGCGAGGTAGGCCTTGGTGTCGTGCACCTTGGCGAGGTCCACGTCGGCCCAGCGCAGGTAGCTCTCCTGCAGGACGTCGTCGGCTTCGGTTGCGCTGCCGGTGATCTCGTAGGCGATCGTGAACAGCAGCGGACGCAGCACCGTGAACCGCTCGGCGTGTTCGTCACCCGTGTCGCTCATCGGATCGCGGGCCTTTCACTCTGTGGCGCCACCACCACGTGCTCGCGGCGCGGGTTCGTCTTCCAGGTGTAGGAGCCCGGCTTGTCGGCCTCGCCGCGGATCCACTTCAGCGTCAAGCGGCACACCTGCTCTTTGACCAGGGCACCGGTGCGACCGCCGATGTACCAGCGACGTGGGGTGTCGTCGACGTCGGCGAACTGGAACGTACCTGCCTTGCGGCCCAGGCTGATGCACTGCCCGGCCATCGCGTGGTTCACCGAGGCGGGGTCCTGTCCGGCGAGCCGCGCCAGCACCGTGTTCGCGGCTTGCGCGCCGAGCGGAAGGGCGGCCTGGCAACTCATGCGCCACGGCACGTCCGACGGTGAGGCCGCATCTCCGGCACCCACGATGCGCACGTCGTCGACGCTGGTCAGCGTCTCGTCGGTGAGGAGCCGTCCGAGCTCGTCGGTGGCCAGGCCGCTGGCGGCGGCCAGACCCGGCACACCGAATCCGGCGGTCCATACCGTCACCGCGCTCGGCACCTCGCGGCCGTCGGCCACCACGACCCGGTCGGCCGCGACTTCCGTGACGGCGCTGCCCTCGACGATGATGACGCCCAACTTGGCCAACCGCTTGGCCACCGATCGGCGCCCGCTGGCCGCCAGCGAAGGCCCGAGGACATCGGTCACCAACGTGACGGGGCGACCCGCCTCGGCCAGCTCTGCCGCGGTCTCGATCCCGGTCAACCCGCCGCCGACCACGACGACCGGCGCCGACTGCGGAACATCGGCCATCCGCGCGGTCAGCCGCTGCGCCTGCTCCAATTCACTGAGGGGGTAGGCGAATTCGGCGGCCCCCGGCACCGCCGCCGGCATGGTGCCCGTGCTGCCGACGGCGTACACCAGATAGTCGTAGGGCAACGACGCACCGGAGCTCAGCATGACGGTGCGGGCGGCCGCGTCGATCCGGTCTGCTCCGTCGACGACGATCCGCACGGCGGGCGACAGCACGGCCGAGTAGTCGGCGACGGCGTCGTCGTTGCCTGCGACCAACTGGTGCAGGCGGATCCGTTCGACGAACTCGGCGCGCGGGTTCACCAGCGTCACGCGGGCGTGCGGGGCGAGCCGATTGGCGGCCATCACGCCGGCGTAACCGCCGCCGATCACAACGACGTGGGTGCTGGGCTCGGTCATTTCGATCTCCTCGGGTCATCCGGCCTGCCGCGCCCGCCGGGATGGCGGTTCGGCTCAGAGCCGGTCTGACCTCAAGACACCGGGCATCTCCGCAGTGTGACATCTCGAAGGCGAATGTGGCACAAGTCACTGCCGGCTGATGCTGCGAGGGGTCGTGATGCCCGCCAGCTTGTCCGGGTTGCGCATGGCGTACAGGTTCGTGATCTTGTCCTCGATCACCTCGAACACGAACAACCCCTCGAGGTGGTCGCCGGTGTAGACGACGACGGCGGGCGCACTGTTGTAGACGGCCGTCTCGAAACGGATTTCCGGTGTCTCCCTGGCTACCTCGAACAGCCGCGCCATGAGCGCGGCCACCCGGCGGGCGCCGACGACCGGCCTGCGGATCGCGGTGGCCTTGCCGCCGTGGTCCGCGGTCCAGGTGACGCCGGGCGACAACAGCGACATCAGGCCGTCGATGTCGCCGGTGGCCGCCGCGGCCAGGAACTGTTCGGTGATCTGCTCGGTTCGCTGTTCGTCCACCGGGCCGAAGCGGTTGCGGCGCGCGTGGACGTGTTCACGGGCGCGGTGCGCCATCTGGCGCACGGTCGACGCGGATCTGCCCACCGCGCCCGCGATCTCGTCGTACTCGAAGCCGAACACCTCACGCAGCACGAACACCGCGCGCTCGTCGGGGGTCAGCGTCTCGAGCAGCACCAGCATCGCCATCGACACCGATTCGGCCAGCACGACATCAGAGGACGCATCGCGTGACTCGAGTAGCAGCGGCTCCGGTAGCCACGGACCGATGTACTCCTCGCGGCGACGTGACCTGGCGCGCAGCGCGTTGAGCGCCTCGCGGGTCACCAACTGCGCCAGATACGACTTCGTATCGCGCACGGTGCTCAGATCGACGTCGGCCCAGCGCAGATAGCTGTCCTGCAGCACATCGTCGGATTCGGTTGCGCTGCCTAGGATCTCGTAGGCGATCGTGAACAGCAGCGGCCGAAGGACGGTGAACCGCTCGGCATGGTCTCCCGGTGTGGTGGTCACCTCTTCGTGACCACCTTCGCAGCGGGAACCGGCTGTTGGGGACGGGGCCCGCCCTTGAGCCAGAACGTCCAGGCCGGCTTGCGGGCCGAGCGGCGCATCGCCCACAGGGTGCCCTTGCAGACCGCCTCTTTGAACTTGGCGACGGCCCGACCCGCGAAATAGACGTCCACCGTGGTGTCGTCCTTGCGGGTGAACTGCAGCGTCGCGGTGCGGCGCCCCAGGCTAATGCAGGATCCGGCGTACGCGTACTCGAATGCGGCGGGCGTCGTGCCCGCGATGCGGCTCAGCACGGTGTTCGCCGCCTGCGGAGCGAGTTGCGTTGCCGTGGCACAGCACATCCGCAGCGGCTGATCTGACGGAGCCGCACAGTCACCGGCCGCGACGATACGCTCGTCGTCCACGCTCGTCAGTGTCTCGTCGGTGATGAGGCGACCAATTGCGTCGGTACGCAGTCCGCTCGCCGCCGCGAGTTCAGGAACACCGAACCCGGCGGTCCAGACGGTGATCGCACTCGGACGCACCGCTCCGTCGGCGAAAACCACCGCGCCGGCGCGTACCTCGGTGACCACGTCGGCCTCCATGACCGTCACGCCGAGCTTGGCAAGCGCCTTGGCGGTGGAGCGTCGGCCAGGTTCGGACAGCGACGGTCCCAGGAGCCCGCCGCAGACCAGCGTCACGTTGCGGCCCTGTTCGGCGAGTTCCGAGGCGGTCTCGATGCCCGTCAGGCCTGCGCCCACGACGGTGACGGGGGCGGCGGGATGCAACCGTTCCAGTGCGGTGCGCAGTCGCTGTGCCTGCTCGAATTCCGCTATCGGGTAGGCGAACTCGGCCGCACCGGGGATGGTTTCCGGCACCGTGCCGGTGCTGCCGACGGCGTAGATGACGTAGTCGTAGTTGAGTTCGCGCCCGGACGCCAGGCGCATGGTGCGTGCGGCGGTGTCGATGCGCGTCGCGGTGTCGACGACGAGCCGGATGCCTTCGCCGAGCAGCGTGCCGTAGTCGACTCCGGCGTCGTAACCGGCGGCTACCAGCTGGTGGAGCCGAATCCGTTCGACGAATTTCGGCCTGGGGTTGACCACCGTGACGTCGACGTCGGCGCGCGTCCGCAGGTGGTTGGCCGCCAGGATTCCGGAGTAGCCGCCGCCGAGGACGACGACGCGGGTGTGGGCGGTGGAGTCTGTGCGTGCGATGAAATCAGTCATGCCCTTTAGACACCGGCCGGGGCCGGGGCGTGACAGTTTGTGACGCGCGTCACATACGACGTCAGACCAGGCCCAGTGCCAGCATCGCGTCGGCGACCCGGATGAACCCCGCGATGTTCGCGCCTGCCACGTAGTTGCCGGGTTGGCCGTACTCCTCGGCGGTGACCAGGCAGCGGTTGTGGATCCGCCGCATGATCTGCTCCAGGCGCTGTTCGGTTTCGACGAACGTCCACGAGTCCCGCGAGGCGTTCTGCTGCATCTCCAAGGCGCTGGTGGCGACGCCGCCGGCGTTGGCCGCCTTGCCCGGTGCGAACGTCACGCCCGCGTTGGCGAAGTGCTTGAGCGCGGTTGGTGAGCACGGCATGTTCGCGCCTTCGGCGACGACGCGGCACCCGTTCTCGATCAATGCCAGCGCTTCGTCGCCGTTGATCTCGTTCTGTGTGGCGCACGGTATCGCGATCTCACACGGAACGTCCCATACGTTGCGGTCGGCGACGAACTCCGCTGTGCCACCGCGCATCTCGACGTAGTCGGCGATCCGGCCGCGGCGCACCTCCTTGATCTCCTTGAGGACGTCGAGGTCGATGCCCTTCTCGTCGACGACGTAGCCGCTCGAATCCGAACACGCGACCACGGTGCCGCCCAGTTCCTGGATCTTCTCGATCGCGTAGATCGCCACGTTGCCCGAACCGGACACCACGGCGCGCTTGCCCTCGAACGTGTCGTTGTTGGCCTTGAGGATCTCGTTGACGAAGAAGACCGTCCCGTAGCCCGTGGCCTCGGTGCGGACCTGGGAACCACCCCACGTCAGTCCCTTGCCCGTGAGGGTGCCCGACTCGTAGCGGTTGGTGATCCGCTTGTATTGGCCGAACAGGTAACCGATTTCACGCGTGCCCACGCCGGCGTCACCGGCGGGTACGTCGGTGTACTCACCGAGGTGGCGGTACAACTCGGTCATGAACGACTGGCAGAACCGCATGATCTCGCTGTCGGAGCGGCCCTTGGGGTCGAAGTCGGCGCCGCCCTTGCCGCCGCCGATCGGCATTCCGGTCAGCGAGTTCTTGAAGATTTGTTCGAAGCCCAGGAACTTGACGATTCCGAGGTACACCGACGGATGGAACCGCAGGCCGCCCTTGAACGGCCCCAGCGCGGAGTTGAACTCGACGCGGAAGCCGCGGTTGATCTGCACGGTGCCGCGGTCGTCGACCCAGGGCACCCGGAAGATGATCTGGCGTTCGGGTTCGCACAGCCGCCGGATGACCTCGGAGTCGACGTATTCGGGGTGCTTCTCCACCACCGGTCCGAGGCTGTTGAGCACCTCGTAGACGGATTGATGGAATTCGGTCTCGCCTGCGTTGCGTTTGGCGACCTCTTCGTAGAGGTCGTGCAGTTTCTCGTGTAGTCCGTTCACTTTTCGAATCACTCAGCCTGGTAGCGGGGGAACACACCGGTCGGGGCCGGTAGGGCGGTGCCTGGCTTCAGCCGGGTGCTGATAGCGGCGAAGGTTCGTTCGTCGGGGTTCTGCCCGAGCAGATCGAGCAGCTTGGCCGACGAGTCGGGCATCACGGGCTGCGTCAGCAGCGCGGCGATCCGCACGACCTCGAGCGTCGTGTATAGCACTGTGCCGAACCGACGCTGATCCTGCGCCGCCTCCGACTTGCGCAGCACCCACGGTTCCTGGGCGGAGAAGTACCTGTTCGCCGCGCCGAGGACCGACCAGATTCTTTCGAGCGCCAGGTGCATCGCCACGGCGTCGTAATGGCCACGCACCCGGTCGATCAGCGCGTCGGCCGATTCGAGCAGAGCCGCGTCGTCGGCGGTGAGGTCCCCTGGCTCAGGGACGATTCCGTCGAGGTTTTTGGCCACCATCGACAGCGAGCGCTGCGCCAGGTTTCCCAACTCGTTGGCCAGGTCGGCGTTGATGCGGCCGATGATCGCGTCCTCGCTGTAGCTGCCGTCCTGACCGAACGGCACCTCACGCAGGAAGAAATAGCGGACCTGGTCGAGCCCGAACGTGTCGACGAGGTTCACCGGGTCGATGATGTTGCCCACCGACTTGCTCATCTTCTCGCCGCGGTTGAGCACGAATCCGTGCGCGAAAACCCTGCGCGGCAACTCGATTCCCGCCGACATCAGGAATGCGGGCCAGTAGACGGTGTGGAACCGGATGATGTCCTTGCCGATCATGTGCAGATCGGCCGGCCAGTACCGCGTGAAGGCTTCCGACGAGGTGTCCGGGAAGCCGACGCCGGTCAGGTAGTTGGTCAGCGCGTCTACCCACACGTACATGACATGGTCGGGATGGTCGGGCACCGGCACGCCCCAGTCGAAGGTGGTGCGCGAGATCGACAGGTCTCTGAGCCCGCCGGAGACGAAGCTGACGACCTCGTTGCGCCGCACTTCGGGCTCGATGAACTCCGGGTGCGCCCGATAATGCTCCAGCAGGCGGTCCGTATAGGCCGACAGCCGGAAGAAGTATGTCTGCTCCTCGGTCCACGTCACGGGCGCGCCGGTCTCCACAGCGACCCGCACGCCGTCGGCGCCGACGTTCGTCTCGGCGTCGGTGAAGAACCGTTCGTCGCGTACCGAGTACCAACCGTGGTAGGAGTCCAGGTAGATGTCACCGGCGTCGTTCATCCGGCGCCAGATCTCCTTCGAGGCCTCGAAGTGGTCGGCGTCCGAGGTGCGGATGAACCGGTCGAACGAGATGTTCAGCTTCTCTTGCAGGCGCTCGAACACATCGGAGTTCTGCCGCGCCAGGTCAGCCGTGGAAATGCCCAGCGTTTTCGCCGCCTCGGCCATCTTCAGCCCGTGCACATCGGTGCCGGTCAGGTACCGCACGTCGAATCCGTCCAGCCGCTTGAACCGGGCGACGGCGTCGGTCGCGATGTACTCGTAGGCGTGGCCGACGTGCGGATCGCCGTTCGGGTAGGCGATCGCAGTGGTGATGTAGAAGGGCGCGCCTGGGCTATGCGCTTGCGCCCCGCGGACAGCGGTAGTCATTTCAACTCAGCTTATGGTGTGGCGGTGAACGTGAAGCGCTCAGGCGGAAGGGAGCGGCCCCCCGCTCCGGATCCGCTGAGCCCGCTGATCGACGCGCACACCCATCTCGACGCATGCGGTGCGTCGGACGCGGCCGACGTCACCGCGATCGTCGACCGCGCGGCAGCGGTCGGCGTCCGGGCCGTCGTCACCATCGCCGACGACCTCGACTCCGCGCGCTGGGCCACCGAGGCCGCCGACGCCGACGAGCGGGTCTACGCCGCCGTCGCCCTGCATCCAACGCGGGCCGACGCCCTGACCGACGACGCCAAGGCCGTCGTGGAGCGGCTGGCCGGGCATCCCCGCGTCGTCGCGATCGGCGAGACCGGCCTCGACCTGTACTGGCCGGGCAAGCTTGAAGGCTGTGCGGAACTGGACAGCCAGCGGGACGCTTTCGCCTGGCATATCGACCTGGCCAAGCGGACCGGTAAGCCGCTGATGATCCACAACCGTGAGGCCGACGACCAGGTGCTCGACGTGCTGGCCGCCGAAGGCGCCCCTGACATCGTGATCTTCCACTGCTTTTCCTCGGGTCCGGAGATGGCGCGTCGGTGCATCGACCAGGGCTGGCTACTGAGCCTGTCGGGCACCGTCAGCTTCAAGAACGCCAGAGCCCTGCGCGAAGCCGCACTGCTGATTCCGCCCGGGCAAATGCTCGTCGAGACCGATGCGCCGTTTCTGACGCCTCACCCGTACCGCGGCGCGCCCAACGAGCCGTACTGCCTTCCCTACACTGTGCGGGCGGTGGCGGAGATCGTCGGTAAGCCGGCGGAGGCCGTCGCACGTGAAACCACCACCACAGCCGAGCGCGCGTACGGCCTCGCGAGTTGCTGACTCGAGGCCTCTCCGTTACCGTGCTGTGACCGAAAGCGAAGCACCGCAAGGGCGCGGAGTTCCGTCCGATAGTCGGGGATATACGACGTTTTGAACACTTTCACAAAGCTCCACGAGGCGCGTTCACCGCTACTTCGTCTGCTGGTCGGTGCGACGTTGCTCGCACTCACCTTCGCCGGCGGTTACGCGATAGCTGCGCACAAGACCGTCACGCTGACCGTCGACGGGTCGTCGACGACGGTGGCGACCATGAAGTCGCGCGTGATCGACGTGGTCGAGGAGAACGGCTTCGAGGTCGGCGACCGCGACGACCTGTTCCCGGCCGCCGATCAGCCGGTGAACCAGGCCGACACCATCGTGCTGCGCCGCAGCCGTCCGCTTCAGCTTTCACTGGACGGCGAGGACAGCAAGCAGGTGTGGACGACCGCGTCGACGGTCGACGAGGCTCTCGCGCAGCTGGAGATGACCGACAAGGCGCCCGCGGCCGCCTCGCGCGCCAGCCGGGTTCCGCTGGCAGGAATGTCGCTGCCCGTGGTCAGTCCCAAGACCGTGTACATCGACGACGGCGGAGCGACGCGCAGCGTCACCCTGGCCGCCCCGAACGTCGCGGGTCTGCTCGCCGAGGCGGGCGCCCCGCTCGAGCAGCGTGACGCAGTGGTTCCTGCCGCATCGGCCCCCGTCACCGACGGTATGCACGTGCAGGTGACGCGCAATCGGATCGACAAGATCGCCGAGCGTGTGCCGCTGCCGCCCGGCCTCAAGCGCATCGAGGACCCGACGCTGAACCAGAGCCGCGAGGTCGTCGAGGACCCGGGGATGCCGGGCACCCAGGACGTGATCTTTGCCGTGGCGAAACTCAACGGTGTGGAGACCGGCAGGTTGCCAGTAGCCAATGTCGTTGTAACGCCGGCCCGTGAAGGGGTCGTGCGAGTGGGCACCAAGCCCGGAACCGAGGTGCCGCCGGTGTCCAACGCAGCGACCTGGGACGCCCTTGCCCGGTGCGAAGCCGGAGGTAATTGGGCGATCAACACCGGCAACGGATATTACGGCGGCGTTCAATTCGACCAAAACACATGGGAGCGCAACGGCGGTCTGCGCTATGCTGCGAGAGCCGACTTGGCAACAAGAGAAGAACAAATCGCGATTGCTGAAGTCACTCGGGCGCGACAAGGGTGGGGCGCGTGGCCGACTTGTAGCGGGAGGATTGGTGCGCGCTGACCATTCGACTACTCGGGCGGACCGAGATACGACAACTGGCGAAGGCGATCGACTTTCGGCCGCGCAAATCGTTCGGCCAGAACTTCGTCCATGACGCCAACACCGTACGGCGAATCGTTTCGGCGTCCGGTGTCCACAAGCACGACCACATTCTCGAGGTCGGGCCCGGACTGGGCTCGCTGACGCTGGCGTTGCTCGACCGCGGCGCGCGGGTGACCGCCGTCGAGATCGACCCCGTACTGGCTCGGCAATTGCCGACCACCATCGCCGAGCATTCGCACAGCGAGATCAACCGGCTCACCGTGCTCAACCGTGACATCCTCGGATTGCGCCGCGAAGAACTCGACGAGGAGCCCACGGCCCTGGTCGCCAACCTGCCCTACAACATCGCCGTGCCGGCCCTGCTGCATCTGATGGCCGAGTTCCCGTCGATCCGCACTGTGATGGTGATGGTGCAGGCCGAGGTGGCCGAGCGGCTCGCGGCCGAACCGGGCGGCAAGGATTACGGCGTTCCGAGTGCCAAGGTGCGCTTCTTCGGCAAGGTGCGGCGCCACGGCATGGTGTCGCCGACGGTGTTCTGGCCGATCCCCCGGGTGTACTCGGGTCTGGTCGGCATCGAGCGCTACGAGACGTCGCCGTGGCCGACCGACGCGAGCTTCCGTGAGCAGGTGTTCGAGCTGATCGACATCGGGTTCGCGCAGCGGCGCAAGACGGCGCGCAACGCGTTCGCCGAATGGGCGGGTTCGGGCAACGAGTCGGCGCGCAGGCTGCTCGCCGCCAGCATCGATCCCTCACGCCGCGGTGAGACCCTGTCCATCGCCGACTTCGTCCGGCTGCTGCAACGGTCAGAAGAGGTCGACAAGCCGGTGGTTCGGGAAACCAAGGGTTCGGTCAGCGTCCGGTGACCGCACGCACGACCAGCGCGACGAACTCCCGGCAGGACTGGTAGCGGTCCGCGGGCGCCTTCGCCAGGGCTTTGGCCACGATCGAGTCGAAGGTGCGTGGCAGCCAGTCGAATTCAGCCGAGAACCGTGGTGGCGGGCGTTGCAGGTGCGCCTCGACCAACCCGACTCGGGAGTCCTCCCGAAACGGCGGTGACCCGGTGATCAGTTCGACCGCCGTGCAGGCCAGTGCGTATTCGTCGGTGGCTTCTGTCGGTTCCCGACCCGCGATCAGCTCCGGCGCCGAGTACGGCAGCGAGGCCTCCACCTGCGACGGGCGGCGGCCGATGTCGTCGGTGATCTCGGCCGCGACCCCGAAGTCGATCAGCACGGCGTGCGAGCGGTCGGGCTCGACCAGGATGTTGGCGGGTTTGACGTCGCAGTGCACGATCGCGCGGTTGTGCATGTAGTCCAGCGCGTCGGCGATCTGGCCGAGGGCGGCGAGGCGGTCGGGGACCGTCGGCAGGTTCTGCGCTCCGCCGCCCGCGACGAACTGCATCGTCAGCCACCCCGGGCCCCGCTCGTACACGGTGACGATATGGGGGTGGTCGAGCCGGCTCGCGAACTCGAACTCACGCCGTAGCCGGGCCACGTGCGCTCGATCGCGAGCGTGTTCGGCGAGGACCTTCAACGCGACCACCCGCTGCGGGTTGTCCGCGGGGTGCGCCCGGTAGACCGTGGCCGATCCGCCCTGGCCGAGGACCTCGTCGACCACGTAGTCGTCGAACCGGTCGCCGGCGGACAGCACGAGCTCACACTAGTGCCGCCGACTGCGCCGACTCGCCGACAGGACGACTGGTCGGCGACTCCTTTCGATAGTGTCGTGCCGTGCCGGGCTGGAACGGGAACACCGCCTCCGAGTGGGTGCCGACGGGGTCGGTCACCGTGCGAGTGCCCGGCAAGGTCAACCTCTACCTGGAAGTGGGTGACCGCCGCGACGACGGCTACCACGAGCTCACCACCGTGTTCCACGCCGTCTCGCTGCTCGACGAGATCATCGTCAGCAACGCCGACATGCTGTCGCTGGAAGTGTCCGGTGAAGGGGCCGAATCGCTGCCGGCCGACGAGCGCAACCTCGCGTGGCAGGCGGCTGAATTGATGGCCGAACACGTGGGGCGGGCACCGGATGTGGCGATCTCGATCGACAAATCCATCCCGGTCGCCGGCGGGATGGCCGGCGGTAGCGCTGACGCGGCGGCGGTGCTGGTCGCAATGAACACGCTGTGGGAGTTGGGGGTGCCGCGGCGCGATCTGCATGCGCTGGCGGCCCGGCTGGGCAGCGACGTGCCGTTCGCTCTGCACGGGGGGACCGCGTTGGGCACCGGGCGCGGTGAGGAGCTGGCGACGGTGTTGGCGCGCACGACGTTTCACTGGGTGCTGGCCTTTGCCGACGGTGGGTTGTCGACCCCGGCGGTGTTCGCCGAGATCGACCGGCTGCGCGACTCTGCGGGCCCGGATCGCGAGCCGCCGCCGCGCCTCGAGGACGCCGAACCGGTGCTGGCCGCGCTGGCCTCCGGCGATCCGGCTCAACTCGCCCCGCTGCTCGGCAACGACCTGCAGCCCGCCGCGCTGAGCCTCGATCCGGGGTTGCGCCGCACGCTGCGCGCGGGCACCGAGGCCGGAGCGTTGGCGGGCATCGTGTCCGGGTCGGGGCCGACGTGCGCTTTTCTGTGCGCCTCGGCGGGCCAGGCGGTCGACGTCGGCGCGCAGTTGGCGGGCGCGGGCGTGTGTCGCACCGTGCGCGTGGCCAGCGGCCCCGTCCAGGGCGCGCGGGTGGTGCCGACGCCGTCGACGTCGGCGTGACCTCGTGTCGCCGGGGAACAGTTTGGTCACGAGAGGGTGTGACCCAGACCTCAATACTCGCGAGAGTTTGGCGGCTACTTAAGAGTTGCATAAGATGGCCGATGGTGAAGATTAGCTGTCATGCATCGGACACGACTTTCTTTCCCGCCGGAGACCTCGGTGGGCGCCTCGTCGGATATGGCGAAGGCCTCGGTGCATCACCAATTCGAGACGAAACCGCTCCCGACTCGTGTGCGCGCCTTCGCGACCACATCTCTGATCGGGCGGAGCATATGACGAGGATTTTTGCGCTGAGCCCCATGCCGCAGGCGCAGCGGCTCCAGGAACCGAGGAGGGTGTCGTGAGCCGATTCACCGAGAAGATGTACCGCAATGCCCGCACCGTGACGACGGGCATGGTCACCGGTGAACCGTACGAACCCGTCCGCCACACCTGGGGCGAGGTGCACGAGCGCGCCCGCTGCGTCGCAGGCGGCCTCGAGAAGGCCGGTATCGGACTCGGCGACGCGGTCGGCGTGCTGGCCGGCTTCCCCGTGGAGATCGCCCCGACCGCCCAGGGTCTGTGGATGCGCGGCGCCAGCCTGACCATGCTGCACCAGCCCACCCCGCGCACCGACCTCGCGGTCTGGGCCGAGGACACGATGAACGTCGTGCGGATGATCGAGGCCAAGGCCGTCATCGTCTCCGAACCGTTCATGGTCGCCATCCCGGTGCTCCAAGAGCAGGGCATCACGGTCCTCACCGTGCCGGACCTGATGGCCTCCGATCCGATCGACCCGATCGACGTCGGCGAGGACGATCTCGCGCTGATGCAGCTGACCTCCGGCTCCACGGGCTCGCCCAAGGCGGTCCAGATCACGCACCGCAACATCTACTCCAACGCCGAGGCGATGTTCATCGGCGCCGAGTACGACGTCGAGAAGGACGTCATGGTCAGCTGGCTGCCGTGCTTCCACGACATGGGCATGGTCGGCTTCTTGACCATCCCGATGTACTTCGGCGCGGAACTGGTCAAGGTCACCCCGCTGGACTTCCTGCGCGACACCCTGCTGTGGGCCAAGCTCATCGACAAGTACAAGGGCACGATGACCGCGGCGCCGAACTTCGCCTATGCGCTGTTCGCCAAGCGGTTGCGCCGCCAGGCCAAGCCGGGTGAGTTCGACCTGTCCACGCTGCGGTTCGCGCTGTCGGGCGCCGAGCCCGTCGAGCCCGCCGACGTCGAGGACCTGCTCGATGCCGGCAAGCCGTTCGGCCTGAAGCCCGACGCCATCCTGCCCGCCTACGGCATGGCCGAGACCACGCTGGCGGTGTCGTTCTCTCCGTGCGGCGCGGGACTGGTGGTCGACGAGGTCGACGCCGATCTGCTGGCCGCGCTGCGCCGCGCCGTACCCGCGACCAAGGGCAACACCCGCCGGCTGGCCTCGCTGGGACCGCTGCTGCGCGACCTCGAGGCCCGCGTCATCGACGAGCAGGGCAACGTGATGCCGCCGCGCGGCGTCGGTGTGATCGAGCTTCGCGGTGAATCACTGACCCCGGGCTACATCACTATGGGCGGATTCATCCCGGCGCAGGACGAGCACGGCTGGTACGACACCGGCGACCTCGGCTACATCACCGACGAAGGCAACATCGTCGTGTGCGGCCGGGTAAAGGACGTCATCATCATGGCCGGCCGCAACATCTACCCGACCGACATCGAGCGCGCCGCATGCCGTGTCGAGGGGGTCCGGCCGGGATGCGCCGTCGCGGTGCGCCTCGACGCGGGCCACTCGCGGGAGACGTTCGCCGTCGCCGTGGAGTCCAACGCCTGGCAGGATCCCGTCGAGGTGCGCCGGATCGAGCAGCAGGTCGCCCACGAGGTGGTCGGCGAGGTCGACGTGCGTCCGCGCAACGTCGTCGTGCTCGGACCCGGCACCATCCCGAAGACGCCGTCGGGCAAGCTGCGCCGCAGCACCTCGGTCTCGCTCGTCACCTAGTCCCCCTAGGTGCGCGAGCGACCGTGGTTGCACCCCGACACGCCGCGTAGCGCCTGCATTTTGCGGTCGCTCGCCACGTAATGAGCTGTCCGTGAATGGCGATACGTTCGGTGTCATGCCTTCCGCTCCCGCCATCGAGGCGATCGATCTTGTAAAGCGCTTCGGCGACGGCGAACCGGCCGTCGACGGCGTCAGCTTCTCCGTTCCCCCCGGTACGGTGCTCGGGCTGCTGGGCCCGAACGGCGCCGGCAAGACCACCACCGTGCGGATGATGACGACGTTGACCGCACCGACCAGCGGCACCGCCCGCGTCGCCGGCTACGACGTCGTGCGCGAACCCGATCAGGTGCGCCGCAACATGGGCCTGACCGGGCAGGTTGCCACCGTCGACGAGCTGCTCACCGGCCGCGAGAACATCCGGATGATCGGCGGACTCTACGGCATCCGCAAAAATGACCTCACCAAACTGGGTGATCAACTGCTGGAACAGTTCTCGATCGCCGACGCCGCCGATCGCGTGGTGAAGTCCTACTCGGGCGGCATGCGTCGCCGGCTCGATCTCGCGGTGAGCCTGCTCGCCTCGCCGCCGGTGTTGTTCCTCGACGAGCCGACCACCGGCCTGGACCCTCGTAGCCGCAGCGAATTATGGGACGCGCTAAGAGGTCTCGTCGAGGAGGGCACCACGCTGCTGCTGACCACGCAGTACCTCGAAGAGGCCGATCAGCTGGCCGACAACATCCTGGTGATCGACAAGGGGCGCATCATCGCCGAGGGTTCGCCACTTGCGCTCAAACAGCAGGCAGGCAACGCCAGCCTGGTCGTCACGGTGACGAACGCCGAGGACCTCTCCGCGGCCGAGGCGCTGCTCGCCGCGGACGGTAGCGAAGTGTTCGTCAACGCAGGCGCACGCGAATTGACCGCGGCCGCCGAGGGCCTCGACGACATGATCCGCGTCGCGGCAATGCTGCGCGATAACGACATCGCCGTCGACGACATCGGGTTGTCGCGACCGAGCCTCGACGACGTCTTCCTCTCGCTGACCGGTCACCGCAGCGAAGAGGAGGACGGTGCATGACCATCGAAGGCGACATGACTGCCGTCGCGCCACCGGCACACGCCCCCAGGAAACGGGTCGCGATTCGGCGAACCAACATTGCCCAGCAGTCCTGGATCATGGTCAAGCGCAACATGATCCACACCAAGCGCATGCCCGAGATGCTGAGCGACGTCACCACCCAGCCCATCATGTTCGTGTTGCTGTTCGCGTTCGTTTTCGGCGCGTCGATTCCCAACCCGGGGGGCACCAACTACCGTGAGTTCCTGCTGCCGGGCATCCAGGCGCAAACCATCGTGTTCTCGGCATTCGTCGTGGCATCCGGTATCACCGCCGACATCGAAAAGGGCATCATCGACCGGTTCCGCTCGCTGCCCATCTCGCGATCGTCGGTGCTCATCGGTCGCAGCATCGCCAGCCTGATCCACTCGTCGCTGGGCGTGGTGGTGATGGCGCTGACGGGCCTGGCGATCGGCTGGCGCATCCGCGGCAGCGTCGCCGAGGCCGTATTGGCCTTCGCTCTGGTCCTGGTCTTCGGTTTCGGAATGATCTGGTTCGGCATCCTGATCGGCTCACTGCTGCGCACCGTCGAGGCCGTCAACGGCGTGATGTTCACCGTCTTGTTCCCGATCACGTTCCTGGCCAACACATTTGTCCCGACCGAGCCGATGCCTCACTGGCTGCGGGTCATCGCCGAGTGGAACCCGGTGTCGTCGCTGGCTCAGGCGATGCGCGAACTATGGGGCAACGGCGGACCTGCGCCCGACAGTGCGCAGCTGCCGCTGCACCATCCGGTGCTGGCCACCATCCTCTGGTCCCTGCTGCTGACGGCGGTCTTCGCGCCGTTCGCCCTGCGCGCCTACGCCCGCCGCACCGGCAGCTAGGCGCGAATCGACGCCACCGTCCATGCGGGCAGGATCGGCGCCCTGGTGAGGAAGTGCTCCGACTGCCCGGTCGCCCGCAACAGGACCTGCGTCCGCAGGATGCAACACCCCATGCGGACCATCGCGAATATCTCGTACCAGTCGAGATCTTCGAGGGGCCTGCCGAGCATCTCCTCGTAGCGTCCGACAACCGAAGCGCGGCTGTCGAAGCCTTCCAGTTCGGGGTCGAGGTCCAAGCCGTTGACCTCGAGCATCTGCTTGCGGGTGGCCAGCCACCACGCGACATCGGCTTCGGCGGGGCAGACGCAGGCCTGCTCCCAGTCCAGCGCGCCGACGAGTTCGCCGGAGTCGTCGAAGATCGCGTTCGACAACCGCGCATCGCCCCAGCAGATACTCAAATCAGTTGTGGCGGAGGGTGTGCGCCGCGTCAGCCAGCCGAACGCTTCGGTGATGACATCGGGGACCTGGTCATCAGTGCCCCATCTGACGTACTCGCGCCACCACTCGAGCTCGGCACTGACACCGACTCCCTCGGGTCGGACCAGCCACGGAGCCTGTTCGGGGGGCACCCGATGCAGGCGCGCCATCGTTTCCAGGAACGAGTCGTGCACTCGGCGCTGCACGGTCATGCCGGCGTCGTGCAACCAACCGCGCGTGGCATAGCTGGTGTCCGACGGTGTGTGGCCGAGGATCCGTGGCATCACAAGGAATTTCGAGCCGATCCACGACTCGTCGGGCTCGTAGACGATCGGTGACGGCGTCGCGATACCGTGTTCGTGGAGAAGTCGCTGCGTCGCGGACTGCGCGTCGAGGTCGTATTCGGGAAAGATCCCGCCGCCCGCAGGCGGTATCCGGATGACGTGCTCGCTATTGCGTCCGCCGGTTTCGACGTTGAACACCAGTGTTTCGCTCGACCAGCCCGCGGCCCGGTTCGCCGGCCGTAGTTCGGAGAGGACGACCTCGTCGGTGTGCCGGTTGGCGAACCAGTCCCGCAGCCTGGCGCGGGTGGCCTCGAGGTCGCGTCTGACCAGAGCGATGCCCGCCATGCAGAAAGGCTTACACGCGGGCGGTGAGATGTAAAGGAGCAACCTGTTACGTCCGACATCTCGTATGTAATACGCTCGCGAAGTGACCCGACCGCAGGCTCTCACCTTCGGCGACATCGACGACCACGACCGGCCACTGGCTGTCCTGGTTCACGGCTTCCCCGACACCCCGTTCACGTGGCGCCACCTCGGACCGCATCTGGTCAACCACGGCTATCGCGTCATCGCGCCGTGGCTCCCGGGATACGACACACCGATCGGGCACCCGGTCAGCGTGGGCACGTACGTGCGCCACGTAGGCCAGGTCGCCCACGCGAGGGGAGCCGACGACCGCGCGGTGCTGATCGGTCACGACTGGGGTGCGCACGCGGGCTACGGCGTGGTCGCGGGCCCGGCCCCGGTCTTCGGGCGTTTCGTGGCGCTCGCCGTACCGCCGATCGGTGTGCTGGCGACCGGCCTGTTCACCTACCTGCAGCTCAAACGGTCGTTCTACATCTGGTTCATCCAGCAGGTCGGGTTGGCCGAGGCGGCGTTGCTCGCGCCCGGGTTCTGGGAGGCCCTGTGGGCGGACTGGTCACCGGGGTACGACTGCGCCGAAGACATCGCCGAACTGCGTAGGCACGTCACCGCCGAGAACATCGCCGACGTCGTCGGGCCGTACCGCGCGTCGTTCAATCCGGAGTTCGGCGATCCCGAAGCCGCCGACGAGACCGCGGCGACGGCCGTGCCGCCCCCGGTCCCGACGCTCTACCTACATGGCCGCGACGACGGCGCGATAGGCGCCGAGCTGCTCGCCGACCTGGACGAGTACCTGCCGACCGCCGGGTCGTCGCACGAAATCATCGACGGAGTCGGGCACTTCCTGCACCTCGAACAGCCCGAGCTGATCGCGGCCAAGATCAGCGACTGGCTGGACGCGGGCTGAGCGATGCGGAACGGCCGTTGCGCGCGGCGTCGAGGCCTGCGGCGTGGCGCAGTTCGGCGAGGAAGTTCTCGGGGCTGGCTCCTCCGAGCAGGTAGTGGCACACCGCGATGCGCACCACGGCCGCCGCGGCGACGTCCTTGTTGTCGCCGGGGATGATCCGCGCGATCCGCTCGTGCATGATCGGCAGCACACGCCTCATCTGCGCGAGCACGTGTTCGGGTTCGATATCGGCGAGCGATCCTAGGGAGTAGGTGCTCTGGAACTCGACGATGAAGCGCAACGCCGCATCGAGGCGTTCGCGGCCCACGAGGCCCGCCATCGCGCTCGCGATTCCCGCATCGAAGTTGTCCTGTTCGTAGAGGCCGAACGCCTCGAGCAACCCCTCCTTGGAACCGAAATGGCGGTACAGCGTCGGGCGGGAGACGCCTGCTTCGGCGGCGACATCGGACAGCTGTAGCTTCCGCCGACCGTCACGGGCCAGCACGACGAAAGTGGCCGCGAGGATGCGCCGCCGCGTCGACTGCTCGGCATCCTCGTTGCGGGCCACGATCAACCTTTACATCTGCAGGGCCAAATGTCACACTAACGCTACATCAAGCCCGAGCACCCATTAACGGGTGAGTTACCGGATGCGCAGTGCCACGTCCGGTGCGGAGGAGAGCAACGGTGACCGACCTCATCGTCCGCAAGATCGGATGGGAGTTCGACGCGTCAGTGCCTTTCATGTGGCAGCCGGCCAACCCGAATTTCGGACTGTTCTGCAATGCGTTCACGTTCATCGCGGTGCCCTTCGAGCGCTACATCGTCAGCGCGGTGCGGATGGCCGCTGACCAGTTGGCCGAAAGTCCCGGCGTCGCGGAGGAAGCCGAGGGGTTCCTCAAGCAGGAAGCCCAGCATGCCGCCGCGCATCGCAAGCACATGCTCGCGCTGATCGACCGCTACCCCGACCTCGAGCAGTGTTACGCCGACGCCTGCGCGGCCTACGACGAGCTGCTGAGGAACGAGCCGGTCGCCTTCCACCTCGCCTACGTCGCCAACCTCGAAGCCACGTTTACCCCGCTGTTCAAAGTGATTCTCGACCACCGTGATTCGCTGTTCGCCGGGGGCGATGTCCGGGTCGCCTCGCTGATGATGTGGCACTTCGTCGAGGAGATCGAGCACCGCAGTTCGGGGCTGATCCTGTGCAATCACGTCAACCCCCACCCGTGGTCCCGCGTCAAGCACATCAAGAGGACGTTCAGCCATGTCGCCGCCATCGCGGACGCGATCGCGACGGTGTTCGACGAGGTCGTCCCGATCGAGGATCGCGGCGTCTCCACCCGCGAGTTGTTGTCCGGCGACTTTCTGACCGGTGAACTCAAACACCGCCTGCCCATCGTGCGCCGCCGACGCGACGGCGGGGGAGCACCGACGATCTTCCAACCGGTGCCGACCGCCGACCTGGCGAAAATGGTGTGGCGGCTGGCGCTTTCGCAGACGCCGTACCACGATCCGGCCGATCAGCCGCTGCCCGCGTGGGCGCAGACCTGGATGCGCGCCTATGACAACGGCGCAGATATGACGACGTTCGCCCGGTCGTCGTCCACCACGGGAAGGTGACATCGATTGTTGACGACGAACTACGGCGGTCTGGTGCCCGAAGACGAGTCGCTCACCCACCAGATCGTCGACACGTTCGCAACGGTCAGCCAATCGGATCCGTCGTGGACGGAGAAGATCTGGACGCTCGCGCATGCACGGGACAACTCGCTGCAGGTCGTGCTCGGCGTCGGAAAGTACACCAACCGCGGCGTGTTCGACGGCGCGGCCGGGGTGTGCCGCGGCACCGAGCAGTGGACCGTGCGCGGCGGGCGCCGCCTGTCGGCCGATCCCTCCTCGACCGCCGTCGGGCCGATCCGCTATCGCGTGCTGGAGCCGCTGCGGTCGATTCAGGTGAGCCTCGAGCCGACCGAACACGCGCCGATCTCGTTCGACGTGGTCATGCAGGGCAGCTTCGATGCGGCGCTGGAGGATCCGTGGCCCGACCGCAGCCCGGACGGGTACCGCGTCTCCCATAATGTGTTGCGCTACCACCAGATCGGCGTGGCGACCGGCTGGGTCGAGGTCGAAGGCCGTCGCACCGAGATTCGCCCCGGCGAGTGGATATCGGTGCGCGACCATTCTTGGGGCCTGCGCCCCGGGGTCGGTAAACCCATCCCCGGCCTGCCTCGTGGTGGGCGCAAGATCAAGCAGATGTTCATGACCTGGCTGCCGATGACGCTGACGCGCCCCGACGGATCGGCGTACTCGCTGTTCGTGATGTATCAGGAGGAGCGTGGCGACGGTTTTCTCGAAATCCGTTGCCAGGCAGAGCAACAGAACGACGACGGCACATCGCACCGGTTTGTCTCGGTGGAACAGGATCTGCACTTCAACGACGAGAACCGGCGACTGACCCATGGCACGGTCACGTTGATCGACTCTGACGGATCGCGGCGACCGCTGACTATCACCGCGGCCGGACCGACGGGCTTTCACCTCGGCACGGCCGGCTACTACGGCTGGAACGACTGGGTCTACGGCCAGTGGGTCGGCGATCTGCGCGTGGAGGGCTACCACGTGACCGACTGCGACACCGCGGAGAACGCGCGCAAGCTGCATCAGCTGCGGGATCTGCTGGTCCGCGTGGACGATCCGGTGGGCGGCGGTTCCGGCCTCGGCAACGCCGAGACGTTCGCGCTGGGCGAGTTCCCCGAGCGAGGGCTCACCGCCCAGAACTCGTTCCTCTGAAAAGTGTGACGCGGACCGCGGACCGCGCGCGGAATACATCGTCAACGGCTGGGCGTTTGGCCATGCATGAAGACGAGACTGCCGCTGCGTCGGCTGATGATCATGGTTGCGGCAGTATTCATCTCGGGTGCGGCGCTGGGCGCACCGCTGATGACGTCGGCAGCACCGGCCGCTGCGGCGCCCACCGGGGAGTGTCCCGACGTGCAGGTGGTATTCGCTCGCGGCACCGGGGAACCGGCGGGCGTCGGCCGCGTCGGCCAGGCGTTCGTCGACACGTTGCGACCGCTCGTGGGTGACGAGTCCGTCGCCGTCTACGCGGTCAACTATCCCGCGACACGGGACTTCCTGCGCGCCGCCGAGGGCGCCAACGACGCCAGCCTGTTCGTCCAGAACATCGCCACCACCTGCCCGGACACCAGGATCGTGCTCGGTGGGTACTCTCAGGGTGCGGCCGTCATCGACGCCATCGCCCTGGCGAACACGCCCACACTCGGCTTCACCCAGCCGATGCCCGCCGCGGTCGCCGACCACGTGGCCGCCGTCGCGGTGTTCGGCAACCCCTCCATCCGCCTGCTCGGCGGTCCGCTCAGCGCGCTGAGCCCGGCCTACGGGGCCAAGACCATCGACCTGTGCAACGGCGCGGATCCGGTGTGCTCCAACGGAAATGACGTCGCGGCGCACAGCCTCTACGTCGAGTCGGGGCTCACCGCTCGGGCGGCGCAGTTCACCGCCGACCGCCTCGGGGCCGCCGCGCCGATCACCACGCTGTCCGGCCACACCGGAGGCTGACGTCAGCCCCAGGCGTGCACGATGTTCTGCGCGGGCTCCACGCCCTGTGCCACCAGAATCTCGGTGGCGTCGGCGGCCTGCTCACAGATCGTCGGCACGTCCTTCCACTCCGCGGACGTGAAGGTGCTCAACACGAACTTCGCGCCTTCGGTGCGGCCGGGCGGCTTACCGATGCCGATCCGGACGCGCTGAAAGTCGTTGCTGCCCAACGACGAAGCCACCGACCGTAGCCCGTTGTGTCCGGCCACACCGCCGCCGAACTTCAGCCGGATCCGGCCGAAGTCGATGTCGAGCTCGTCGTGGATCACCACGATGTCGGTTGGTGGCACCGAGTAGAACTTGGCCAGCGGTCCGACCTGCCGACCCGACTCGTTCATGTAGGTACGCGGTTTGGCCAGCACCACCGAGCGTCCGGCGAGGCGGCCGGTGACCACCTCGGCGCCGGACTTCTTGTGCACCTTGAATCCCGAGCCGATGCGATCGGCGAGGATGTCGGCGACGAGGAACCCGAGGTTGTGCCGCGTTGTGGCGTATTGCGGTCCCGGGTTGCCCAGGCCGACCACGAGTAGTGGTTCGGCCATGCCGGACTACTCGGTTTCTTCGGCGGGAGCCGCTTCGGCGGAGTCGCCCTCGCCCTCGTCGGCGCCCTCGGCGACCTCGGCTGCTGCCTCCTCCGGCGCCTCACCGCCGCCCTCGGCCTCGAGCTCCTCGGCCGTCGGCGCGACGACGACGTTGACCACCAGCGAATCGGGGTCGGTCACCAGCGTGACACCCGACGGCAGCTCGAGTGAGCCGGCCGTGAACTGCGTGCCGGCCTCGACACCTTCGACCGAGACGACGACGTTCTCCGGAATCGACTGCACGTCGGCTTCGACCTCGATCGTGTTGGTCTCCTGGGTGACCAGGGTCCCGGGCACCGCGTCACCCTCGACGACGACGTTGATCTCGACGACAACCTTCTCGCCACGGCGCACGACGAGCAGATCGGCGTGCGTGATGGTGCGGCGGATCGGGTGGATGTCGAGAGCCCTGGTCAGCGCGAGCTGCTCCTTGCCGTTGATATCGAGGGTGAGCACCGCGTTGGTGCCCGAGTTGCGGAGCACGGCCGCGAAGTCACGGCCGTCGAGTTCGAGGTGCTGCGGATCGGTGCCGTGACCGTAGAGGACCGCGGGCACCTTGCCGTTGCGGCGGGCGCGGCGCGATGCGCCCTTGCCGGTCTCGGTGCGGACCGCCGCGGTCAGGTTGTTGGGGGCGTTCTTCGCCATGATGTGGGTGCTCCTGTCGTGTGCTCAGCACGGCGGGGCTCAACCACAAGGTTCGCGTCGATAACGGTGGCCTCCGCTGGCGCGGCCACCCTCGCCGTGATCACCGGCCAGGGTAGCCGGAAACGGTGCTGCGCCCCAAATCAGAGCGGGAACGCGGTCTCGGTGAGCTGCTCGGAGAGCTCCCACAGTGCCGTCGCCATCCGGCCGTCGCGAGCCAGCGGGGTGCGGAAGCCCGTCGGCCCGGTGGGACCGCGGCTGGCGAAGCGCGGGCCGACGAACGTGTCGCCCGGCAGATCCTCGGCCACCGCGTACAGGGTCTGGCGGGCACCGAAGTCGGGCTCGGTGGCGAACACCCGGTTGGCGGCGAGCCAGAAGCGGGTCCCGATCGGGTTGCCGGTCTGGCCCTGCAGGTTCGTGGCGGAGTAACCCGGATGCGCGGCGATCGCCCGGATCGGCGAGCCCACCTCGTCGAGTCGACGCTGCAGGTCCTTCGTGAACAGCAGGTTCGCGAGCTTGGACTGGCCGTAAGCCGGCCACGCCAGGTACGGCCGGGCCTTCCAGTTGAGGTCCTTGAGGTTGATCCGGCCGAAGATGTGCATGACCGAGGACACCGTCACGACGCGGTCGCTGATCTTGGGGAGCAGCAGGTTGGTCAGGGCGAAGTGGCCGAGATGGTTGGTGCCGATCTGGCTCTCGAAGCCGTCGACGGTCAACGCGTACGGGACGGCCATGATGCCGGCGTTGTTGACCAGCACGTCGACGGCGTCCACACCGTCGGCGAACGCGCGCACGGACGCCAGGTCCTGCAGGTCCAGCTTGCGGACCTCGACGTCCCCGGTGATCGTCGCCGCGGCCTCGTCACCCTTGGCGGTGTTGCGCACGGCGAGAATGACCTTGGCGCCTGCTCCGGCCAGTTCGCGCGCCGTGATCAAGCCGATGCCGCTGTTGGCGCCGGTGACGATGACGGTGCGTCCGGAGAAGGAGGGCAGATCCGCGGCGGTCCAGTCGCTCATGCCGACCACCCTAGTGACGTACCGCGAAATGGCATTCCAGCAGGTCTCCACTCGCACTTTCGCTGCTGGAATGCAATTTCGCGGCAGTGTCGGGGCGGGTCAGCACAATCTGGCCATGGGGGAGATATTCATCGGGTCGGAGGCAGTCGCCAACGGCATCGTCACTCGACATGAACTGGCCCGGTGGTACCGGCCGGTGTATCCGGATGTCCATGCTCGGCGGGGGCGACAACTAAGGGTTGAAGATCGCACCTTCGCAGCATGGCTGTGGTCCAACCGCGGCGGGATTGTCACCGGCGTCGCGGCCTCAGCTCTTCACGGCGCGGAGTGGGTCGACGACACCGCGATCGAATTGGTCTACGACTGCGCCCGGCCCCCGAAAGGCATCATCACCCGCAATGAACGCATAACGGGCGACGAATTCGTCTGGCAAGACGGGGTATTCCTCGCGACTCCCGCGCGTACCGCCTTCGACCTCGGTCGGCACCTGCCTCGAGGACAGGCAATCGCTCGGCTCGACGCCCTCATGCGCGCGCAGCCATTCTCGATGGAGGACGTGTTGCTCCTGGCCAAGCGGTATCAGGGCGCCCGGGGTGTCAAACGGCTCAAGGAGTTGTTGCCGCTGGTCGACGGCGGCGCCGCCTCACCCCGCGAGACCTGGCTTCGGCTGCTGTTCATCGACGCCGGACTTCCCAGGCCGAGCACCCAGATCCCCATCGTCGACGAGTTCGGGAACCTACTTCGGACGGTCGACATGGGCTGGGAGGATTTCGAGGTGGTCGCCGAGTACGACGGCGATCAGCACCGCACCTCGCGCGCTCAGTACGTCAAGGACCTGCGAGTGATACCGCAGATTGAGCGGCTCGGCTGGATCGTGCTCAGAGCGATAAAGGAAGACCATCCGCAGTACTTGGTCAGACGGGCGTGGGACGCGCTGGTGTCGCGCGGCTGGCGACCCTGACCCCAATCCCCGAAATTGCATTCCCGCAGGCCGCTACTCGCACTTTTCCTGCTGGAATGCCATTTCGCGCAAAAACTGGGGGCTACTTCGGCGGCGGTTTCGGGACCGCGACGTTGAAGCCGCCGATGATCTTCTCGATGTCGGGGGCCTCTTCGGCGGCTTTCTGGGCGAAGCTCGTCACCGTGAACTGGACGAGATAGCGCTGCTTGGCAGGCGGTGCGCCGGTCGCGATGACGATGCGGTTGTAGCTGTGCATCCGGGTGCCGTTGAGGTCGTAGCTGCCCTCGATCATCGCCGACGGGAAACCCTTGAAGTCGTCCATGGACGCGTTGAGGCGCTTGAAGTTCTGCGACATCTCCGCGTCGACGTAGCCGTGCTTGATCGCCTCGCGCGGATCGAAGTCGCCGGTCAACTTCATCACCACCAGCATCGCGATCGGGTACGTCTCGCCCTTGGCGATCACCCTGGTTCCCGGCGCGAAGTTGGTGTTGAAGTACGGCTCCCACCCGGCCGGCGTCGGATACGAAACGGTCAGATCGGTGAGCTTCTCGGGGAATACCGGCTGACCGGTCACCCCGGCCTGTTCCAGGAACGCCGCGACGGGCACCGGCTTGTCATCGGGGTTGGCGGTGGTCGACGGCGGCGGCGACGACGTCGACCACACCGACTGATAATTGGGCGGTTCGGTGCCGCAGCCGGACACCGCGGCGATCGCACCGACGACCGTCACCGCGGCGGCGAGAACTCGAAAGCCTCGACGGCTCACAGAATCTCGCGCACCGCGTCGATCGGCCGGGCCAACCGGGTGCCCTTCGGCGTGACGACGAACGGCCGCTCGATCAAAATCGGGTTGGCGGCCATCGCGTCGAGGAGCTCGTCGTCCGAGGCGTCCGCCAAACCCAGTTCGCCGTAGAGGGATTCACGCTTACGCACGGCGGTGCGCACGTCGATACCGGCGTCGGAGATCATCTTCTCCAGCTCGGCGCGGGTCGGCGGCGTCTTCAGGTACTGCACGATCTCAGGTTCGATTCCGTTCTCGCGCAACAAGTCCAACGTCTTGCGCGAGGTCGAGCACTTGGGGTTGTGGTAGATCGTCGCGTTTGGCATTGGGGCCGACATCTATGCCGACCCGTCGAAAAGGCTTGTCACCGAGCCGTTGTCGAACACCGCGCGGATCGTGTTCGCCAGCAGCGGGGCGATCGAGAGCACGGTCAACTGCGCGAAGTGCTTGTCCTCGCCGATCGGCAGCGTGTTGGTGACGATCACCTCGCAGGCACCCGAATCGGCCAACCGCTCGCGGGCCGGATCCGAGAGCACACCGTGTGTCGCCGCGATGATCACGTCGCCGGCGCCGTCGGCCTTGAGCAGCTTGACCGCACCGGCGATGGTGCCGCCGGTGTCGATCATGTCGTCGGTCAGCACACAGGTCTTGCCCCGCACGTCGCCGACGACGCGGTTGGACACCACCTCGTTGGGTTTGAGCGGGTCGCGCGTCTTGTGAATGAACGCCAGCGGGACGCCTCCGAGGGAGTCCGCCCACTTCTCGGCGACGCGTACGCGGCCGGAGTCGGGGGAGACGACCACCATGTCGTGGTGGGAGTAATGCTCGGCGATGTAACCGGTGAGCAGCTTCTGCGCCCGCATGTGGTCGACGGGTCCGTCGAAGAAGCCCTGGATCTGGTCGGTGTGCAGGTCGACGGTGACGATCCGGTCGGCACCCGCGGTCTTGAGCAGGTCGGCGACCAACCGCGCCGAGATCGGTTCGCGCCCGCGGTGCTTCTTGTCCTGCCGTGCGTACGGATAGAACGGAAGGATCGCGGTGATCCGCTTGGCGCTGCCGCGCTTGAGCGCGTCGATCATGATCAGCTGTTCCATCAGGTGCTGATTCAGTGGCGCCGGATGGCTCTGCAGCACGAAGGCGTCGCAACCGCGAACGGATTCGTCGAACCGGACGAAGATCTCGCCGTTGGCGAAGTCCCGCGCGGTCTGCGCCGTCACGGGTACGTCGAGTTCCTTGGCGACCTGTTCAGCGAGTTCGGGGTGCGCCCGACCCGAGAACAGCATCAAATTTTTGCGATTGTCGGTCCACTCGGTGCCCACACTGCGCCCTCAAGGTCGGGGATCGATACCGGCTAATCCTACGTAGCTTGACGCGCCGGCCGTGCCCGGGTGGCCAGATCGTGAACGGTCGGGGCCGCTCACCCGGATTCGACGTCGTCCGTAGCCTGCCCGCCCTCGCCGGCCGATGCCTGCTCCGCGGCCCGTGCCGCCGCCGACCCCGGCCGCTTGCGCGTCACCCAACCCTCGATGTTGCGCTGCGGGCCGGCGGACACGGCCAACGCACCGGGCGGCACGTCGTCACGCACGACGGTGCCCGCCCCGGTGTAGGCGCCGTCGCCGACGGTGACCGGGGCGACGAACATCGTGTCCGACCCGGTGCGGACGTGCGAGCCGATCGTGGTGCGGCTCTTGGTCTCGCCGTCGTAGTTGACGAAGACGCTCGACGCGCCGATATTGCTGTGCTCGCCGATGTCGGCGTCGCCGACGTACGTCAGATGCGGCACCTTGGTGCCGGTGCCGATCGTCGAGTTCTTGGTCTCGACGAACGCGCCGAGCTTGCCGTCGGCGCCCAGCACGGTGCCCGGCCGCAGGTAGGTGAACGGCCCGACCGTCGCGCCGTCCCCGATCACCGACGAGGTGGCGTGCGTGCGGCACACGGTCGCGCCGTCACCAACCGTGACGTCGGCCAATGTGGTGTCGGGCCCGACCTCACACCGCCCGCCGATGCGGGTGTCGCCGAGCAGCTGGGTGCCCGGCTTGACCACGGTGTCGCGGCCGATGGTCACGTCGACGTCGATCCACGTCGTGGCGGGATCGACCACCGTCACCCCGGCCCGCTGGTGCGTGGCGACGATGCGCCGGTTCAGCTCCGCGCCGAGTTCGGCCAGCTGCACGCGGTCGTTGACCCCGGCAACCAGCATCGAGTCGTCGACGTGCTTGGCCCGTACGACCAGACCGTCGGAGCGCACGATCGAGACGACGTCGGTCAGGTACTGCTCCTGCTGGGCGTTGTCCGAGCTCAAGCGGCCCAGCGCCGACCGCAGCGCGGTGGCGTCAAACGCGTACACCCCGGCGTTGACCTCGGTGATGGCCCGCTGTTCGGGGGTGGCGTCGGCCTGTTCGACGATGCCCATCACCTCGCCGTCCTGGGTGCGCAGGATGCGGCCGTAACCTGTCGGGTCGGGCAGCGTGGTGGTCAACACGGTCACCGCCGTCGGCCGCCTGCTGTGCGTGCCGATCAGGTCGGCCAGCGTGTCGGCGTCGAGTAACGGCACGTCACCCGAGGTCACCACCAGCGTGCCCGCGAAGTCGGCCGCCAGTGCCGCCAAACCGCACTGCACGGCGTGTCCGGTGCCGAGCTGCTGCTCTTGGGTCGCGGTGTCGATCGGGCGGCCGAGCTCGGCGGCCAGTCGCTCGACCTCGGGCCTCACCCTTTCCCGGTCCTTGCCGACCACCACGACCAGGTGCTGCGGTGCCGCCTTGGCCACCGCGTGCAGGGCGTGGGCGAGCATGCTGCGACCCGCCAGGGTGTGCAGCACCTTCGGGGTGTCGGATCGCATCCGGGTTCCGGCGCCGGCCGCGAGCACGACCACCGCGGTTTCAGGGGCTGCCGTCATCCGGTCTCCTGCCTATCGGATGTGCGGTTTCATACGCGACACGCCGGTCACGCCGCATGTGAGCGCACAATCGCGGCCAATTGCTCCGTCGCCAGGACTCGAACCTGAACTATCTGAACCAAAATCAGAGGTGCTGCCGATTACACCACGACGGATCGGACAACTCGTGATGCTAGTCCAATCGCCGGACCCCTCTTCGTTTGTTCCCGACGGCAGGCGCCTCGCCGTCTGATCGCCGCCCGACCACTACATCTGCATCTACCCTGGTGACCGTGGCAGCACTCGACAAGGAGGTCAGGGCACCGCGGGCGCGGATGACGGGCGCCGAGCGGCGCCACCAGCTCATCGAGGTCGCGCGCAAGCTCTTCGCCGAGCGCGGCTACGAGGGCACCTCGATCGAGGAGATCGCCCAGCGCGCGAACGTCTCCAAGCCCGTCGTCTACGAGCACTTCGGCGGCAAAGAGGGCCTCTACGCGGTGGTCGTCGACCGCGAGATGTCGGCGTTGCTGGACGGGATCACCTCGTCGCTGACCCGGATGACCAACAACCGCTCGCGGCTGCGCATCGAACGCGTCGCGCTCGCCCTGCTGACCTACGTCGACGAGCGCACCGACGGCTTCCGCATCCTGATTCGCGACTCCCCGGCGTCGATCACCTCCGGCAGCACCTATTCGACGCTGCTCAACGAGGCCGTCAACCAGGTGTCCTCGATTCTGGCCGGCGACTTCTCCCGCCGCGGACTGGACCCGGAGATGGCGCCGCTATACGCCCAGGCGTTGGTCGGCTCGGTGTCGATGACCGCGCAGTGGTGGCTCGACGTGCGCGAGCCCAAGAAAGAGGTCGTCGCAGCGCATCTGGTCAACCTGTGCTGGAACGGGCTGATGCATCTGGAGAACGATCCGCCGTTGCTCGACGAGTGACGTAGATCTCGTCAGCGGATCTGCGTAAACCCTCGTCGCGGCAAGCCTTTCGACGCGTGCCTACGATGGAAGCATCATGACCGCATCGGGGACCCTGTCCGTCCCAACCCCGATCGCCGGGCTCGTCGAACTGGCCCTACGAGATCCCTCCCTCGCCGAGATCTCGCGCCGCGCCGCCGACAAGCCCGCCGATCTCGCCATCGTCGGCCCGGCCGCCGCCCGCGTGTTCGTCGCGTCCGCGATCGCGCACGCGTCTCCGCTGGTCGTCGTGACCGCCACCGGGCGCGAGGCCGACGATCTGACCGCCGAACTGCGTGGCGTGTTCGGTGAAACCGTCGCGATGTTCCCCTCGTGGGAGACGCTGCCGCACGAACGGCTGTCCCCGGGAGTCGACACCGTGGGCGCGCGGCTCATGTTGTTGCGCAGGCTGACCCATCCCGACGACGCGCGTCTCGGGCCGCCGCTGCAAGTGGTGGTCACCACCGTGCGGTCGCTGCTGCAGCCGATGGTGCCCGACGTGGCCGACGTCGAACCGGTGACCTTGAGCGTGGGCGTCGAGGCGGAGTTCGACGGTCTGATCGCCCGGCTGGTCGAACTCGCCTACACCCGCGTCGACATGGTCGGCAAACGCGGCGAGTTCGCGGTGCGCGGCGGCATTCTCGACCTGTTCCCCCCGACCTACGAGCATCCGGTTCGCATCGAGTTCTGGGGCGACGAGGTGTCCGAGATGCGGATGTTCGCGGTCGCCGACCAGCGGTCGATCCCGGAGATCGACGTCGAAACCGTCATCGCCGTTCCGTGCCGTGAGGTGCTGCTGACCGACGACGTCCGCGAGCGCGCCGTCGAACTGGCCCGCGAGCACCCCGTTCAAGAGAACACCCTGCCCGGCACCGTGCCCGACATGCTGGCCAAGCTCTCCGAGGGCATCCCGGTCGACGGGATGGAAGCCCTGCTCCCGCTGTTGCGTCCCGACGCGCTGTCGACGTTGTCGGATCTGCTGCCCGACGGCATGCCGCTGTTGATCTGCGATCCGGAGAAGGTCCGCACCCGGGCCGCCGATCTGATCAAGACGGGCCGCGAGTTCTTGGAGGCGTCCTGGTCCACGGCGGCGGTGGGCGGCGACGCACCCATCGACCTGGAGTCGCTCGGCGCGTCGGGGTTCGTCGAACTCGACGATGCGCGCGCCGCGGCCCGCGAGGGCGGACATCCGTGGTGGACGTTGAGTCAGCTGTCCGACGAAGCCGGATTCGAGGTGGACATCCGGCCCGCCCCGTCGGCGCGCGGTTCGCAAGCAAGTATCGGCGAGATCTTCGCCATGCTGCGCGCCCACGTCGCGACCGGCGGTTGCGCCGCGGTCGTCACGCCCGGCGCGGGCACCGCGCAGCGCGTCGTCGAGCAGCTCGCCGAATCCGATGTTCCGGCAGGACTTTTGGAGCCCGGTGGCTCGCTCAAGGACGGCGTCGTCGGTGTGCTCAAGGGCCCACTGCACGACGGTGTCGTGATTCCGGGCGCGAATCTGGTGATCATCACCGAGACCGACCTCACCGGCAACCGCGCGACCGCCACCGAAGGCAAGAGGCTTGCGGCCAAGCGGCGCAACGTCGTTGACCCGTTGGCGCTCACCGCAGGCGACCTGGTGGTGCACGACCAACATGGCATCGGCCGGTTCGTCGAGATGACCGAGCGCGTCGTCGGCGGCGCCCGTCGCGAGTACCTGGTGCTCGAATATGCCTCCTCGAAACGGGGTGGCGGCACCGACAAGCTCTACGTGCCGATGGACTCGCTGGACCAGCTGTCCCGCTACGTCGGCGGGGAGTCCCCGACGCTGTCGCGGCTGGGCGGCAGCGACTGGACCAACACAAAGACCAAGGCACGCCGCGCAGTTCGCGAGATCGCCGCCGAACTGGTGTCTTTGTACGCCAAGCGGCAGGCCTCGCCCGGCCACGCGTTCGCCCCCGACAGCCCGTGGCAAGCCGAGATGGAGGACGCGTTCGGCTTCACCGAGACAGTCGATCAGCTGACCGCGATCACCGAGGTCAAGGCCGACATGGAAAAGCCGATCCCGATGGACCGGGTGATCTGCGGCGACGTCGGCTACGGCAAGACCGAGATCGCGGTGCGGGCGGCGTTCAAGGCGGTGCAGGACGGTAAGCAGGTCGCGGTGCTGGTGCCGACGACGCTGCTGGCCGACCAGCACCTTCAAACCTTTTCCGAGCGGATGGCGGGGTTCCCGGTCACCGTCAAGGGCTTGTCGCGGTTCACCGACCCGGCCGAATCGCGCGCGGTGCTCGAGGGCATGAAGGACGGCAGCGTCGACATCGTGATCGGTACTCACCGCCTGCTGCAGACGGGCGTGACGTGGAAGGATCTCGGCCTGATCGTGGTCGACGAGGAACAGCGTTTCGGCGTCGAGCACAAGGAGCACATCAAGTCGTTGCGAACCCACGTCGACGTGTTGACCATGAGCGCCACCCCGATCCCGCGCACGCTGGAGATGAGCCTGGCAGGTATCCGGGAGATGTCGACGATCCTCACTCCGCCCGAGGAGCGTTATCCGGTGCTGACCTACGTCGGGCCCCACGACGACAAACAGATCGCCGCCGCGCTGCGCCGCGAACTGCTGCGCGACGGTCAGGCGTTCTACATCCACAACCGGGTCAGGACCATCGACCAAGCGGCCGCGCGGGTTTCGGCACTGGTGCCCGAGGCGCGCGTGGTCGTCGCGCACGGCCAGATGCCCGAGGAACAGCTCGAGCGCACAGTCGAGGGTTTCTGGAATCGCGAATACGACATTCTGGTCTGCACGACGATCGTCGAGACAGGCCTGGACATCTCCAACGCCAATACGTTGATCGTCGAACGCGCCGACACCTTCGGTCTGTCCCAGTTGCATCAGCTCAGGGGCCGGGTCGGTCGTAGCCGTGAACGCGGCTACGCGTATTTCCTGTATCCGCCCGAGGTTCCGCTCACCGAGACCGCTTACGACCGGCTGGCCACCATCGCGCAGAACAACGAGCTCGGCGCGGGCATGGCAGTGGCCATGAAGGACCTGGAGATTCGCGGCGCGGGCAACGTGCTCGGCGCCGAACAGTCCGGACACGTGGCCGGTGTCGGCTTCGACCTCTATGTGCGTCTGGTGGGTGAAGCTGTCGAGGCCTATCGGGCCGCCGCGGACGGCGAAACCGTTGCCGCACCGGAAGAACCGAAGGACGTACGAATCGATCTGCCCGTTGACGCGCACCTGCCACCGGATTACATCGGCAGCGACCGGCTCCGGTTGGAGGGCTATCGCAGGCTGGCGGCGGCCGCGGATCAGCAGGCGGTGGACGCCGTCATCGAAGAACTCGTCGACCGGTACGGTCCACTACCCGAACCCGCGCGGCGCCTCGTGGCCGTCGCGCGTCTGCGGTTGCTGTTGAAGGCCTACGGCGTCACCGAAGTCAGCTCGGTGTCGGAGTCGACGGTGCGACTCTCCCCGCTGCAGCTGATGGATTCGCAACAACTCCGGCTCAAGCGGATGTACCCGAGCGCCGGTTACCGGGCGACCACGTCGACGGTGCAGGTGCCGATCCCGCGTGCCGGTAACGGCATCGGCGCACCGCGGATCCGCGATCTCGAGTTGGTGCAGATGGTCGCCGACCTGATCTTGGCTTTGGACGGGAAACCACAGGGCAGCGTCGACATCATTTCAAGCCCGAATTCGGCTGACTGATCGCCTGGTCAGGCGGGTTTTCAAGGGTGCCGCGCCCGGCCCGAACCCAACAGCGCTGTTAACGCACCGTCAACCCGTTGCGACAAACACGTCGGGGGGTCAAGGTGTTGCTTGCCTTCTAGACCGAGGGAAGTCGTCCAAACCGAGGGCGTCGACCACCTACGACAGGTGGTTAAGCAATTTCCTAAACCGAACATCACACGATGCGACCGAGGAGTCGGTGCGTGTCGCGATGACGCAAGGCGAAGGAGTTTTCGATGGACTTCAAGAAACTGGCAGTGACCACCACGATGACCGGTGCACTCGGACTCGGCGCGCTTGGCCTGGGCGCAGGTCTGGCACAGGCGCAACCGCACATCAACATCCCGCAGCCGCCTCCGGTTCCTGTTCCGAGCGTGAACGTTCCCGATGTGAACATTCCGGCTGTCCACGCGCCGGATGTCGACGTGCCGGCTGTGAACGTTCCCGACGTGAATGTTCCGAGTGTGAACGTGCCCGATGTGAACGTGCCGGCTGTGAACGTTCCCGATGTGAATGTTCCGCGGGTGAACCTGCCCGATGTGGATGTTCCGAGCGTGAACGTCCCCGATGTGGACCTGCCCGACGTGCAGTTCCCTGAGGTCGACAACTACTTCAAGCTCCCGAACGGGCACATCCCGCCGGGGCAGCTGAAGAACTCGCCGTTCATCAACGGGGTTCCCAACCCGTTCTACGGAATCCCTCCCGGCCAGCTGAAGAAGCTTCCGGATGTGAACGGGATCGTCAACCCGTTCTTCGATGAGAAGCCGGGCCACTGGGTCCTCCCGGACGAGCCGTTCGAGCCGGTGTCCTGAGCAACCCGATACGGACACGATGGCCGTCCTGCCGCCAGGCAGGGCGGCCATCGCCGGTCGGGGCGCACGAAAGCGGGGGAGCCAGGTTCTGCGCGCTTCGGGGGCGGACGAGGTGTTGGTATAACCGAGGTCAGCGATTCGGACAAAACGCGTGAGGGGGTGTAGCCCGATGACCGTCGTTTTGGTCGACCCCCGGCGCCCGTCCCTGATCCCGATCGACGCGATCGACCTGCTGGCCGGCGACGTGCAGTACACCGAGGAGATGCCGATCAAGGTGCCCTGGTCGTTGCCCTCGGCGCGGCCGGCATACGACGGCGAGGACGCGCCGGTGCTGCTGTCCTCGGATCCCGAGCACCCCGCGGTCAAGGCCCGGTTGGCGGCCGGAGACAGGGTGATCTCGGCGCCCGAGGCCGCACCGGGAGAGCGGCTGGTCGACGCCGTCGCGATGATGGACAAACTGCGCACCTCCGGGCCGTGGGAGAGCGAGCAGACGCACGACTCGCTTCGCCGTTACCTGCTCGAGGAAACCTACGAGGTCTTCGACGCCGTGCACAGCGGCGACGCTCACGCGCTGCGCGACGAACTCGGAGACGTGTTGCTACAGGTCCTTTTTCACGCCCGCATCGCCGAAGACGCACCACAGAATTCGTTCGGCATCGACGACGTCGCCGACGCGCTGGTACGCAAGCTGGGCAACCGCGTACCCGCGGTGTTGGCCGGAGAGCCGATCTCGCTGGACGACCAGCTCGCCCAGTGGGAGGAGCGCAAGGCGCTGGAGAAGAAGGCGAAGCGGGCGCATTCCACGATGGACGACGTGCCGACCGCGCAACCCGCTCTGGCGTTGGCGCAGAAGGTGATCGAGCGGGTGAGTGCCGCTGGGCTGCCTGCGGACCTGATTCCCCATGCGGTCACGTCGGTGACGGTGGCGGTGGGTAGCGATGCCGAGAACGTCTTGCGTTCGGCTGTTTTGGAGTTCATGGATACGGTGCGACGCGCGGAGCGGGCGATCGCGGTCGACCGTCGAGGTGACGATGTGCCAGAGGAGCTCGACGCCAGCCCACTCGGCGCCGTGACCGAGGACGAGTGGCGCGCGCACTGGCCGTCCGATCGCGCGGACGAAACAGACGGCGAGGACGACGCGATGGAATCAGATGAGACCAATGACGACGCCGATGAGACCACAGAGGCAGAGGTGGCCGATGATGCTGCTGAGGCCGAAGTTGCCGATTCGGCGTCCTGACCCGGTGAAGAATTTGTGCACCCGAATCGCTCCCGACGCTGAGCCGCGACGTCCCGAACACGTGGGACCATGGGCAGCGACCGAAGTTGGTTGAGGGAGTTTGGTGTCGCCGGTGCGTTGGCTGCGTGCTGTCGCCGTTCTAGGAGCGACGGCGCTGCTCTTGGCTTCTAGCTGCTCGTGGCAGCTCGGGACGCCCATCCCTGAGGGCGTACCGCCGCCACCGGGCGACCCGGTGCCCCAGATCGACACCTACGCCAAGGGCCGCCCGGCCGATCAGCTGCACGAATGGGCCGCCGAGCGCGCCCCCAGGCTGGGCATACCGGTCGCCGCGCTCGAGGCGTACGCCTATGCGGCCCGGGTGGCGGAGGTGGAGAACCCGGACTGCAAGCTGGCCTGGACGACGCTGGCCGGGATCGGGCAGGTGGAAAGCCACCACGGCACGTACCGCGGCGCGGCGATCGGCGCGAACGGCGACGTCGAGCCACCTATTCGGGGGGTCTGGCTCGACGGCACCAACGGCAACCTCGAGATCTTCGACGACTCCGCGATCAGCCATGACGGCGACTCGAAGCATGCCCGCGCGATGGGCCCGATGCAGTTCATCCCCGAGACGTGGGGCCACTACGGCGTCGACGCCAACAACGACGGCCAGATCAGCGCCGACAACATGGACGACGCCGCGCTGTCGGCAGCGGGCTATCTGTGCTGGACCGGCAAGGACCTGGCCACCCCGCGCGGATGGATGAACGCGCTGCGTGCCTACAACCATTCCGACCAGTACGCGCGGACCGTGCGGGACTGGGCGACCGCTTACGCCAACGGGCACCCCCTCTAGACACGCCTGCCCAATAGGAAGGCTCTAGGCTCGTCGGTTGACGCGAAAACTTCTCGCCCCCACACCGAGGACACCAAGGAGACGCCAGTGCCCACTATCGATCAGGTCGGAGCCCGAGAAATCCTCGACTCCCGGGGAAACCCGACGGTCGAGGTTGAGGTTCTGCTGGGCGACGGGTCGTTCGCCCGCGCTGCCGTGCCGTCGGGCGCCTCGACGGGTGAGCACGAAGCCGTCGAACTCCGCGACGGCGGCTCACGGTACGGCGGGAAGGGCGTCGAGAAGGCGGTCGAGGCCGTCCTCGACGAGATCGCCCCTGCCATCATCGGGCTGCAGGCCGACGATCAGCGCCTCGTCGACCAGGCGCTGCTCGACCTCGACGGCACACCCGACAAATCACGGCTCGGCGCCAACGCGATCCTGGGTGCCTCGCTGGCGGTGGCCCGGGCGGCGGCCCATGCGGCCGATCTCGACCTGTTCCGCTACCTCGGCGGCCCGAACGCCCACATCCTTCCGGTGCCGATGATGAACATCCTCAACGGCGGCGCACACGCCGACACCGGAGTCGACGTGCAGGAGTTCATGGTCGCGCCGATCGGCGCGGCGTCGTTCAAGGAGGCGCTGCGCTGGGGTACGGAGGTCTACCACTCGCTGAAGTCGGTGCTCAAGGCCCAGGGCCTGGCGACCGGTCTCGGCGACGAAGGTGGATTCGCGCCCGACGTGGCGGGCACGACCGCCGCGCTCGACCTGATCCTGTCGGCCATCGACTCCGCCGGGTTCAAGGCGGGCTCGGAAATCGCGCTCGCCCTCGACGTGGCCGCGACCGAGTTCTACGCCGACGGTCAGGGCTACAAGTTCGAGAACGAGGTGCGCACCGCCGAGCAGATGGGCACCTTCTACGCGGGTCTGCTCGACGCCTATCCACTGGTGTCGATCGAGGACCCGCTGTCCGAAGACGACTGGGACGGCTGGGTCGCGCTGACGTCGGCCATCGGGGATCGCGTGCAACTCGTCGGCGACGACCTGTTCGTCACCAACCCGGAGCGACTCGAGGACGGTATCCAAAAGGGCGCCGCCAACGCACTTTTGGTGAAGGTGAACCAGATCGGCACGCTCACCGAGACGCTCGATGCGGTGGCGCTCGCCCACAACAGCGGCTACCGCACGATGATGAGCCACCGCAGCGGCGAGACCGAGGACACGACGATCGCGGACCTCTCGGTTGCGGTGGGCAGCGGCCAGATCAAGACCGGCGCGCCGGCCCGCAGCGAGCGCGTCGCCAAGTACAACCAGCTGCTGCGCATCGAGGAGAACCTCGGCGACGCCGCCCGCTACGCCGGCGACCTCGCCTTCCCGCGGTTCGCCATGGAAGCCAGATAGCCCGGTAACGGCCCGTGCCCGAAGCGAAACGGCCCGACCCCAAGCGCCGGTCACCGACCTCCCGACCCGGGAAGTCGGGCAAGGCAGGCGGTGCGGGGAAGGGCCGTCCGCGGGTCGCCGCACGCCGCGAGCCCCGTACCACCGACTCGCGGCCCGCGACCGAGGCAGCGGCCGAGGCCCCGACCAAATCCCAGGAAACCGGCGTCGTCATCCGGCGCGCCATCGCGGAATCGGCCGAGCAACAGTCCGAGCAACGGTTCGGGTCCGCGGCCCGGCGCGCGGCCATCCTCGCGGTGGTGGTCTGCGTGCTGACGCTGACGATCGCCGGGCCGGTCCGCACCTATTTCGCACAGCGCACGGAGATGAAGCAACTCAAAGCGACCGAACAGCAACTGCGGGCCCAGATCGCCGAGCTCGAACAGCAGAAGGTGAAGCTGGCCGACCCGGTGTTCATCGCCGCGCAGGCCCGCGAACGGCTCGGTTTCGTGATGCCCGGCGAGATTCCGTACCAGGTGCAGCTGCCTCCCGGTGCGGTGGTGCCCGGCACACCCGATCAGGAACCAGAAGCCGTCAACCGCGGTCAGCCGTGGTACACCGCGCTGTGGCACACGATCGCCGATGAGCCGCATGGGATCACACCCGGTCCACTGCCCGGAGCGCCACCGGCCACACCCGGTGCGCCCCCACCGCCGCCTCCGGCCCCGCCCGCTCCCGGTGGTTGACCCCGCAGACCTCGACGCCGTCGAGCGCCAGCTCGGACGCGCGCCGCGCGGTGTCCTCCAGATCGCCTACCGGTGTCCCAACGGTGAGCCCGGCGTCGTCAAGACCGCGCCGAAACTGCCTGACGGCACGCCGTTTCCGACGTTGTACTACCTCACCCACCCGGTGTTGACCGCCGCCGCGAGCAGGCTGGAATCGTCGGGCATGATGCGGGAGATGACCGCGCGGCTGCAGATCGACGCGGACCTGGCGCGGGCGTACCGCAAGGCGCACGAGTCCTATCTCGCCGAGCGCGACGCGATCGAACCTCTCGGGACGACGTTCTCCGGTGGCGGCATGCCGGACCGGGTCAAGTGCCTGCACGTGCTGATCGCCCACTCGCTGGCGAAGGGTCCTGGCGTCAATCCTTTCGGTGACGAAGCGCTGGCGGCGCTGGCCGACGATCCCGCGATGGAAGGCATCATCGATTCCGAAAGGTGGGCCCATGAGTAGGGTCGGCGCGATTGACTGCGGTACCAACTCGATCCGCCTGCTGATCGCCGACCAGGTCGATGGCAGGCTGGCCGACGTGCACCGCGAGATGCGCATCGTCCGATTGGGTCAAGGTGTCGACGCCACAGGACAATTCGCGCCGGAGGCACTGTCGCGCACGGAGTCGGCGTTGGCCGACTACGCCGACCTGATGCGCCACCACGGCGTCGACAACGTCCGGATGGTGGCGACCTCGGCGACCAGGGATGCCGCGAACCGCGAGGTCTTCTTCGCGATGACGGCCGAGGTGCTGGGCGCCGTTGTGTCCGGTGCGGTCGCCGAGGTGATCACCGGCGCCGAAGAGGCCGCGTTGTCGTTCAACGGTGCGGTCGGCGAACTGGACTCGGCGGCAGCGCCTTTCGTGGTCGTCGACTTGGGCGGCGGGTCTACCGAAGTGGTGCTCGGTAGCGACGAGATGACCGCAGGCTATTCGGCTGACATCGGATGCGTCCGGCTCACCGAACGCTGCCTGCACTCGGACCCGCCGACCGCAGAGGAGATCGCTGCGGCTCGTGACGTGGTGCGAGAGGGGCTGCACGAGGCTTTTCGGGCGGTGCCCGTCGACCAGGCCCGCACCTGGGTGGGAGTGGCAGGCACCATGACGACGTTGTCGGCGCTGGCGCAGAAGATGCCCGTCTACGACTCGGATGCGATTCACCTGTCCCGTGTGCGGTTCGGCGAACTGCTGAACGTGTGCGAGGGGCTGATCGCGATGCCGCGAGCCCAACGCGCGCAGCTGGGGCCGATGCATGAGGGCCGCGTCGACGTCATCGGCGGCGGGGCGATCATCGTCGAGGAGCTGGCCGCCGCACTGCAACAGCGGGCGGGTATCGAGGAGCTGACGGTCAGTGAGCACGACATCCTCGACGGCATCGCGCTGTCGATCGCCGGCTGACTGTCGACCTCGTCCCCTCGCATCGGGGACCTTCGTCACTAGCTGCAGACCCTGCGTTGCGGCCACTGTGGATACAGGAACACTGACACAGGAGAGCAGGACCGCCATGAACGCTCACTTCCCCGACCGGGACACCGTGCGGACCGCGTTGTCGCTGGCCACCAGGGCGCCCTCCATCCACAACTCGCAGCCGTGGCAGTGGCGGGTGGGCGACGAAAGCCTGCACCTGTACGCCGATCTGGACCGTCGGCTACCCAATGCCGATCCGGACAGCCGCGACCTGCACCTCAGTTGCGGGATCGCCCTGCACCACGCCGTCGTCGCGCTGGCGGCGCTCGGCTGGCACGCCCGGGTTCACCGGTTCCCCAACCCGGCAGAACCGCAGCACCTGGCCGCCATCGAGCTGAGCCCTCAGCCGGCAGGCGAACTCGACATCGTTCTGGCGGCGGCGATCCCGAGGCGCCGCACCGACCGTCGCCTCTACAACTCCTGGTCCGTCCCGGAGGCCGACATCGCCTTGATGGGTGCGAGGGCGGCGCGTTACGGCGTCATGCTCAGGGAAGTCGCACAACTGCCCAAGTTGCAACATGTTGTGGCGCAAGCGGTCCGGGAGCACGCCGCCGACGACGCGTATCTGCGCGAGTTGACCGCATGGAGCGGACGGCACGCGTCGGTGGCCGGTGTGCCCGCCAGGAACACCCCACTGTCGGATCCCCACGCAGCGATACCTGCCAGGCACTTCGCCGGCCCCGCCCTTGCCCAGCCGCCCGACGCGTCACCTGAAGACGACTCGGCGACGGTGCTGGCGCTGGGAACGAAGGACGACACGCCGTTGGCGCGGCTGCGCGCCGGTGAGGCCTGCAGCCTCGTCCTGCTCTCGGCGACCGCGCTGGGCCTGGCGAGCTGTCCGGTGACCGAACCGCTGGAGATCGTCGAGACACGGGAAGCCGTGCGGGAGGACGTTTTCGGCGATTACGGCTACCCTCAGATGCTGTTGCGCGTGGGTTGGGCGCCGGTGAACGCCGACCCGCTGCCGTCCACGCCGCGGCGCGCGCTGGCCGATATGGTCGAGTGGTTGGACTAGTCCTGCCGGCGGTCCAGCTTGGACACGAACACCGCGGCCTGCGTCCGGCGCTCCATACCGAGTTTCGCGAGCAACCGTGACACATAGTTCTTGACGGTCTTCTCCGCCAGGAACATCCGTGCGGCGATCTGCCTGTTGGTCAGGCCTTCGCCGAGCAACCCGAGCAGCGTGCGCTCCTGGTCGGTCAACCCGGAGAGCGGATCTTTGCGGTCGGCCGAGCCGCGCAACTTTGCCATCAGCGCCGCCGCAGCGCGGTTGTCGAGAAGCGATCTGCCTGCGCCGACATCCTTGATCGCCTGCGCGAGCTCCATGCCCTTGATGTCCTTGATGACGAACCCGCTGGCGCCTGCCAGGATCGCATCCAGCATGGCCTCGTCGGAGGTGTACGAGGTCAACATCAGACAGCGCAGGTCGGGCAGATCGGACAACAGATCGCGGCACAGTTCGATTCCGTTGCCGTCGGGAAGCCGGACGTCGAGGACGGCGACATCGGGCCGGACCGCGGGGATCCTGACCATCGCCTCGGCGACCGATCCGGCCTCGCCGACCACCTCGAGTTCGGGGTCCGATCCGAGCAGGTCGACCAGTCCGCGGCGGACGACTTCATGGTCGTCGACCAGGAAGACCGTGACCATGTGAGCCCTTCCGATCAGCGCCTCAGCGGCGAATCTCCATCACTTCCCGCACCGACCGTCTCGGTGTCGGTGCCGGCGTGTTTTCGATCGTCGGCGCTTTGCCCACCCGAATCAAGGCCTGGGGGACCGCGTCGCGTCCTGTCAGCCGGCGGACGGCGTCGCGTCCGGCCTCCACTTCGGTGAGATGTGTCATCGTGCAGGTCGCCAACCCGGCGGCCGTGAGGTCGAGCAATACCGTGGACAGCGCCTGACCGCTGGTGAACGCGTCCTCGCGGGTGTCCGCCGGCGTCGACAGCACGACGATGTCCGCCTCGTCGAGCGCGGTTCCGCCTCGGCGGTCGAGGTGACCGCTGGGCCGGAAGCTCCGGTTGACGCCCACGCGCCGCCGTTCGGACTCCGACACCAGTGCGCTGGGCGGAATGCCTTCCGAGAGCCTGAAAGGCGTGGTCCACCACTGCAATTCGCCGTGGTAGCGATCGTCGTGCGAACGCAGCGACTCGGTGAGCCGGGACGCCTCGGCCAGCTCGGGATGCGTTGCGGCCTGCAACGTGTCGACGAAGGTTCCCTCGGGTCGGTTCGACAGCACGACGTCGAGGGTGTCGTCGGGCGCCCGGAACGGCAGACGGTCGGTGCGGCGGGCCAGGATGGCGTCGGCGCGGTCCCGTGCGCTCGGTGTGACGGGCGTCGGGGCGCAGACGTGGACCGACGCGAGATGCTCGGGCCTGTCCGGGTCGGGGAACGTCTCGACCGAGGTGTCCCAGCCTGCGGCGGCCATCGCGACGCGAAAGTGGTCGAGCGCTGCACCGCAGGCGATCAGGGCCTCACGCCCCGAGCTGTCGGCCGAGCGGATCACCCGGGAGCGGTCGGCATGAAGCTCGATCGTGGTCTTGCCGATCACCCATCGCCACGGTTGGCTGTTGTGCAGCGACGGGGCCCGGCACGCCAATTCGACCGCGTTGACGACGACCTCGATGTCGACCGTCGTGGGCATGGCCGGCTTCTCGGTCTCAAGATGTGACGGCATCATGGTCGGTGCTCCGGTACTGCGGGAGGCCGCGCTCGCGAAACCGGCGGCCGGTCATCTTCTCGGTGCGGATCCGCACGAAGTGGTCCCGGCGACCGTCGACCCACGGCTGCAGGAATGTTCCTGACAACTCCACCAATTCGTCGACGTCGGTGATCGGTTCGGCGTGCCCGACGACGGTGACGCTCCAACCGGTCCGCAGGTCGGCGTCGAGCTCATCGGCCTGGAAGGCCACGACCTGGTTGTCGGTCGCGGCGGCCAACTTCGGTCCGCCCGCGACCCGGATCACCACGTCGTCATTCCAGAGCCGGAAGTTCACCGGCTGCACCGCGGGCAATGCGTCCTCGGTGAAAACCAGCCTGCCCACCCGTACGCCGCCAAGCAGGTCCAGACACTGCCTGCGGTTGAGGGTCTCCAGTTCCTGACCTTTGGTCATCGTCATCAGCCTCCTTGGACCAGAGCGAGGGTGCCGACCGGTGTGCAACGCCAGTGTCCGTTGCTCAGGTCGGCCAGGCGGGCAACGGCGCGCTGGATGCCGTCGGCGAGTTCGTTGACATCGGGTGCGGCGTCGTAGTCGCCGATGATGCCGAACGCGAGGTGGTCGGCGTAGCTGAGGATCGCGATGCCGGTTCGCAGTCGAAGTGCCAGTGGCGGAATCGGCAGCAGCCGAATGACTTCGCGCCCCTTGAGCCGCATCCGCTTGCGGGGGCCGGGCACATTCGTGGCCAGTGTCACGATGCCGCGCTGGGGGAGCCGGGTCAGGGCCCGAACCGCCCACGCCGTCAGCGGGAACGGAATCGCGTTGGCCGCGGTGAGGAAGAGGTTTCCCGCCTCGCGCTGTCCGCTCGCCTTGGACTTGCCCAGTCGTGCGTGCACGGTTTGCAACTGTTGGATCGGGTCGTCCTTCTCGACGGGGAGGTAGGGCAGCATCACCGATACCCGGTTGTCGGGTTCGCCCGCCGCATCGGCGGACCGCACCGACACCGGCACCAGGGTGCGCAGCGACGTGCGCCGGGGGTTCTCGCCGCGGCGCAGCAGGATGGTGCGGAAGCTGTCGGTGATCGCTGCCAGCGCTACATCGTTGACCGTGACGTCGAACCGCTCACAGATGTGCTGCACCTCCGGCAGCGAAACCTCGACGGAGGCGTAGCGCCGCATGTCGGTCACCGGACCGGTCAGCGACGACGGGGAGGCCGGCCGCAGCAGCCCGCCGGCGATCTCGACGGCCCCGTGCAGTGCCTGGGTCGCGGTGGTGGTCATGTCGCGAGATGTCCGCCACGCAGATGCCATCCAGTCGACCGGATTGAGCGAAAGAGCCGGCAGGCGCCAGGGTTTCGGCCTCGGTTGGGCGCCGCTGAGCGCCGTCGCGAACGTCTCGGTGCCCTGTCCGTCACACAGATGGGCGAGCAGATGCGTGGCCGCGACCCCGTCGGCGATGCAGTGGTGGATCTTCATCAGCATCGCCCACCGGTTGTGGGCCAGGCCGTCGACGACCCAGCACTCCCACAGAGGCCGGTCGCGGTCCAAACGCCGCTCCATCACTTCGGCGGCCCAGCGGAACAGCGCGGCATCGTCGCCGGGGCGGGGCAGCGCCGCCCGACGGATGTGATGGGAGACGTCGACCCCCGCGTCCTCCACCCACTCCGGTGCGCCGAGGTCGAGTGGATGGGTGCGCAGGATCTGCCGGAAGCGCGGGACGGCCATCACGCGTTCGGTGAGATCGGCGACCAGGGAATCGAATTCAGGCATCGGCCCGGCGAGCACGGCGATCGCCCCGATCGCAAGGCTCACGTGAGGGTCGGAGTCTTCGGCGTGTAGGAATCCCGCGTCCAGTGTGGTGAGCTGCTCCATACCCTTACTGTCGGCGACCGGCGGATGTGGCAGTAGGGCCTTAGGTCCCTACTTCGCCCGTGGTCAGCGCGGCGGCATGCCCGCCACGAGGGGTGCGTCGGCGCCGACCGGGCCGAGCTTGGCAGCGCCGCCCGGAGAACCCAGGGGCGCGTCGCGGCCCGGCAGGACCCCGTTGAAGAACGCGGCGTTGTCGGCGAGGTGGCCGTGCTCGTCGTCGGGCAGATCCGTTTCGAAGTAGATCGCACCCTCTTCGCACGCCAGCTTGCACGCGCCGCAGTCCACACACTCGTCGGGATTGATGTAGAGCGACCTTGCGCCTTCGTAGATGCAATCGACCGGGCATTCGGGGACACAGGACTTGTGCATCACGTCCACACACGCACTGCTGATCACATAGGTCATGGCCGCAGTGTAGGAACGGTCGGCCGCGCTCGTCGTGGGTCCAAGGCCTGTGGAATCGAGGACCAAAGTCCCTGCCGCCGTACACGCGGTATCGCTCCGCCGGTCCGTCGCGGGAGTGATACTGAACCATTGTGGCGGCTGAACGGGCCGAGGCTGCTCGGCCCTTTGGATACCGGACGACCCGGATGGAAGCGTTCAGCGATGGTGTGTTCGCCATCGCGATCACACTGCTGGTGCTCGAGATCGGTGTGCCCGACGACTCGGCGGCTGACCTGCTGGGCGCCGTGGTCCGCCAGTGGCCGTCGTATCTGACCTACCTGGTGAGCTTCTCGACGATCGGCGCGGTGTGGCTCGAACACACGGTGATCACCGAGTTCCTGAATCGGGCCACCGCCGCGCTCATCCGACTGAACCTGCTGCTACTGATGCTCGTTTCATTCCTTCCGTTCCCCACTCGGCTGTTGGGCGACTACATCGGCGAAAGCGATGCCGAACGGGTGGCGGTGACTGTCTACGGCATCAACTTGTTTCTGGTGTCGGCAGTGGTATCGCTGATATGGCGTTATGCGGTGTGGCAGCGCTTGATTCGGACCGAAGTGGCCGACGCGGACGTCAGGCTCATCACCAATAGGCTCACCCCGGGGCTGGCCGGATATGCCGTGTTCATCGGGGTCGGGCTGTTCTTTCCGATCGTTGCCGTATTCGGCTACCTGGTGATCGCGGTGTATTTCATCGTTCCCATCGCTGCGCTGCGGGGAGCCAGACGCGCAAGCCGATTGGAGGAGTGAAAACGACAGCGATGACGGATCCCATGACCCGTGCGCACGGCCTGTTGCGCCAGATGACGGTCGACGAGAAGGCGATGCAGCTGTCCTCGGTGTTCCCGCTGGCGCTCTTCACCCCGGAGGGAATCAACCGCAGCCGGCTCGACGCGTTGCTCGGAAACGGCATCGGGCATGTCTGTGCTCTGGGTTTGATCGGACACAAGGCACCCGAAGTTCTCGCGAAGGCGACCAACGCGATTCAGCGTTACCTGGTGACCGAGACGAGGCTGAAGATTCCCGCGATATTCCACAACGAGGCGATGACCGGTGTCGTGGCGCCCGGCTTCACCGCATTCCCAACTCCGATCGCGATGGCCGCGACGTGGGACACCGAGGCGGTGGAAAAGATGACGGGTCTCATTCGCCGCCAACTGCGGTCGGTCGGCCTGCGCCATGCGCTGGGGCCGGTGATGGACATCGCTCGCGATGCCCGTTGGGGCAGGATCAGCGAGACGTTCGGCGAGGACGCCTATCTCGTCAGTGCGATGAGTGTTGCCTACACACGAGGTCTGCAGTCGCACGACCTGGTGCGTGGCGTGGCCGCGACCGGTAAACACTTCATCGGCTATGCGGTCACCGAGGGCGGGCAGAACATGGCGGCGACCGCGATCGGGGCCCGCGAACTCTACGACGTCTACGCCCGGCCGTTCGAGGCCGCCATCCGGTTGGCGGGGCTGGCCAGCGTGATGCCCAGCTACAGCGAGTTTGACGGTGTGCCGGTCTCCGCCTCGCACGCGGTGTTGACGGCCCTGCTCCGCGACAAGCTGGGTTTCACCGGGACAACGGTTTCCGACTATGTCGCGGTCGGCTTCCTGCAGACGCGGCAACGGGTGGCCGAAACCGCCGAGGACGCCGGTGTTCTCACGCTCGTGGCGGGGATGGACGTCGAGACTCCAGAAGTCTTCGGCTACGGCGAGGTGTTGGCGAATGCCGTGCGCAACGGCAGGGTCGCTGAGTCGGTGCTCGACCGGTCCGTCCTGCGGGTGCTGCGCGACAAGTTCGCGCTCGGACTCTTCGACGATCCGTACGTCGCCGAGGACCCGATCGTCATCGACACCGTCGCGCGTGAGGGCGCCGATCTTTCGGCCCGGCTGGCCGGGCGGGCCGTGACGCTCCTCAAAAACGACGGCGACCTGCTGCCGTTGAGCCGAGACCTGGGGCGGGTCGCGGTCATCGGCCCCCACGCCGATGATGTGGCTGCGGGGTTCTCGACCTACACGTTCGCCGACGCGGTCAAGATGTTCGAGGTCCGTGCCACCGGTGGCGAGATCGCCATGGCGGGTATGGAACTCGGCGGCGAGGTTCCACATGAAGCGCTCATGGCGATCGCGAGTGAACTCGGGCCGGTGTTCGCGACCGACCGGCGCGCCTATATCGAGTCCAACTACTCGGCCGTTTCGCTCGCGGACGCCGTCCGAGAGTTGCTGCCGCATGCGGAGGTGCTCGCCGTCGCCGGCACGGGTGTGACCCCGACCGAACCGGTTGACATCGGGGCCGCCATCGCCGCGGCCGGGGATGCCGACGCCGTCATTCTGGCGGTCGGCGGACGATCGTCGTGGTCCGGTCAGCGCACCGAGGGGGAGGGGTCGGACACCGCCGACATCGCACTGCCCGCGCAGCAGGTGGCGTTGATCGAGGCGGTCAGCACGCTGGGCAAGCCGACCGTCACCGTGCTGTCGATGGGCAGGCCGTATGCACTCGACGGCCTCATCGACGAACTGCCCGCGGTGCTGACCGCGTATTACGCCGGCCCGTATCAGGCGACCGCGATCGCCGACGCGATCTTCGGAATCACGAATCCCGCTGGGAAGCTTCCGTTCACGATGCCGCGACATGTCGGCCAGGTGCCCATTCATCACGCTCAGAAGACCGGCAGCGGTTACCGACGCACCGACGCCGACCCCCACAGCGGCTATCTCGACATGGCGGCCACGCCGCTGTTCGGATTCGGTCATGGCCTGAGCTACACCACGTTCGCCTACGGTCCGCTGGAGCTCGCGAGCGACACCGTCGATGCGGGCGGCGCGGTGACCGCGGCCGTCGCCATCACCAACTCCGGGCAGCGACGCGGGTCCGATGTCGTGCAGCTGTACGCCGCCGACACCGCGACCGGTGTCACGTTGCCCGCCCAACAGCTCGTCGGTTTCACCCGTGTCGACCTCGAGCCGGGTGCGTCGAAGTCGGTAACGTTCACGCTGCCGTTGAGTGTTCTTGCCTATACCGGGGTTTCGGGCGAACTCGTCGTGGAGCCGGGTCCGGTGGAGTTGAGCGTGGGCACGAGCTCGACGGATATCCGAGCCCGTGCCACAGTCACCGTCACCGGTGGCACGCGCACCTTCCGCGGCGACGAGCGGGCGTTCTTCTCGTCCGTGGCGGTCGGCGCCTGATTCAACGGCTGGCCCGGGTGTGCAGCGGCGCGTCGTAAATCGAGGCCAGCCGGCCCAGCGTCAACGCACCCAGCAGCAGGCCGAAGTCGCGCAACGCGACGTCGTAGAACCCGGGGTAGGTGACCAGGTTGACGATGATGCCCGCGAGCCAGAGGGCGACGACGTACGCGGCGTAGCGCGGTTTGACCGCGACCGCGATGCCGGCGACGATCTCGACCACGCCGACGACCAACATCGTCTGGTGCGCGGTGAACGGGCTGATGTCGACGATCCACGGCGCGAGGTAACCCTCCCAGTCGGTCAGTACGTTGGTGAACTTGTCGAGGCCCATCACGATCGGCAGCACTGAGAACCCGATCCGCAGGATCAGGTAGGCCGCGTAGACGGGATCGGTGCGGGCGCGCAGCAGCGGGCTCGCCGAGTGGTCGGTTGATGGCGCATTCGAGGTGGTCATGGTGCCGTTCCTTTCTATAAATAAATGTTATGTCTTTTAGAGCACACCTTCGGCGGCGGTTTGTCAAGAGTTTTTGGTGATAGAATTTCGACGTGGTCTCACAGTTCGCTGACCCCGCCTCCTTGGCGGCGCTGACCAGCCTGGACGATCCGATTCGCCGTCGGCTGTACGAGTTCGTCGTTGAGCACGACGAGCCGGTCTCCAGGGAGGCGGCCGCCGCGGCGGTCGGCATCGGCCGCACCCTGGCCGCCTATCACTTGGACAAACTCGCCGACGGTGGGTTGCTGACCGTCAGCTATCAGCGCCCCGCCGGCCGTGGCGGTCCCGGCGCCGGACGGCCGGCCAAGCTCTACGCCAGGACCGCCGACGAGATCGTGGTCAGCGTTCCACCGCGCGACTATCTGCTGCTCGCTCGGCTGCTGGTCTCGTCAATCGAGCAGGACGCCGGAGGCGCGGTGCGCTCGGCCCTGGGCACGGCCGCCCGCGAAACCGGGCGCCAGGCCGCGGTCGACGCCGGCGGTGATGTGGTGGTCGCGCTGCGCGACTGCGGTTATCTTCCCCAGTCGGATGCCGACGGCTGTATCACCCTGCGCAACTGCCCGTTTCACTCGGTGGCCAAGGACCACCTGGAGGTGGTCTGCGGGCTGAACCTCCAGCTCGTCGAGGGTGTGATCGACGGCAGCTCAGCACCCGACGCGCGCGCGGAGCTCAACCCTTCAGAAGGCCGGTGCTGCGTGCTGGTTCACGGCGCAACTGGTTGACACCCTCCTGAGCGCAGATCACCAACCGCGGCGGTGCGGGCGCGAACCGACCAGCTCACCCTTGTCGACGACATCGCGGCTGCGGTAGACGATGTAGGGCCGGAACAGGTAGCCGATGGGTGCGCTGAACACATGGACCAGCCGCGTGAACGGCCACAGGCAGAACAGCACCAGCGCGATGATCACGTGGATGTGGAACCACAGCGGCGCCTGGGCCATCAGGTCGCCGCGTGGTTGCAGAATCCAGACGGACCGGAACCAGGGCGACACCGTCTGCCGGTAGTCGTGTTCGGCGCCGACGGGCGTCGCACCGATCAGGGTGCACGCGAGGCCCGCCACGATGGCCATCACCAGGACCAGGTACATCACCTTGTCGTTGGCGGTGGTGGCGAGGAAGACCGGGCCGGTGGTGCGGCGGCGGAATACCAGCAGCGCGATACCTGTCAGCGTGGTGACGCCGGCGATCGCGCCGAGCACCATCGCCTGGAGGTGATAAGCGTGATCGCTGAGTCCGATTGCGTCGGTCCATGATTCGGGAATCACCAGACCGATGATGTGTCCGACGATCACCACCAGGATGCCGAAGTGGAACATCGGGCTGCCGATGCGCAACAGCCGTGATTCGTACAGTTGCGACGAACGGGTGGTCCAGCCGAACTTGTCGTAGCGGTACCGCCACCAGATCCCGACCGCGACGATCGCCAGCGTCACGTAGGGCACCACGTCCCAGAAGATCTCCCAGCCTGACATGTCAACCTCCTTGTGCGCGTCGTGGCGGCACGGTCAACGTAAACGGTTGTAAACCAACCGATTCGGCGGGCGGTCCGGCAGCGGCGAGTCGCTGAGCCCGTTGAATGTCCTGTTCGGTACGGACCGGAAGCGTTTCGCAGACGGCCGCCACGGCGTGTGCGTACGGGGATGCGGACTGCTGCAACGCATCGCAAAGCAGGTCGATCGGGGCACGGTGCTCTATGAGCAGTCGCCGTCCCGCCTCGGGGTCGACGGTGGCGGCGAACTCGAGTACCACGGGCAGGTAGTCGGGAGCCTCGCGTTCCGGCGGGCTGACGCCCGCCTCCCGGTAGGTGCGAGCGAACGCCAGCATGTGGGTGCCGCGGTTGCGGGTGTCGCCCGCCGTCCAGTACGTCAGGTACATCGTGGTGCGGCGTCGCATGTCGAAGGTGTCCACATAGTCGACCTGGGCTTGCATCGGGTCCTTGGTGCGCAACGCCGCGATCGTGCTGGCGAGGAGGTCTGCGGTCGCGGTGGGAAGGTGCGTCAGCAGTTCCTCGACGGTGGCCAGCCGCTCGGCCTGCTGGTCGTCCGGATAGGTCAACAGCAAGGCGGCCGCCTGCCACACGAGGCGGTGCTCGAGGGTCGACTCCCGTCTGCTCCTGAGCAGTTTCATCGGTCCGCGCTCCGCTCGGGAAAGATCCCGCTGGGTTCGCCCCTGCCGTCCCAGTTGAGCAGGTTCACCCGCGACGGGCGGGACTCGGTGACCGCGATGCCCTCACTGGTCTGCCGGTGATGCAGCGCATGGAAGCTCTCCACCGCGACGGGCACCGGGCTACCGCTGGCCTCGCCGAACGGCCCCGACTCGTACATGCCGGGTCCGCCCTCGAACGACAGCGAGCAGCCCGGTTCTTCGAGCGCCTGCGCCTCGAGGGCGTGGGCATCGGCGACGTAGGCGGTCGGAATGACATAGCGCTCTTCGTATTTCGCCAGTGCCAGCAGCCGGTACATCTCGTAGATCTGCTCTTCGGTCATGCCGACGGCCTGCGGGATGTGGGGCTGGGTCTCCCGGCCCAGGTTGATGTCGCGCATGTAGGACCGCATCGCGGCAAGCCGCCGCAGCACGCCTTCGATAACCGCGGTGTCCCCGGCCGTGAACAGCCCGGCGAGGTACTCGATCGGAATGCGCAGCGCCTCCAAAGCGCCGAACAGGTTTCCGAGCGCCTCACCGTCATGGCCGTCGCGGGCGACCGCGTCGACCACGGGGGACAGCGGCGGGATGTACCAGACCATCGGCATCGTCCGGTACTCGGGATGCAGTGGCAGCGCAACCTGATAGCGGTGAATCAGTGCGTACACCGGCGAACGCTGGGCGGCCTCGATCCACTCCTCGGAAATGCCCTCCGCGTGGGCGCCGGCGATGACCTCGGGATCGTGCGGGTCCAGGATGATCGACTTCTGCGCCTCGTAGAGGTCGGTGTCGTTCTCCGTCGCCGCCGCCTCGAGCACCCGGTCGACGTCGTAGAACACCAAACCCAAATACCGCAACCGGCCGACGCAGGTCTCCGAGCACACCGTCGGCAGCCCGACCTCGATGCGCGGGTAGCAGAACGTGCACTTCTCGGCCTTGCCGGTCTTGTGGTTGAAATACACCTTCTTGTACGGACATCCGGACACACACATCCGCCAGCCGCGGCAGCGGTCCTGGTCGACGAGCACGATGCCGTCCTCGGATCGCTTGTAGAGCGCCCCGGACGGGCACGACGCGACGCACGAGGGATTCAGGCAGTGCTCGCAGATCCGCGGCAGGTAGAACATGTACGTCTGCTCGAGTTCGAGGCGGACCTGTTCGTTCACCTTCTGCAGCACCGGATCTCCGGCGACGATCTCCGGTGAGCCGCCGAGGTTGTCGTCCCAGTTCGCCGACCACTGAACCTTCATCGGTTCGCCGCTGATCAAGCTGCGGGGTGGGGCAACCGGCATGTGCTCACCCAACGGCGCGTTCGTCAGGTTCTCGTAGTCGTAGGTCCACGGCTCGTAGTAGTCGTTGATGCTGGGCATCTTCGGGTTGGCGAAGATCCGCAACAGCTTGCTCAGCCGCCCGCCGTCGCGCAGCCTCAACCGACCCCTGTGGTCGCGTATCCATCCGCCACGCCACCGCTCCTGATCCTCGTAGGTCCGCGGATAACCCTGGCCCGGACGGGTTTCGACGTTGTTGAACCAGACGTACTCGGTGCCGGGCCGGTTGGTCCATGCCTGTTTGCAGGTGACCGAGCAGGTGTGGCAGCCGATGCATTTGTCGAGGTTCATCACCATCGCCATCTGCGCCATGACTCTCATTCGTAGACCACCTCCTGGTTGCGACGCCGCACCACGGTCACCTCGTCGCGTTGGTTGCCGGTCGGACCGAGATAGTTGAACGCGAACGCCATCTGCGCGTACCCGCCTGCCAGATGGCTCGGCTTGATCAGCAGCCGGGTCAGCGAATTGTGGATACCGCCGCGCTTCCCGGTGGTCTCGCTGAGCGGCACATCGATGGTGCGCTCCTGCACGTGGTAGACGAACACCACGCCCTCGGGCATCCGATGCGACACGATCGCCCGGCACACCAGCACGCCGTTGCGGTTCACCGCCTCGACCCAGTCGTTGTCGCGCACCGATATCCTTGCCGCATCGGCCGGGCTCATCCACATCGTCGGCCCACCGCGCGACAGCGACAGCATGAACAGGTTGTCCTGATACTCCGAGTGGATCGACCACTTCGAATGCGGGGTCAGGTAGCGCACCGTCAGTCCCACACCGTCGTGGTCACCCACCGCCGACGCGCCGAACAACCGCGACATGTCCAGCGGCGGACGGTAGACCGGTAACTGCTCACCGAGTTCCTCCAGCCAGTCGTGGTCCAGATAGAAGTGCATCCGGCCGGTCAGCGTGTGGAACGGCTTGAGTTCCTCGATGTTGATGGTGAACGGCGCGTAGCGGCGCCCACCGGTCTCGCTGCCCGACCACTCCGGGCTGGTGATCACCGGAACCGGCCGCGCCTGGGTGTCGGCGAACGTGATGCGGCGCTCCTCACTGCCGCCGGCCAGATGGACCAGTCGACGGCCGGTTCGCCGCTCCAATTCGCGGAACCCCTCGACCGCCAGCCGTCCGTTGCTGGTGCCGGACAGTGCCAGGATCGCCTCGGCCATCCGTTCCGCGGTGTTGATCGCCGGACGGCCCTCTGCGCGACCGGAACTCATTACACCGAACTTGGCCGCGAGTTCGTCGACCTCCTTGTCGGGTCGGACGGTGACGCCTTTGGTGGTCAGCCCCAGTCTCTCGACCAGCGGCCCCAGCGCCGCCCACTTCTGGGCGATCGCCGGATAGTCACGCTCCACCACGGCGATCGGACCCATGGTCTTACCGGGTACCGGGATGCTCCCGTCGGTGCGCCAATCCTGCTCGACACCACCGGGATACGCCATCGCACCGGGAGTGTCGTGCTGCATCGCGCCGAGCACCACGTCGGTGCGCACCCCCAGATGCTTGGCCGCCAGCCCGCTGAACACCCGGGCGATCGCACCGAAGGCCTCGAAGTCGGAATGGGTTTCCCACGGCGGGTCGACGGCGGGGTTGAACGCGTGCACGTACGGGTGCATGTCCGTGGTGTTCAGGTCGTGTTTCTCGTACCAGGTGGCGGCGGGCAGCACCACGTCGGACAGCAACGTCGTCGACGTCATCCGAAAGTCGATCGACATCAACATGTCGAGCTTGCCCTCGGGGATGTCGTCGGTCCACGGTATGTCGTTGGGCCGCACCGCCTCCGGTGTCGGCTCGGCCTGTAGGTTCGAGTCGGTGCCGAGCAGATGACGCAGGAAGTACTCGTTGCCCTTACTCGACGACCCCAGCAGGTTGGCCCGCCAGACCGACAGCACCCGAGGCCAGTTCGACGGGTTGTCGGGGTCGGTGACGGCGAGTTTGAGCCCACCGTCGGCGAGCTTCTCGGTGACGTAGGTGGAGATGTCCTGTCCCGCGGCGCGGGCCTCGTCGGCCACGTCGAGGCTCGAGCGGTCGAACTGCGGATAGAACGGGCTCCAGCCCATCGCCGTCGATGCGGCGAGCACGTCCATGGTGTGGCGGTCCCGGAACCGGCCGCGGCCAAGAGGGCTGGACAGCGCGTCGGCCCGGTAGCCGTCGTAGCGCCACTGATCGGTGTGGACGTACCAGTACGAGGTGCCCGGCATCTGTCGCGGCGGCCGCGACCAGTCGGTGCCCATCGCCAGCGCCGACCATCCCGTCACCGGGCGGCACTTCTCCTGTCCGACATAGTGCGCCCAGCCGCCGCCGTTGCGACCCATCGCGCCGGTGAGCAACACCAGCGCCAGCACCGCCCGGTAGGTGGCATCGCCGTGGAACCATTGGCATATTCCGGCGCCCATGATGATCATCGACCGGCCGCCGGACTCCTCGGCGTTGCGGGCGAACTCGGTGGCGATCCGAATGGCTTGTGACGCAGCCACTCCGGTGATCGACTCTTGCCACGCGGGGGTGTAGGGCTTGGGATCGTCGTAGCCGGTCGGCCAATCACCGGGTAGGCCTGGTCGGGCCACGCCGTACTGGGCCAGCATGAGATCGAACACCGTGCACACCAGGTGTTCGCCGACCCGTCGCACCGGCACGCCTCGGGTCAGCGTTTCGCCGTGGCCGTCGAAGGTGTCGAATCGCGGCAACGCCACTTCGGCCGTTTCACCGCCCTCGGTGAACAGCACCGTCAACGCCGGTACGAGATCACCCAGTTCGAGGTTCCACTTGGTGACGCCGTCGTCGCCGAAGCGGAATCCCAGTGAGCCATGCGGTACGGCCACGGAGTCGGTCGCCGCGTCCAGCAGCACCGGTTTGAAGGCCGCGTTCTCCTGTGCCGCCGCTTCACCGCCGAGGTCGGCCGCGGTCAGGTTCTTACCGGGAACGAGCCTGCCGTCGCGGTCTTCGAGCTTGACCAGGAACGGCAGGTCGGTGAACTTGCGGACGTAGTCGACGAAGAACGGAACGCGCTGTTTGACAAAGAATTCCGAAAGCACGACGTGGCCCATCGCCATGGCCAACGCACCGTCGGTGCCCGCGGCGCACGGCATCCACTCGTCGGCGAACTTGGTGTTGTCGGCGTAGTCGGGGCTGACGCTGACGACCTTCGTGCCGCGGTAGCGCACCTCGGTCATCCAATGCGCGTCCGGTGTGCGGGTGACCGGCACGTTGGAACCCCACATCATCAGATACGAGGCGTCCCACCAGTCGCCGGATTCCGGTACGTCGGTCTGGTCGCCGAAGACCTGCGGGGAAGCCACGGGAAGGTCGGCATACCAGTCGTAGAAGGACGTCATCACGCCGCCGAGCAGTTCGATGAACCGCGATCCCGCGGCGAAGGAGACCATCGACATCGCGGGGATGGGGGAGAACCCCGCAATCCGGTCGGGCCCGTACCGCTTGATCGCGTGTATGTGGGCCGCGGCGATCATCTCGGTCGCCTCGGCCCAACTGACCCGCACCAGGCCGCCTTTACCCCTTGCCCGTTGGTAGCGCCTGCGGCGTTCGGGGTCGTTCTGGATGTCGGCCCATGCGAAGACCGGATCCGACAGACGCGACTTCGCTTCGCGGTACATCCGGACGAGTTCGCCACGCGCGTACGGGTAACGGACCCGCGTCGGCGAGTAGGTGTACCACGAGAACGCCGCACCGCGCGGACAGCCTCGCGGCTCGTACTCCGGCCGGTCCGGGCCCACCGACGGGTAATCGGTCTCCTGGGTTTCCCAGGTGATGATGCCGTCCTTGACATAGATCTTCCAGGAGCACGAGCCGGTGCAGTTGACGCCGTGCGTGGAGCGGACCACCTTGTCGTGGCTCCACCGGTCGCGGTAGAAGATGTCGCCTTCGCGGCCGCCGCGGCGGTGGATGGTCCGCCCGTCGTCGGAAGCCTCACCGGGAGTGAAGAATCGGCCGCTGCGTTCGAGCAGTTCTTCGATCGGGCCGCCGATGTGGGGCGGGGTGATCGTCACGGTGGGGCCTCCTTCGGTTGCGGCTCACGAGCGTGCAGCCGCAGTGCGGTGTAAGCGAACGCGATCAACGCGGTCACCACGAGCAGGATCAGGCCGACCGAGTAGTCGTTATCGACCGAGTCATAGGTCGAGCCCATAACCAGCGGCGGGAAGTAGCCGCCCAAACCACCGGCGGCCGAGACGATTCCGGTGATTGACCCGACGGACTTCGCAGGTGAGCGGCGAGCCACCCATGCGAATACGCCGCCGGTGCCGATACCGAGGAACACCGCCAGCGCGATGAAGGTGGCGGCCGACCACACATCCGGCGGCGGCTGCAGCATGGCGATCAGCGCCATCAGCGCGGTGCCGCCGAAGGAACACAGCACGACGTACTTCGGCGCGATCCGGTCGGCCAGCGCACCACCGACGGGACGCGCGAGCACGGCCGCCAGCGCGAACCCCGCCGTGCGCGCGCCGGCGTCGACGGCCGAGAAGTGGTAGATCGTCTTGATGTAGGTGGGCAGATAGTTGCTGAACGCCACGAACCCGCCGAACACGATCGCGTACAGGAACGACATCTCCCAGGTGACGCGGAGTTTGGCCGCTGCCTTCAGCTTGGGCATCACCCGATCGGTGTTGGGCGCGAAGGTCGGTGAGTCGTGCATCAACACCAGGCACAGCGCCGCGGTGATCGCCAACGCGACCGCGATGATCACGTGGGTGGAAAACAACCCAAACCAGCCGACGAACCGGGGCGTGAAGAACGCCGAGAGCGCGGTGCCCACCATCCCCATCCCGAAGACCCCAGTGGCGAACCCGCGCCGCGACGGTTCGTACCAGTTGTTGGCGAACGGGATCCCGACGGCGAAGATCGTGCCTGCGATGCCCAGGAAGAAGCCGCACACCAGCAGCATCGGATAGGAGCCTGCCGAGCCCGCGGCGCCGACCGCCAGCACCGGAACGATCGAGATCAAAGAGATCGCGATGAACAATGCGCGCCCGCCGAACCGGTCGGTCAGTGAACCCACGACTATCCGCCCGAGCGCGCCCACCAGGATCGGTGTGGCCACCAGCATCGAGGCCTCGGAGCTGCTCAGCGACAGATCGCCCGCGTACGTCGTCGAGAGCGGGCCGATCATGTTCCATGCCCAGAAGTTGATGGCCGAGACCCAGGTGGCCAGCGCTAAGTTGATGCCCCGCCGCGCGCCGGTGTGCGGCGTCGTAGTCGCCGTGCTCACTCACCCAGACAACCACGTGTCGAAGGCGTCCGCGTGGCTTTCGAGTAACGCGCTGCTACGCAATGTAGTACAGGCAGTGCAATCTTCGGCCTAGGCGCGAATTCGCCTGCGGTGCTTGGTCGGGTCGTGCTGACCGGCGAGTGTCAGCCCGAGTATCGACATGACCACACCCAGGCCGAACCACATCCAGTCAAACGCGTTGGCCACGGCGTATCCGTACGCGAACAGCGCGAAGTAAGCCAGTCCAGCGCCGAGGAAGTACGCCCGAGCGGCCGCGTACGTGCGTGCCATCAGCAGCCCTAGCGCGCCGATCACCAGGTTGGCCACGTTGCCCAGTCCGGACACCGAGATCATGCCGAGCAGGCTGGCGCCGGATCGGTGGTCGGCCCACGCCAGCCGGTCGTAGTCCTGGGTCACGCCCGGTATGAAGCCGAGGGCGCCGAGGAGGATCAGGGCGACGCCGGCGATCACCGCCGCCGCCTGCACGGCCATGTACTTCGGTGGTCTTGCCATCCCTCGCCTCCGTCCAAAGCCGTTATTGACGGACTCGCAGGTGATACCCGCCGGGGGTCGTCGCTAACCGGCGCGATGCGGCGTCGACGCCTACCGCGCGTTCCGGCCCAACGCGGTGTTGGCGTCGCGGCGGCGTGACAGCAGCACGCCCAGCGCGATCATCCCGACCCCGAGCACCACATGAAGCCAGTTGTCGGCGGTGTTCAACGGCACGAAGTTCGCCGCGCTGTCAAAGTCGATGACCACGCCGTACAGGAAGAGCAGCAGGTAGATGACGCCGCCGCCGATCAAGTAGATGCGGGCCGCATCGAACGTGCGCGCCATCAGCACGCCGGCCACGCCGAACAGCAGGTGCACGATGTTGTGCAGGATCGAGACGTTGAAGATCCCGAGCAGCATGGCTCCGGAGTGGTGCCCGGCGAACGTCATCGTGTCGTAGTTCGTCGTGATACCCGGGATGAAGCCCAAAATGCCGACCAACAGGAACACTGCGCCGACGGCAAGGGCGGCCTTCTGAACATGTGAGCCGTACCGGGAGGCGGCCGTCGGGCCCGGTGGGTGGCTGCTGACCATGATGAGTTCCTTTCCTCGAGTGAGCGCAGGGCTACCCGCGGAAAGGCGGCGCAAACGTAGACGCGCGTAACGAAATCGGCACGGTAGAGGCCGCGGCTCAGGCTCTTCTGGTCTCGCCTGGACCGATCACGTCCGGTGCCGGACTACTTCTTGATGTAGCAGTTGGGCGGGTTCCCGCAGTGATGACCTTGATCGCACTTGTGGCAGTGGCATGTACAGCCGCTCTTGGCCTTGACCGCAGATGTACGCATCGCGAATCAACTCCTTTGTTGTGAGCCGCGTGCATCGGGCAGGCACGCACTCACCAACGAATATAGGCCGATCCGAGCAGCGTCGGGGCGGCTCAGTTCTTCAGGATCGGCTTGAGCGCTTCGATCACCGCTGGGTCTTCGATCGTCGACGGCAACGGCTCCTCGCGGCCGTGGGCGATGCCCCGCATCGTCTTGCGCAGGATCTTTCCGGACCTCGTCTTGGGCAGCGCGGGAACGACGTCGACCAGTTTGAAACACGCTACGGCGCCGATGTTCTCGCGCACCGACTCGATGAGCTGCTCGGCAAGCCCGTCGGCCGAAGCCCCCTGCTGCAGGACGACGAAGCCGCGCGGCACCTGGCCCTTGATCTCGTCACGCACGCCGATGACCGCGCATTCGGCGACCGCCGGATGAGTGGCCAGCACGGCCTCGATGGATCCCGTCGACAACCGGTGTCCGGCGACGTTGATGACGTCGTCGATGCGGCCCATCACGAAGAGGTAGCCGTCCTCGTCGAGATAGCCGCCGTCGCCGGTGAGGTAGTAACCCGGATGCTCGGACAGGTAGGAGGCCTTGTACCGGTCGTCGTCGCCCCACAGGGTGGGCAGGGTGCCCGGCGGAAGCGGGAGCCGGATGCAGATGTCGCCTTCCTCGTTGGCTGCGCAGGGCGAGCCGTCGACGTGCAGAATCCTGACGTCGTAGCCGGGCATCGGAACCGTCGGGGATCCCGGTTTGATCGGCATGGGTTCCAGGCCCATCGGGTTGGCGGCGATCGCCCAGCCGGTTTCCGTCTGCCACCAGTGGTCGACGACCGGGACACCGAGTTTCTGCGCCGACCACTCGTAGGTGTCCGGGTCGAGTCGCTCACCGGCCTGGAAGAAGTACTTCATCTTCGACAGGTCGTAGCGGCCGATGTGCGTGCCGTCGGGGTCCTCCTTTCGGATCGCGCGCACGGCCGTCGGCGCGGTGAACAGTGCCTTGACCCCGTGCTCGGACGCTACCCGCCAGAACGCACCCGGATCGGGCGTGCCGATCGGCTTGCCTTCGTAGAGCACGGTCGTGGCGCCCAGCAGCAGCGGTCCGTACACGATGTAGGAGTGGCCGACCACCCAGCCGACATCGGATGCGGCCCAGAAGACTTCGCCGGGTTCGATGTCGTAGACGTTGCGCATGCTCCAGAGCAGCGCCACCGCATGCCCGCCGTTGTCGCGGACGATGCCTTTGGGCTTACCCGTGGTCCCGGAGGTGTACAGCACGTAGAGCGGATCGGTCGCGGCCACCGGCACGGGGTCGACGGCCGCCGCGGCCGCGACGTCCTCCCAGTCGAGGTCGCGGTCCGGAGCCAACTCACAGCGCTGCCGGTCGCGCTGCACGATGACGCAGTTGCGCGGCGGGTGCGCGGACATCTCGAGTGCGGCGTCCAGCATCGGCTTGTAGGCGACGATGCGGGACGGTTCGATACCGCAGGACGCGGAGACGACGACTTTCGGTTGCGCGTCGTCGATGCGCGCCGCGAGTTCGTGCGCGGCGAACCCGCCGAACACGACCGAGTGGATCGCCCCCAGGCGCGCACACGCCAGCATCGCGATCACCGCCTCGGGGATCATCGGCATGTAGATCACCACGCGGTCGCCCTTGGTGACCCCGAGAACGCGCAGCCCCCCGGCGAATTTCGCTGTCGCGTCGCGTAATTCGCGGAAGGTATAGGTGCGTTGCGTCCCGGTGACCGGTGAGTCGTAGATCAGCGCGGGCTGATCGCCCCGGCCGTCGTCGACGTGTCTGTCGAGCGCGTTGGCGCACGTGTTCAGCTCACCGTCGGCGAACCACCGGAAGAACGGCGGGTTGGAGTCGTCGAGGATCTGTTTCGGCTCGCGGGTCCACGTCACCGCGCGTGCGGCATCGGCCCAGAATCCTTCTGGATCAGCGATGCTGGCGTCGAACAGCGCTCGGTATCCGGCCATACCGGCACGGTAGCGCGACGGCAGTTCCTATAGTCGCGTTATGGCTTCTGCTCCTCCGCCGATCGAAGGAGTGCGCCGTTCCCACGTCACCACCCGCGGTGTGCGCTTCCACGTCACCGAGGCCGGCCCCGCCCACGGGCGCCCGGTCGTCGCGCTGCACGGGTGGCCGCAACACCATTGGGTGTACCGCGATCTCTTGGGTGACCCGCCCGCGGGACTGCGGATCATCGCGCCGGACCTGCCCGGCTACGGCTGGTCGGGTCCTGCTCCGCACCGGTGGGAGAAGGACGATGTCGCCGCCGACGTACTGGCGCTGCTCGACGCGCTGGGTCTGGACCGGGTGTTGCTGGTGGGCCACGACTGGGGCGCGTACGTCGGGTACCGCATGGTGTTGGCGGCGCCGGAGCGTTTCGACGGCTACCTGGCGATGAACATGGCGCACCCGTGGGTAGGCCCGCGCGTCGTGGCACCACAGCTGTGGCGGTTCTGGTACCAGGTGCCGCTTGCCACGTTCGGCGTTGCGGTGCTGCGGTACACCGGCTTTCTTGACCTGCTGTTCAAGGCCGGCTCGCAGTTGGATCCGGAGACCGCGCGGGTTTACGCCGATCGGTTCCGAGATCCGGTGGTGGCCCGTGCCGCGCGCGACACGTACCGAAGCTTCCTGCTCCGCGAGCTACCGGCCGCCGGCCGCGGGCCGAAGCCGCCGCGCGCCACCGTGCCGATCCGGTGTCTGTTCGGGCGCGATGACGCGGCTGTCCATCCGTCTCTGGCAGCGGAGGAGACCGCCGATGCCGACGACTACCGACTGGAGATGGTCGACGCCAGTCACTTCATCGTCGACGAGCGACCCGATCTGGTGCGTGAAGCGCTGATCGCCCTGGCCGAGGAAACCGCCCGGGCCTAGTTGCCATCACACCTGATCCGGCGCGGCGGGCAGGTCGATCTCGACGGTCAGGCCTCCGCCGGGGGTGTCGGAAGCCGAGATCGTTCCGCCCATCGCCTCGACGAATCCCGAAGCGACCGACAGGCCGATTCCGATGCCGATCGAATCGTCGTCGCTGAGCCGCTGGAACGGAGCGAACACCTGCTCTTCGCTGCCTCGCGGAATACCGGGACCTTCGTCGACGACGGCGATGAGCACCCGGTCGCCCACCTGGCCCGCGGTCACCCGCACCAGGCTGCCGTCGGCGTAGCGCAGCGAGTTGTCGATCAGGTTGGCCAGGACGCGCTCCAGCAGTTCGTGGTCGGCCAGGGCCGCGTCGCAGTCGATCTCCACCTTCACCCGTTCACTGCCCGGTCGGGTGATTTCGTCTGTGTCCGCGCGAATTCCGAGCAGCGCGCGTTGGACGACGTGCTCCAGTTCGACGCGCGCCATCTGCGGTCGTACCGCGCCGGCGGCCAGGCGTGCCGAGTCCAGCAGGTTGGCCACCAGTGAGGTCAGCTGATCGACCGACTCCTCCACCGTGGCCAGGAGTTCGGCGGTGTTGTCGCCGGAGAAGTCGACGTCGCTGCTGCGGATCCGGGACGTCGCCGCCCTGGCGGCCGCGAGCGGGGTGCGCAGGTCGTGGCTGACCGCTGTGAGCAGCGCGTGCTGCAGTTTGTCCGCTTGGCCGACGACTTCGGCCTTGTTCGCCTCGGCCAACTCTCGTTGCCTGACCAGGTTGACGGCCTGCTTGCCGACGCCGCTGAGAACGCGACGGTCGCGCGTCGTCAACGCCGGTCCGGACAACAGCATCCAGTACTCGTCGTCGCCGATCTCGACGGGCGTGTCGGCGTCGTCGACGTCGGTGCAGGGGTCGGTGCCGGTGTGGGCGAGCAGTTCGCCGGTCTTGCTTCTCACGATGCTCACGGCGCGCTGGGAGTACGTTTCGCGGACCCGCTCCAACAGGCTGTCGAGGTCCGCTTCGTTCAGCACGCCGTCGGCGAACAGCGCCAGCAGCGTGGCTTCCTGACTGGCTCGGCGCGCTTCTCGCGCCCGTCTCGAGGCCCGGTCGACGAGGGCGGCGACCGCGACGGACAGGAGCAGCATGATCACCGTCGCGACAAAGCCGTCGCTGTCGTGGACGGAGAACGCGTTCGCCGGAGCCACCAGGAAGTAGGCGATCAGCGCTCCGGACAGGGCGGCGGCCGTGACGGCCGGGGCGAGCCCGCCGAGCATCGCTGTGCCCAGCACCCCGATGAAGAACAGCGCGCCCGGGCCGCCGATGCGCAGGAACCCCTCCGGCAGCAGCAATGTCAGCGCGCAGACCGCGACCGGGATCGCGATAGCGGCGAGCCATGACGTGAGCCGGCGCTGTCGTGGCGAGAGCCGCGACCACGAGATGCCGGTGCTGGCCTGGTCGTGGCTGACCATGTGCACATCCAGACCGCCGGCCTGCTGGACGACGGCTTCGCTGATGCCCTCGTCGAACATGCGCGACAGCCGCGAACGTCGGGATGTTCCGACCACCAACTGTGTGGCGTTGATGTCGTGCGCATAGGCGATCAACGTCGAAGCGACGTCGTCGCCGACCACCGTGTGCATGGTCGCGCCCAAGCTGGCGGCCAGTTCACGCACCGCCTTCTTCTGCTGATCCGAGATGGCCGTGAGGCCACCGCCGTCGACGATGTGCACCACTCTGAGGTCGGCGCCCGATCGGGAGGCGATGCGGGACGCCCGTCGCACCAGGACCTCGGACTCGGGGCCGCCCGTTACCGCCACCACCACACGTTCGCGGGGTGCCCATCGATCGCTGATCTTCTTGTCGGAGCGGTACTTGGCCAGCGCCGCATCGACCTGATCGGCCAGCCACAGCAGGGTCAATTGCCGCAGCGCCGTGAGGTTTTCGGGTCGGAAGTAGTTCGACAGTGCGGCATCGATGCGCTCCGGCGGGTACACGTTGCCGTGAGCGAGCCTGCGCCGCAACGCTTCCGGCGTGATGTCGACCAACTCGATCTGATCGGCGGCGCGTACCACCTCGTCGGGTATGCGGTCGGGTTCCTCGACTCCGGTGATCTGGGCGGCAAGGTCCGAAACGCTCTCCAGGTTCTGGACGTTGACGGTGGTGATCACCGTGATGCCGGCGTTGAGCAGTTCTTCGACGTCCTGCCAACGCTTCTTGTTCTTGCTGCCCGGGGCGTTGGTGTGGGCGAAGTCGTCGACGAGGACGACCTTCGGCCGCCGCTGCATGATCGCGGTGACGTCGATCTCCTGGTGCTCGACGCCGGGGTTGCCGGGGTTCACGACCATGCGCGCAGGTATCACCTCGATACCCGCGAGCTGCTGGCCGACCTTGCGCCGGCCGTGGGTGTCGACCACGGCGGCAACCACGTCGGTTCCGCGCTCGAGACGGCGGTGCGCCTCGGCGAGCATGGAGTAGGTCTTGCCGACACCGGGCGCCGCGCCGAGGTAGACGCGCAGGTCCCCGGTCTTTCGTCCCAGTATTCCCATCGCTGACCAATTTACGTTGTGTAATGCGTGGCTCAAACCCTCCTTGTCGTCGCTGAGTGGTCGCGGCACTGTGCTCGCCGGGCCTTTGGTTCACAGTATTGTGCGAAATCACTTGTGTCTCTTTGGTTTCAGTAGTCACAAGTCGGCCTGGGTTGTCGGTGGGTGGGGTTAGCGTGACAGTGTGGGATTCGAACGTATGAGCGAAGTGATCGCGGGGATGGCCGAGCAGCTGTCCGCGTTGGTCGCCGAGTCGTTCGACGCGTTGAGCACCGCTGAACAGTTGGCACTGACAGCGCAGTGGGAGAGCTTCACCCGTGGTTCGGCGACCGTGGGCCACCACCTGGTGGCCGGGCTGGGTCGTGCGCCGATCGAGGAGTTGGGCGAGCGCAGCGTGGCCGGGGCGTTGACGGTGTTGCTGCGCATCTCCAAGGCCGAGGCGCATCGGCGGGTGGCCGAGGCAAAAGAGTTGGCGCCGCGGCGGGCGATGACCGGCGAGACACTCGAACCGGTGCTGGTTGAGACAGCGGCCGCCGTCGAGAAGGGGCTGGTGGGTGCCGAGCATGTGCGGGTGATCCGGCGGTTCTTTGACCAGCAGGTCCCGGCCTCGATGCCCTTTGACGTGCGCGAGGCCGCCGAAGCGCAGCTGGCGCAGCTGGCCACCAAGCACACGCCTGAGGAATTGCGCGCGGCCGCCCAGCGGCTGGCGGCCTATTTGAACCCCGATGGGGATTTCTCCGATGAGCTGCGCGCGGCGCAGCGCTGGTTGCGGCTGGGTCGGCAGCGCCTTGATGGGATGAGTGAGCTGCGCGGACTGCTTGATCCGGCCACGCGGGCGGCGTTGGAAGCAGTCCTGGCCACCGAAGCCGCCCCCGGCAGGAACAACCCGGCCGATGACACCGCGTGTGTGGAAGGCGAGCCGTCGCCCGAAGCGGTGTCGGCGGACACCCGCACGAGCGGCCAGCGCAACCACGATGCGCTCAATGCCATGTGCCGGAAGTTGCTCGCCTCGGGCACGTTGGGCAGCAATAACGGGTTGCCGGCGACGCTGCTGATCACCACCACGTTGCAGGAACTGGAGTCGGGCACCGGGCATGGGTTCACCGGGGGCGGGTCATTGGTGCCGATGAGCGAGGTGATCCGCCAAGCCGCTGAGGCGCATCACTATCTGGCGATCTTCGACAAGGCCACCGAAGAACCCCTCTACCTCGGGCGGGCTAACCGTTTGGCGTCCAAAGCCCAACGACTGGTGCTCTTCGCCAGGGATCGGGGCTGCACCCGGCCCGGCTGCACGGTCCCGGCTTACCACTGCCAGGTCCATCACGGGCACAAGGATTGGGCCGCTGGCGGTCAGACGGACATCGACGAGCTGACGCTGGCGTGTGGCCCCGATAATCGGCGGGTCAAACCCGGCGGCTGGCGCACCTACAAACGCAAAGACGGGCGCACCGCATGGCGTCCTCCGCCCCAGCTCGACACCGGCCAAGCCCGCGTCAACAACTACCACCACCCCAACCGCTACCTCATCCCCGACGACGGAGACGACGAGGGTGACGACGAGGGAGCCCCCGAGGACAGCGGAGAGCGTGCTGACGACGGTGATGACCACAGCGATGATCGTGACGCCGGTTGACGTCGGCGTGTGGAGCGTGCGTTTGGTGAGGGCCCCGTCGGGTAGCCCGCCACCATGGCTCAAGGACGACCACTCGCGCTTGTGACGGGCGCTTCGAGCGGTATCGGTTTCGAGTTGGCGAAGCTGTTCGCAGACGACGGCTACGACCTCATCGTGGCCGCGGACGATGACGGCATCCACGCCAGCGCCGACAAACTCGCCGCCGGCGGCACAGAGGTACGCGCGGTTCAGGTCGATCTCCGCAAAGAGGACGACGTCGATCGGCTGTACGCCAGCGCCACCGAGGGTGGCCGCCGGCTGGACGCCGCCGCCCTCAATGCCGGCACCGGCGGCGGTGGCAACCGATTCGTCGACCGTGGGCTCGAAGAGGACCTGAACATCATCGACCTCAACGTCCGGGGAACCACGCAACTGGCCAAACTGGTGCTCGCTGACATGGTCAGCGCCAACTCGGGCAAGCTGCTGTTCACGTCGTCGATCGTGGCGATGATGCCCGGCTCGTATCAGACCATCTACAACGCCTCGAAATCGTTTGTGCAGTCGTTCGCCGAAGCGCTGCAGGACGAGTTGCGCGACACCGACGTCGTCATCACCTCGCTGATGCCCGGCCCAACCGACACCAACTTCTTCCGCCGGGTCGGCATGCTCGACACCTTGGTGGGACGCATGCCAAAGGACGACGCCCACAAGGTCGCGAGACAGGGGTACGACGCGCTGATGGAGGGAAGGAAGAAAATCGTTGCCTCATCACCACTTTCGAAAGGGCTCGGCCTGATGAACCGGTTCCTGCCCGACTCGGTGAAGGCCGCCTCCAACAGGCTGATCTCGAGGTGAGCGTGTCGGGCTCCGCCGATGCTGTGGTGATCGGAGCCGGCCACAACGGTTTGGTCGCCGCAGCCATGCTGGCCGACGAGGGCTGGGACGTACTGGTTCTGGAAGCGCAGGACCAGCCCGGCGGCGCGGTCAAGAGCGCCGAACTGTTCCCCGGCTATGTCAGCGACCTGTACAGCGCGTTCTACCCGCTGTCGGTGACCTCCCCGGCTCTCCAAGCCCTGCACCTCGAGGAGCACGGCCTGCGCTGGTCGCATTCACCCGCGGTCGTCGGCCATGCGAGCTCGGCCGATGACGAAGACGCTCCGCTGATTTGGCGCGATCTCGACCGCACCGCAGAGGATCTCGACCGTCGCACACCCGGTGACGGCGAGCGTTGGCGCGACTTGTTCGCCCAGTGGCAGCGCATCAAGGAACCGCTGGTGGAGACGTTGTTCGCGCCGTTCCCGCCGGTGCGTGGAGCGGTCGGTCTACTGCGTGAGCTGGGCACCGCCGAGGCGCTTCGGTTGGCGCATCTGATGCTTCTCCCCGCAGGCGTGATGGCTGAGAATCTGTTCGAGGGCGAGGCCGCGCGACTCCTGTTGCTGGGCAACGCAATGCACGCCGATGTTCCCATCGACGCGCCGGGCAGCGGCGTCATGGGATACATGCTGATCATGATGGCTCAGGACGGCGGCTTTCCGGTTCCGGTCGGCGGCGCCGGCCAACTGACCGTAGCGCTGGTGAACCGGGCGACGTCTGCGGGTGCCCGCATCCAGTGCGGACAACAGGTCGACCGGATCGACGTCCGAGGCCGACGCGCGGTGTCCGTTCACACCTCGGGCGGCGAGACCGTGCGAGTGCGTCGGGCGGTGATCGCCGATACCTCGGCGCCGATGCTGTACCGCGACCTGCTGCCGGCCGACGCTCTCCCCGAACCCGTGCTGCAGAGCATCGACCGGTTCGTCTGGGACACACCGGTGTTGAAGATCAACTACGCCCTCGACGCGCCGATTCCGTGGCGTTCGCAGAGTCTGAACGATGCGGGCACGGTACATCTCGGCGCCGACCACGATGGCTTGATCCGGTGGATGGCCGACCTCAACACCGGCACCGTGCCGCTGCATCCGTTCCTGCTGTTCGGGCAGATGACCACCGCCGACCCGAGCCGGTCACCAGCAGGCACCGAAAGCGCCTGGGCGTACACACATCTGCCCCGGGGCGTCGCCGACGACGCCTCCGCCGATCAGTTGTCGGCGGCGGTGGACGTGGTGTTGGAGAAGCATGCGCCCGGATTCAGCGACCGCATCGTCGGCAAGACGATTCAGCGGCCGTCGGACCTGGAGGCCAGCGACGCGAATCTGCATGCCGGTGCGGTGAACGGCGGGACGTCACAACTGTTCCAGCAGTTGATCTTTCGTCCGTTCCCGGGTTTCGGCGGCGCGGAGACGCCGGTCGAGAACGTTTTCCTCGGCAGCGCGGGCGCGTCCCCGGGCGGGGGAGTGCACGGTGTGTGCGGCCGCAACGCCGCGCATGCCGCACTGGCCGTCGCCGGGCGGCTGGGTTGGCCGCGCCGACAGCTCAACCGCGCAATCCTGTCGCTGATGACGCGATGAGCCGCGCCAGGTCAGTGACGCGGACCGGTTGCGCGACGTCGCGAAGAAAGTGTTCGGATGGCAGGCGCTGCGGCCAGAACAACTCGAGGCGATGACCGCGGACCGGATCACCGTGCTGTTCGACCTCTACGGGTATCGGACGCTGGACGTCGACGCCGTGCGGGACAACGACCTACTGGACGTGCGCGCGGCTAGTAGCCCGGCGTGACGACGTCTTCCAGTTCCTGCAACTCGGGCGACGGCCCAGGCTGTGGGTGGGGTGGCACCTGATTACCGGTGGACCCGGTGCATTCGGCGCCGCTGACCCCGGGCGGGCAGGCGTTGTTGACTGCTGAGGCGGTGTTCGGAACCAGATAAGGCACGCACGTCCCGCTGTAGAGGTCGCTGTCCTCGCCGGCCGGGCAGGCCGCGAGCTGACTGGGGACGCTGGGCGAGGTAGCGATGACGGCCGCAAGCATCGGGGCCATCGTCGCGAGCGCGAATCCACCGGCGATTGTGAGCCGTCGTCCGATGCGGAATTCCGTCAGCGCTGACATCCTCGTGCCTTTCCTAGTGGAACGACCTACACGCCGACATTATCTTGATCGCGCATCACGTGTGCCAGGTCCGGCTGCACGACGATCGCGCGCGGTACCGTGCTCATCGGCGCGGCGACGGCGGCGGCCCCCATAGCCCAATTGGCAGAGGCAGCGGACTTAAAATCCGCACAGTGTCGGTTCGAGTCCGACTGGGGGCACCGAGAAGATGCTGGTAGAGGCGATTTCGGCTACCGGATCGGTCGCATTTCTCCCTCACCCGAGGCCACCCCAGGCCACCCCAGGCCGGCGGCAAGGTCGCGGCGGCGAGGTCGGCGCGGCAGCTAACTTGTGGGGCTGCCGGCGACACCGGGAAGCGCAAGAAGTAGCACGCCGTCGCGCAAACCCACAGGTATCCGCCAGACTTTCCTCATGGCCGCGATGACGATAGCTTCGAGCGCCTTTGAACGCCAGGCGTGGACCGAAGTCTACGAGTGTCTCTCCGACGCGGATGAACGACTCGATGCTGACGATCTTGAGCGCCTGGCGACTGCCACCTACTTGATCGGTAAGGACGACGAGAGCGTGCGGGCTTGGGAGAGGGCTTCCTCCGCGTGGTTGGCTGCCGGCGATCCGGGCCGAGCCGCCGAATGCGGGTTCTGGTTGGCGCTAACGCAATTGCTCCAAGGCAATACGGCGCGCGGCAGCGGTTGGCTAGCACGAGTGGGTCGGCTGGTGGAGGACCGCGAGTGCGCCGCGCGCGGGTACTTACTCACTTCCGCAGGCCTTGGGGCGTGGACGGGTGGGGATTCCGCGAGAGCGTACGAGATGTTCGTTGAGGCCGGCAGGATCGCCGCACGGTTCGGTGATCGCGACTTGGCGGCTCTCGCCTGGCTGGGTCAAGGCCAGGCATCGGTCACCCAGGGCGAAACGGCTCGCGGCGTGGCACTGCTCGATGAAGCGATGGTGAGCGTCACTGCGGGGGAGGTGTCGCCCATCCCCGCTGGCATCGTCTATTGCGGCGTCATCGAGACGTGTATGGGCGTGTTCGACCTGGGGCGCGCGACCGAGTGGACCATGGCGTTGAGCGATTGGTGTGACGCCCAGCCTGACCTCGTTCCATACCGCGGTCAATGTCTGGTGCATCGCTCGCAGATCCTGCAGATCCACGGCGAATGGCCCGAGGCGACGACGGCCGCCCGCCTCGCTTGCGAGCACTTGTCGCGACCCGCTGCGCACCCTTCCTTAGGATTGGCGGCTTACCAGCGAGCGGAGCTGCACCGGCTGCGTGGAGAGTTTGACGACGCTGAAATCGCCTACCGGCAAGCCCATCAGTTTGGTCGAGAGCCCTTGCCTGGATTGGCCCTCCTGCGACTGGCCGAAGGGCACGTCCATGCCGCGATTGCCGCGATTCGTCGCGCGGTAGACGTAAGCCCCGATCGTTTCGGCCGGCCAGCAACATTGGCTGCGCACGTCGACATCATGCTCGCGGTCGGTGACGTCCCGGCAGCGCGAGCGAGCGCCGACGAACTTGCCGAGATCGCCGAAGCCATCGACGCGCCGTTCCTGCACGCCATCGAAGCTCACGCCGACGGGTCGACGCTGCTCGCCGAGGGCGACGCCCCCGCGGCCCTTGCTGCCCTGCGCCGGGCATCTGCGGGTTGGCAGGACTTGGCAATGCCCTACGAAGCCGCTCGGACGCGGGTTCAGACCGGGCTCGCCTGCCGAGAGCTGAGCGACTTCGACGCAGCGGCACTGGAGTTCGACGCCGCGCATGATGGCTTTAGCCGGCTCGGCGCAGTGCCCGACACGGAACGTCTGGCCGAGGTCATCGGGACCCAGGGGCGGTCGGCGGGGGGCCTTACCCCGCGCGAATGCGAGGTGTTACGGCTTGTCGCCGCGGGCAAGACCAACCGAGAGATCGGCGCGAGCCTCGTACTCAGCGAGCACACGGTCGCACGTCACCTGCAGAACATCTTCGCTAAGCTCGGCTTGTCATCTCGGGCAGCCGCCACCGCCTACGCCTACGAGCAACACCTCGTCTAACGGGTGGTTAGAACTGACCACTCGCACCGCGGCGATATGGTGAATTCGGTCGATGCGCCGACGGCGGTCTGATTCATATCGTTCAACCATGTCTCAACAGGTTGATTACCGTGACCTCCGGCGGACGGAAGCCGAGAATTACGCACGCGACTTCGTCCCGCTCATTCCCGCGCCGCTCGCCGGCGATCTCATCGAGATGGCGGCACCCGAGCCGGGTGAATACGTCGTCGACATCGCATGCGGGACCGGCGTCGTCACCCGCCTGGCCGCCGAACGGGTCGGGACCACAGGGAAAGTCGTCGGAGTGGACCTCAACCCCGGAATGCTGGAGGTTGCCCGCACAACCGCCGCACCGTCCGGTGCCGTGATCGAGTGGCGGGAGGGAAGCGCTGAAGCTCTTCCGCTCGCCGATGAGTCCTACGATCTGGTGTTGTGTCAGCTCGGGCTGATGTTCTTTCCCGACCGGCCCGCAGCCGCCCGCGAGATGCGGCGCGTGCTGTCGCCGGGTGGCCGCGTCGCGATCAACGCGCCGGGAACCATGCCGCGCTTTTTCGAGATCATGGTGGACGCCCTTGGTCGTCACATCAACCCTGACCTACCCGGATTCCTACGTTCGGTCTTCTCCCTGAGCGAGACCAAACTGCGCCAGCTGCTGGAAGTCGCCCATTTCCAAGACGTGACCGTCAAAACCATGACGAAGACGTTGCGGCTACCACCGCCGGCCGAATTCCTGTGGCAGTACCTTCAAGTCACTCCTATCGCAGGGCTCGTCATGTCGGCGGGCGCCGACCGCAGACAACAACTTGAAAATGAGGTCGTTGCACGCTGGCAAGACTTCATCGATCGCGGCGGCATGGTCGTCGAGCAGCCGATCGTCGTCGCAACTGCTGAAAATTAGCACCTTCAAGAAATTTCACATGACGTCCCCTGATCGAGTAAGCCTTCATCGTCGGCCTTACCAATCGTGACTGCCATCGGTATTACATCGACGGCCGTTCGCCTACCCGTTCGACCCGTGCACGACGCTCCGAAGGCGTACTCCCTCCAGTTACCGTCGGCCGATGATGCCGAAAGGCGATCAGCGCAATGATATTCGACCCTGCGACCATCGTGAGAAAACCGATCGCCAGGACTCAATCGAGCACAGGTGGCGGCTCCACTACGCGACCGCCTTAGGCTTGCGGACGCTGCCGATAGGCCAACGATAAGCGGCTCGCGGTAGACCGCTGTTCGTCAAATCATTGCCGCCGGTAAAGGCGGCCGTGCGTGCGCAACCAGGCGACGTTTCCGTTCGGGTCCCGCACGAAATTGGAACGGGTGCCGAGGGTTTGACCGTCTGGCCCCAGGTCGAGTCCATAGTCCGGCCGGTAGAAGGCAAAGCCCAGATGTGCGCTGGTGTCGGCGTCCTCATCGGGGTGAGTGCTGGGATCGGCCAGGTCGCTCATGGTGCCGTGCAGTCGGCCATCCCTGCCCTCGAACTCGATGACAACCTTTTCGAGGCTGCCGGATTCGGTGATCTGCTCCGTCACGTACCGCCCTTCGTAGGGCGCGAGGTCCGCCGCGCTCAAAGTTTGCGGTTCCGCTGGCATATTGCTGATCCCAGCGAACCGGCGCATCGCCCAATCATCGGCGAATAGATCGGTCGTGAGCTGCGCCCCACCCTCGGAGTTGGTGAGCAAGGTCATCGCGAAGTTTCGGCTGGGCACCATGAAGAAGCCCGACCTTTGGCCTTGCCAGGTGCCGCCGTGCTGCACGATCGTCTCGTTCTCGGCCGAGGGGCGCAGCATCCATGTCACCCCCATCCCGGTGAGCTCGACCTGCAGCGTGCCGCCGGCACCGGGGTTGGAGCGCATCGCGACAAGTGCTTGTTGGCTCAGCAGCCGAGCGCCGTTGGGAGCGGCACCGTCACCAAGGTGAAACCGCGCGTAACGCAACTGATCCCGCACGCTGGATATCAATGATCCGGTCGGGTTGCAGCTGCGCGGGAACCCCCAGAAGCCGTTGTCGACAACGGGTTTACCGTCAACCACGTTGTGGGATGCCGCGATATTGAAACCGATGATCTGGTCCGAGAAGTACCGGGTATGCGTCAGCTCGAGCGGATCGAGCAGCAGACTCTGTACCGCCGCCTCGTAGGTGGACCCGGTGACGACCTCGATGATTCGCCCTGCCACGACCAGTCCTGCGTTGTTGTAGGCGAATACGGTGCCCGGCGGTGTCAGTTGCGGCAACCGGGTCATCGACGCGACATAACGCGACAACGCATCATCACCACGGCCGAAGTCCTGCAGATCGTCGCCCAACCATCCCGCTGTGTGGTTGAGAAGCTGGCGCACGGTGACGGTGACGCTGGCAGATGGGTCCGCTACCGCGAAGTCAGGAAGATAGCGGCGGACCGGAGCGTCGAGGTCCACTTTGCCCTGATCCACCAGCCGCATCAGCGTCGTACCGGTGAAAGTCTTCGTGGTGGAACCGATACGGAACACCGTATCGCCGTCGACCGGTACCGGATGGTCGACATTGGTGACACCGTAGCCCTTTATGTACTCCTGGCCGCCCGCCAGGATGCCGACTGCCACCCCCGGTATCGCATAGGCCTTCATACCCTCTTCGATCTTGGCGTCGAGTTCGTCGAATCCCGTTGCCGCGTCGGGCGCGGAGGTCGTCGTGGGTTCTGATGAAGGGCTCGAAGAACACGCGGACAGCGCCAGCGCAGCGGCCCCGGCGACGGCTCCGCCCAGCAGGCCGCGACGCGATATCCCCGCGACATCCGACGCTGTCGTCATGGTGGCGGAATGATCTCGTACGAAGGTGGTTGTGTCGCGCCGACACAACTCGTGTCCGGTCGACCCGGATCTTCGTAGAACGAGGCGATCACCTTCGCTCCGCAGTCATTCGTGTACACGCCATGGGCGACGCCGGGCACCGTCACGACGTGGGATTGCGAGAGATGTTGCGCCACATACTCACCCCACTGGGGCCCGGTCTGTCCGTCGTAACTGCCCGACAGGACGAGCGTCGGGATCGCGCTCTCGGTGACCGCCCGGATCTCATCGGGCGCCTTGGGCACATCCCAGGCGGCGCAGGCGTCGCGCAGGAACGGCAGTTGCGGCGCTTGGGCGCGAACCGACTCGGGAAACTCCGGAAAGGCCCGCTTTGCTTTCTCGAGTTGATCCTCGGCCGATTCGAACGGGACCCATTCACGGCACCACACGCTCAAGGTCAGGCCCCAGCCCATGGTCCCGACCCGCTCGGGATTGGCCCACACTTCGGCGTACAGCTCGGCGATCCGCCTGGGATTGTTTCGGGCCAGTTCGTCAATCGCGGCCGGAAACTCTTCCGGGAAGTGGGTGGCCAGCGGGACGAACCAGTTCAGCAGCGCGCCACCGTCGAGGACGACTTCGGTGTCTCCGACCGACGGGACGGCGACCGTGGTGGTGACTGGACGCTCTTCGAGCTGATTGACCAGTCTGATGAACGACTCGGCGAGGTTGGGATAGCGCGTCTGACATGCGGGCTGTGCCACGCATGCATTGGTCATGTTGTCGAACGCCTCTTTGGCGCTGCTCCAGGTCCACCCCGGGGTGGCGGCCGAGGGCGGTGCCACCCCGTCGAGGGTCACCGACCGGATCCCGTCGGCGTCGTGCCGCATGTAGATCAGCGCGAGATCGGTGCCGTACGAATGTGAAAACACGTTCCACTGGTCGATGCCCAGCGCGCTACGCAGATCAGCAAGGTCGTACGCGCTTTCGGTGGAGTTGAACGCCGCAAAGTCGGCCTCCGGGGCCAGGCGGTCGCGGCACGCCCGCACCGCCTGCACATACTGATCGCCGGTGGAGGCCGCGTCATAGACCAACCCGACCCGGCGCGCGTAGAACCGATCGATCTCCGGGCAGGTCAGCGCCGGCTGCGACGAGTGAGTTCCCCGCTGCGACAACAGGATCAGATCCCGGTTGCGGTTGATGCCCACATCGTTCGGAATCGGCGGATCCGCCACCGCGTCACCGCCGGGACCCCCAGTGAGGAACACAATCGGATCCGATGAGGGTGGCTGCGTCTCCGACGGAATGATCGCCACCGCCAAACGCAGCGTGCGCCCGCCGGCTTTGGTGCGGTCCTCGGGCACCACCAATTCCCCGCACCGGGCACCTTTCAACTCGGGCACCGGTTGCGGTGTTTCGGGGCAAGGCCCGGCCACGAATTGCGCAGGCGGATGTTCCACCATTGTCGGTGTTGTCGGCGACGGCGCGCCAGCGGGCGGTGCGCTGGAGTTGCCGCACGCGGCGCAAACCACGACCACGATGAGCGTTAGCACAAACCCCACCCGGCGCACCGGACGCGCGGTGGGCGCCCAACCGTCAACTGGTGGAAACGGTTCCGCCCACGTCACGGTAGAAATCTTGACACACGAACCGAGCGCAGGTCATAGAAATATGCCGAACTCGCCAAGGGCTCCGCTGAGACGCGGTCTACCATCGCCCGTCATTTCAGCGCGAGGTTGACGGCGACGACGAGCCAGCCCATTCCCGCATTCAGAAAGCCGATGACCACCGTCCATGCTCGGGAAAGGCTGGCCTGGCGAGCCGCTATCACGCCCCAGAAGAAGAGCAACACCACGTTGAGGTTGAGCGCGACCGTGGTGTAACCGATGGTGACTCCACCGTCGGGATGCTCCCAATCGTCGGGCCAGTCAAAGGCTGCAGCGAGCAGCAGCACGGCCAAAGTGGGCAGGGCTGCCGCGACGACGGGCCACCCACTGGCGACATTTCGCAGAAAGGCGGCAATGTACTGTGCGCCTCCGGACTCCTCGTGGCTCGAGACATGCAACCCGTACGCGCGGGTCAGCAGGCTCAACCCCACACCAAGGAGAATCCATGCGATTTCCTGCAGGGGGTTACCACCGGCTTGGGCGGCCAGCAAGAGAGTCGTCATGATGGTGCCGGTGACAAACGCGGCCAGTGTGCTGGACTCCAACCTCACAAGCTGCAAGCGTAAGCCGCAATCACGCCTCGGCGCCGGATCGACGCGGCCTATAAGGCCTATCGTTGTCAGAGTTGCTTCCCTGGCTATTGGCTCAAATGCGCTGTGATGCACGGACTTATCATCTTCAGCGGACCACGCCAGCGCGCGGGCTCAGCGGCGATTTTCAGCACGCCCGCGAACCACCCTCGCATCGTCGCACCGATGACCGACGACGGCACGGTGCGTGGCAGTGAACACGCCGCATGATCAGGGGCACGGCCTCCGCGTTGTTCTCCGCGACATCCTGGAACCTGCGGCCCGGGCCAGATGTTCGTGGACGTCGCGTTGGATGCCGACCCGCGGGGGTCGGTCGCCTTTTCAGGTGACGGACCGAAAGCCGTGTTTCGTGCGGTCGTGACGCATCAGTGGAGGCTTTGAGGATCCGTTGAGGTCGACGCCCGATTCTCTTTTCAACCACGAAGACCGTGGCTCCACGAAAGGAAAATCCGATGACCAACACCCCGTTCACCAAGCCCGCAGGGACCGCCGCGACCTTGGGCGCGGTCAAGAAGTTCGCCACCGCTGCCGCCATCGCGGGGGCCCTGGGGCTAGCTGCCCTCGGCATGGCCGGCGCCGCGTCCGCGGCGCCCGCCAACGACTCCGGGTCGGCGCACTCCACGACCTCCTCCGGGGATCATGCCGGCTCGGTCTCCGTGCCGCACGCTGAGTCGTCGGCGCCGCACGCGGAGTCGTCGGCCCCGCATGCTGAGTCGTCGGCGCCGCACGCCGAGTCGCCCGCGCCGCACGCTGAGTCGTCGGCCCCGCACGCGGAGTCGTCGGCCCCGCACGCCGATGCAGCCTCACCGGCGGGTGACGACGTCGTCCACGCCCACCTGATTCCCGGTGTCGAGCTCGTACCACCGGCCGCCGCACCGCACGCTGAGTCGTCGGCACCGCAGGCTGAGTCGTCGGCGCCGCACGCCGATGCAGCCTCGCCTGCAGGTGACGACGTAGTCCACGCCCACCTGATTCCCGGCGTCAAGCTCGTACCACCGGCCGCTGACGATCCGCAGACCGCTCACCCGACTCCGGATTCCACGTCGAATCCCAACGAAATCGGCATGGTCTACCCGTCCGGCAGCATCTACCCCAACCCTCCCGATTACGACCCCAACTGCGGACCCGCCTGCTACGAGGTGATTGACGAGTGAGGTGCACGACAAGCAAGTGAGTTGAGCGGGGCAGGTGTTTCCAGTGGAACACCTGCCCTTGCTCCGTTTATAGATCGGACCCCGCGGTGACGGCGGTCGGGTTCCAGCATCTGTTCGCGTTCTCCTCAGCACATGGGACGGAGCGACCTGCGCGACGCGCCACGGCGACTACTCCGCACGCAGCAGCGGATTCATCGGCGCCGCGAGATCACTGCGGCGACCACCGCCCGTATCGTGGCCTGGTGCGATCAGTCGGGCCGATCCGACGCAGGCTCGTCGGAAGTCTGCGACGAATCACAATCGCTTCGGCCCTGCTTCTGGCAGGTGTCCTCAGCCTTGCCATCGATATCAGCGCTTTCAGTGCACGGTCGGACGCGGCGCCGGCGGATGCGGCCATCGTCCTGGGCGCGGCCGTCGACGACGACGAGCCCTCGCCCGTGCTCGAGGAGCGGCTGCGGCACGCGGCCACGCTGTACGAATCAGGCCAGGTCGATTGGATCGTCCTGACGGGCGGTGTCGGACAACAAGACACGCTCTCCGAATCCGAGGCCGGCCGCGACTGGCTGATCAAGGCTGGGGTGCCGGCGGACCGCTTGCTCATCGAGAACAGCTCGCGCACCACCAAGCAGAATTTCGCCTACGCCCAGCCACTGCTCGCCGAACATGAAATCAACCGAGTGCTCATCGTCAGCGATCCGCTGCACATGCGCCGTGCCACGCGTATCGCCACCGACTTGGGCCTTGACGCGCACCCTTCGCCGACGACCAGTAGCCGCTACAAGACCCTCCAGACGCAGATCCCGATGTTGTTGCGCGAGGTTTACCACAGCGTGCAGTACTTCATGACGCGCCAATGACGAGCAACGCGCACGGTTTACGCCGAGGCGGCCAGCGCCTTGCTGTCCTCGTCGGCGAAGGTGTCCTCCAGCGTCAGCGGTGAGTAGTCCAGGTCGATCTCCCCGACTGGGCGGCCCCGGGCACTGCTGATGGTGCCGAATCGCCGCATTCCCTTATCGCTTGCGTACTGCTTCATCTCGCCCGCTTCCAATCCGAACGGAATCTCGTCGTAGAGGGTCGACCCGTCATCGGCGTTCTGCAGCACCAGCGGGATGAGTTCATTCATCCGCTCCTCGAACACCGTCCAGTTCGAGTCATCGGCGGCGACGTGACGCCGGCAGGTGAAGGTGCCCCACGCCATGTGGCGCCGCTCGTCGTCGCCGATGCGCCGCACCAACTCCTGCATGCCGGGCAAAATGCCGCGGTCCACGCAAATGCGGTGCCACGCATAGTATCCCGTCAACGCCATCATGCCTTCGATGACGTGGTTGTAGGTCGCTGACGCGCGAACCTGCGCGGCGGGGGACGGGTCGGCGTTCAACGCCTCCAGCGAACTCGGCAGTTCGTCATAGAAAATCTTCCGGTACGACGGGAGATCATCGAGGTGGTGGTGGAGGTCGTCGGTCAGCCCGACGGCGTCCAACCACATCCGGAACACCTGGGTGTGCTTGGCTTCCTCGAACGCGAACTGGGTCAGATACATCTCGTCGCCCAAGCGGCCTTCGGCCCGCATCGCGGCCATGAACGGCTGGATGTCCTGGGTGACGGCTTCTTCGCCGGCGATGAACTGCGCACACAGTCGTGCGGCGTAATCACGCTCGAGTTCGGTCAGGGACTCCCAGTCCTCCCGGTCGCGGGAGAAGTCGATATCGGCGGGATTCCAGAACTTCGCATTGCCCCCTGCGAAGAGCTTCAACGGGAGGCTGTCCCAGTTGAGGCCACCGGCGTCGAGTGACGCTGAGTTCTTTCGTGTCATTGTTGGACCTCCTTGGTCGTTCTTCGGGCTGGGCTGTTGCTGGAGAATGCTTGCGCCAGAACGGATACGAGCCTGCGCACTGCGAGTGCCGGCTGATCAGGCGTGGGGTCGTCGAGCCCGAGAACCGGATCCATACCGCGCACATAGGGAGCCAGCGCCATGTGGGGAAAGATCATCAGCAGCAACGACAACAGAGCGTCGGTATCGCAATCGGCGCGCAGGTCGCCGCGCGCATGTGCATCGCGTACCAGTGGCCGCAGAACCTCCAGATAGTGGCGATGGATGACGGTGTGCACGGAAACCCGTGCATCTGTGTCGATCTCGAAGTTCGATGCGGCATGCAGGGCACGGTCCTGCGGGTGCTCGGCGAAATAGGCCACCCAGGTATCGAGCAGATCGGTGAGGAACTCGAAGAAGGGCCGGCTCGGGTCCAGCTCTCGGATTCGATCTTCGATGTACGACCGCACCCGCTGGCTGCCGAGATCTGCGATGTAGGCGTACAGATCGCGCTTGTCGGCGAAGTACTGAAACAGACTGCCCTTCGCGACACCCGCGCGGCGTGCGATGACGTTCAGGCTGCCCTGCGAGTAGCCATGCGCCCCGAACTCCGCCTCCGCCGCTTCGATCACAGCCGCGCGCCGGCTCGGGTCGACCCGAGCCCATGTCACAGTCGGCATCCACACCTCCCAGCGATGACCACTGGTCATATTACTGTGAGTGGCGTCACAGTCAAGAGGGTCCGGCCGGATCGTCATTCAGTGCTGAGACGACGCGCGACCGTGCCAAATGCACTGGTGGCTAGTGGATCAGCTCGTCAGCCCGTCGCCGATACCGTCGCCGCCCTAGGATGTGGCGGTGCGCTCCGTGTTGCGGCCGTTCGACCTGTGGTGGCGCTATTTCCCTCAATTGGCGGCGCTGTACCTGCTCGGTTGGCTGGGTCGTCGCGGCGCCATCGAGCTGGCGGCCTGGGCCGGTTGGGACAACGACGTCTGGGCCGCGCTGATCATGCCGTTCGCCGGGATGGCGCGGCTCGGTTCGTACGTCGCGATGTTCTTGGTGCTGCGCTCGGCCATCCCCGCGCTGGCGGCGCTGCCGCGGCGATCTGCGCGCAGCGTCGACGTGTTCGCCAACATCATCGTGCCGTTCTTCGCGATCTATCTGGCCTGGAAGCTGTTCGCAGAGGACTGGATCGAGTTCGAGACGGTGGCCCTCGACTATCGCATCACCGACTCCGTCACCGAAGCGCTGACATCCACGGAGCCCACTGAGCTTCATCCCGATCAACTGCCCGTCGGCACCACCACGTGGGTGATCATCGTGTCGGCGCTGGTCGTGCGTTATGTGCTCAGCAAGCTCAAGGACAAGCTGCCGGGGTGGATGATCGCCGTCCGCGTCTACGTCGACGCGCTGTGGGTCTTCCTCACGCTGAGCTTCGCTGCCAGCGAGGGCGTCGGCTTCCTCATCAACCCGATGGGCTGGATCTCCGAACGGCGAATCGTGGTGTGGTTCAACGAGACGCGGGCCGCACTGTTTTCGCACTTCGCGCCGCTGGAAGCCTTGTGGGACGGCCTGATGGCGGTGCTGCGGACAGCATTCGGTGGAGCCACGATCCCGCTTCTCTGGCTCGCCGTCGCCGGGATCGTCTACGGCGTGTCCATGCCCGACTGGCGCCGCGCGGCTCGCCGCGTTGTGGGCAGTCGCGCCGACAGGGTGATCAACAGCGCGGCAGAGCGGCGCAAGATGCTCAAAGAGCGCGGTTGGGACGTGCCCGAGACGCTGGGCCAAAAGGTGCGCTCCTGGCTGCTCTCCAAGCTGGGCAATTACAGCACCATCGTTGATTCGGCACGGCTCATCCTTTACGGGGGAGTCTTCGCCCTGTCGCTGTACGTGTTGGGCTATCTCGGCTTGGCGTGGCTCGACATGTCCGGGTCTTTCTATCGGCCCGAGATGGGCAATGGCTACTTGTTCCGGTTCGTGGCATGGCTTCTCGGTCCGCATCCGCTGCCCTTCTGGTACGGCTTCGCCGAAACGATCGCGCTCGGCTCGCACCTGATCATCGAGCCCCTTCGCATCTGCCTGATCGCGTCCACGGTGGCGTACTGCCTTGAGCAACTCGAAAAGCAGGAACCTACAACATCATCCGCGCCAGAAGCCGACCGTCAGCACTCGTGACATCGAGCGCGTCGGGCACCGCATCCTGCGGCAGCACGAACGCGAACTGCACCGGACCGGGCTTCTCACACCTGATCCCCACACCATCGGGTGGAGTCGGCCCCAAACCGCCCGCCTTCTCCGATGCCCACCGGCGCTGACCGTCGGTGATGACAGCGCTGCAGGTTTCGGGGTTCTCACGCGCCGGACCTGACATGTCCACCGTCACCACCGTCAACACGGCGCCCTCGGGTAGCTGCGGCCCGAACCGGGAAGGCTTGCGGCTCAAGTGCCTCACCGAGTCGACCTCCCAGGTGTATCCGCCGGCGCCGCCGGACTCACCCTTCGCCACCACTACGTCCGGTACCACCGTGTCGCGATAAGTGGTCCACTGATCGCCCAGTGTGGTCGCGATGATGACGCCGAGTGCGGCCACCATGACGACGGCACCGATCAGGTTTCGCACCCACAGCGCCGACAGCCATCTCCTCATGACGCACGTTCCAAGGGAGCCTCAAGTCTCACGGTCTGTACTCGGCGGGCGGCTGCGAGCGGAACATCGATGACAAGACGCGAGTCCAGTTGCTCGTCATAACCCGTCCACACCCGCAGCGTGATCGGTGCGGATGAGCCGGGCTCGACCAGGGCCGGCGCGACATCGAACACCCACGACCCGCGTTGCGCGATGCCGGGCCTGACGTTCCCCCGGAGAGTTTTGAGGAAAAACCGATCGGTGGGTGTGTACGTGTTCGGCCCGACGATCAGGTCACTGCGGGGTAGTTCGGTGGTGACCGGTGCCTCCAGGGTGGCGTCGACAACCACCCAAACGCCCGCGGGTGCAACCGAATCCACTTGCGAAGAGATACGGACATCGGTGACGGTAGCCGCGACGTCGCGGCCGGCGGCACGCTGTCCCGCCTCGCCGTACACGTCGAACGGTCCGGTGATGTCCGGCGGTGTCGGCAGGTTCTGCCACACCACCGCGGCCGCCGCGATCACAACGACTGTCGTGATCACCGTCAGCGCCCGGCGCGTGCGCGGATTCACGGCAGCCCCTGGACCGGAACGACCACCCGACCGTAGTTATCCGTGTCGATCCATTCCTTGCCACCGTAGGTGACCATCAGCTGCGTGAACGTCTTCTTCCACACCCGGATGGTCACCTCCTGAGTCGACACTGCGCTGGATTCCGGGACCTGCCAAGTGAACGCCAACTGTTCGGTGAGTCCGGGTCCGAGACTCTGGATCGCAGAACCGTCGCGCAGACGGAAGGTCCCGAAGATCTCCTTGCCGGGCAGACCCTGTAGGTCGAGGAGATCGCGGAGACCTCCTGGCACGGTGCCGGTGTTGTCGACGGTTGCCACGACGCCCAGGTAGACCTTGCCGGGTTCGGCAGCGCCGATGGTGGCCAACCCACCCTTGAGTTCGCGGACGAACCTTGCCCGCTCGACCGTGATCGTGAACTGGCCGTCGCTGAACTCCTCGGCGACCTTGAACGGGGTGACTTGCTTGTCGACGGTCTCGAGGCCGCCGAACGCGGCGGTGGCCACCAGAATCAGCAGAAGCGCGGTCCGTCTGATCTGTGCGACGTTCAATCGGGACAACCTCTGCGCGACCCGATGCGTCCGCGGCACGGGGACCGGAGGTTCGCCACCCACGTTGGTGGATGCTAATCGCAACCGCGGCAGACGCGCAGTTCCTCTGCCACGCTGCCGTCACACTCCCGGAAGGACGTCGACAGATCACTCACCCGTCGTTCGGGCCGACGGTCATGAACGGTAAGCGCGATAATGCGGCGGTGCAGGTTCTGGAAGGTCCCACGTCGAGTACGTGTAGCGCTGTTCGGGACGATCCGCTGCGCCCAGCATGAAGGCCCGGTGATAGCGGCCGGCACGTGCGATCGAGGCCAACCAGGTGGCAACCGTGCTGATGCGGTTGCGCACACCGGTGAGGAACGCGATATGAATCAGGCCCCACGCCACCCAGCCGAGGTATCCCGACACCCGGATGCGCCCCACTTGAAGCAGCGCGTTGCCATGGCTGATGTAGGCCGCCGATCCCAAATCGCGGTAGCGGTACGGGCGGCGCGGTCGCCCGGCGAGATCACGGCGGATACAGGCCGCCGCGTGCAGGCCGCCCTGCATCGCGTTCTCCGCGACGCCAGGCAGCTTGTCACGCCCGGCGAGATCGCCGACCACGAAGATCTCGGGGTGTCCCGCAACGCTCAGGTCCGGCTCGACCTGTATGCGACCGGCGCGATCGGTTGGCGCTCCGAGGGTTTCGGCTACATGACGGGCGAACGGGACGGCTTCGACGCCTGCGGTCCACAGCACGGTGCGCGTCGAGAATTGCCTGTCGGGCCCGCCGTTCTTCGGGGTGACGGTGACGCCGTCGCGCCGGACATCGGTCACGTGCACACCGAAGTGCATCTCGACGCCGAGCTCCGCCAAGGTCTCGGTGGCTTTCGCCGATAGGTCGGGCGCGAACTTCTTCAGGACGCGCTGGCCGCCGTCGAACAGCAGCACCCGCGCCTCTTGCGGCTGGATGCTGTGGAATTCGTTGGCCAGGGTACGGGTGGCCATCTCCCGGATCTGACCGGCCAGTTCCACTCCGGTCGGACCGCCTCCGGCGACGGCAAAGGTGAGCCAGTCGCTACGCTCCGAACCGGGCGGCAGGGTCTCGGCAATCTCGAACGCGGTGAGGATGCGCTGTCTGATCTCCAGCGCGTCGTCGAGCGTTTTCATACCCGGCGCCCAGTGCGCGAACTCCTCATTGCCCATATACGACTGCCACATACCGGCCGCCAGGATGAGGACGTCGTACTCGACGACGAACGTCGTCTCGTCGGGCCGTAGTGCGGTGACGGTGCGCGCGGACGGGTCCAGTGCGATCGCCTCGCCCAACAGGGGCTTGATGTTGTCGTATCGGGCGAACTCCTCGCGGAGGGGACGGCTGATGTGGCCGATGCTCAGCTTGCCGGTCGCGCACTGGTAGAGCAGCGGTTGGAACAGGTGGTCGGCGGAGCGGTCGAGCAGGGTGATGTCGACATCCGCTTTGGCCAATCGACGCGCGCAGAACAAACCACCGAATCCGCCGCCGATGATCAAAGCCCTGGGTCGCTGCGAACTCATCATCGCAAGGGTGTTACCCAGCTCTGCGCCGTCCGAAGCCCGCCGGACGCCGATGAACGCGCACCGGCGGCCCCGAGGCGAATAAGGTCAGCGCATGACCCCGATCATGACCAAGTCCGACGCAGCGGCACTGGTGGTCGCCGCCAAGACCCGAAAGAACGTGAGCTGGACCGAGATCGCTGATGCTTTGGATGCGCCGCGAGTGTGGTGTGTCGCCGCGCTGCTCGGTCAACATCCGATGACGCAAGCGCAGGCCGAACGGGTTTGCGCCCTGCTCGATCTCGACACCGCGGTGGGCGAGAGCTTGCAGCTCCAACCCGCCCGCGGTATCGACCCGGCGCTACTGTCCGATCCGACCATCTATCGGTTCCAGGAGGCGCTCGCCGTCTACGGACCCGCGATCAAGGAACTCATTCACGAGGAGTTCGGTGACGGCATCATGAGCGCGATCAACTTCAAGGTCGACGTCGGGCGCCGTGAGGATCCCGACGGAGACCGCGTGGTGGTCACGTTCGACGGAAAGTTCCTCGACTATCGCTGGTAACGCGGCTACGCCACCTGTAGAAGAACGCCGGAATCGGGACTGGAAATCCGGTGGACGCCGGGATCGGTCTCTGATGTGTTCGGCTGTTTGAGCTCCGCGATGATCGTCTCGTAGTCGTCCGTCTGCCACGCCTTCATGAAGGCGTCCAGCGGGACCTTCATATTCTTCCCCTGCTCGGCGAAGCCGCTGTCGTTGAGGTAGACGACCCGCTCGTCGAAGTCGATTCCCGTGACGACCACCTGGTGATCTGCGGCGTTGGCGCCCGTAGGCATCGGCCGGTTTTCGACAGCGCTCCAGATGGTTTCCCCGTGGAGTCCGACCGACACCGCCTTCTTGTCTTCCAGCGCGAAGGCGACCGCTCTCAACGCCAGGTTGCCCTCCGTTTTGTCGTACTCGGTGACAGTGGCCGCCACTCCGTATGCATCCAGAAGTTTCACAGCATCTTTGATGTTGACGCCGTCCTGGGTGGTGTCCACGTACATCGGGTTACCCGGGTTGACAACGCTCTCGAGCTCCTGTGCCTTCAGTATGATGGCCTCTTCGTCGGGAATCTCTGGGGTGTTCTTGAGTTGATTGATGATCATCGCCGACGACATCAACACACAGTTCTGATACGACTGCGCTTGCCAGTACTGCTTGTTTGTTTCCGGGTCGCCGTACATGCCGGTGAAGACGGCTGGGGCGGTGAACCAATCCGACAGTCCGTGGATGAATTCGGTAACGGCGTAGGAGATGTAGTTGACGAACTCGGTCACGACGACCGCTGCGGTGTGGGCCAGTTCGGAGACCACGAACGCCGCGCTGCCGACGAGCGCACCGAGGGGGTTGTCCGCATATTGCGTCTCTACTTGCTCATTGAACGCGTCTGTGCGGGCAGCTTGGGCCACGATGAATGCTTCTATGCGCACGTCTCGGGCCTTGTAGAACGCTGCGGCCCGTTCGGCTGCGGTGGGTTCCACGGTCAGTTCATCGGGTACCGACCACGACGGGTGTTCGGTGTCCGAATCGGTCGTCGTCGTCGCGACGGGAACCAATTCCTCCGGGGGGACTTCGGCGGTCAGCGTGTTGGTGACGTGCTGGGTGTCGATGGCCAACTGGTCATCGTTCATCCGCTCCAGATCGCGGCGCACCAGGTCCAGCGAGCCCACCAGGATCACGCCCGGAAGTGGCTGTACCGGCCCGTCAACTGCGGACAGTGGTGAGCCGACACCGACCGCCGACAGCAGGCCCGACACGATGCCGGTCGACGCTGTCGAGGGTCCGGCGTCGGGTGCTTGGGCCACCACAGTGCGGTGGTTGTCGGCACCGGAACCATCCGAGGGCACCAGTTCGGCCTCGATCACCAGCGTGCTGGCTTCGGCGGCGGCCTCGACACCGATGGTTTCAGCCGATGCTGTGACATCGGCTGGGCCGGAATCGGTTACGTGTGCCAGGGATCGAGCGCTGATGGTGTCCTCGGGTCGGCTCGCGCTCGTCGCCCCCACAGCGGTCGCGGTGGTCCTCTGCGGGGTCACCAACGAGTCGCTGGGCACGCGGTCGGATCGATTCTTCTTCTGCTCCCGCTCGATCGGGGCCTCAGAAACGACCGGGTCGGCCGGCGGAACCGAAGTATCCACCAGCACAGGCGAACTGGTGTCGACCTCGCCGACAGTGCTCGCAGCCGGTGTCGACGCGGCCGCAGCTGCGTCCGACTCTTTGGCCGACTCTGTCGCTGACTGCTTCGCCGATGAGTCCGCGGACTGCCGCTCGGCTGTCGACTTTTTCGTGGAGCGTGTCTCGGATGCATCTGCGGTGGGCTTTGTCGTCGAGCGTCCCGCACCGACAGATGTCCTGGGCTTTGTTCCCGAGACGGTCGACGTCGAGGAACTGCCCGTCGACTCCGAAGCTCCGTCCTTAGTCGCCGACGAAGACTCCGATGTACCCGTCGACCCCGACGGCGTGCTGCCCGTCGATCCGGATGACGAGCTCGTCGACCCCGATGAACCCGAAGACCCGGATGACGAGCTCGACGATGAACTGGAGGACGACTGTCCTCCGTCGTCGGCGATCGCCGTCCCCATGCCGCAGGTGCCGACCAACCCCGCTACACCGAGCGAGAAGGCAACGGCCCCGACCCGTAACGCCACCCTTGCCGAATTCACGAGCGGTCCGCCACCTCCGTCGGACCGCTGACCTGGCGGATCATCAGCTGCTCAGCCAGACGTACCAGAGACCGTCGCCGCCCTGACGGCAATCCCAATGCCCGTAATTGGCGTCACCCTGTGCGATCTCGACATTGGGGCCGTCGACATTGCAGGCCTCGAGCGTCGAATAGCCACCCTCCACCTGAACCTCGTCAGCGTGTGCGACGCCGACACCGAGGGTGAGGAACCCACCCACTGCCAGCGCGCCCGCGGCGATCATTCTTCTCATGCTTGTGCCTTCCATAGCTGCTGCTTCGACCCCCGCGCACTATTTGCCGGCATTTCGCCGCGCGCGCGGATTGAGAATTATTAACGCAACCGTTATGGTCCCGGCGGCAAAAAGTTATTAGTTCATCTGTTCAGATGACTACCGGACGGATTCACAGATCGTCGACGCTGAGGATCTTGTCCTGGATCGCTCGAGCAACAAGAGCCGCCTTGGTCGGCGCAGGCCGGCCGACTGCCGCATACTTCGCCCTGACCCTTTGCAGGTGAGTCGCGACCGTGGAGGGCTCGATGTACAACCGCTCGGCGACCGCATTCTTGTTCTCCGTCTGAAACCAGGCGATGAGCACCTGCTGCTCTCGGTGCGTCAGCTCCGGCCGTGCCTTCTGCCGGCCGCTGTGCAAGGTCGGAGCCGTCCTCGTGACCACGTGCGGCCGATCGGTGTGGGCGGCATCGATGGCCGCTGCCAGCACGTGTTCGGGTTCATGTTTGGCGATGCAGCTGACCGCCCCCGCGTCGAGGGTGGCGGAGACGACGTCGTCGTTGAACGAACAGGTGTAGACGACGACGCGGTGGCCTGCGCCGCAGACCTGGCGTAGCGCATCGAGGTCCGGACCGCCGCCGTCGCAGGGCAGGTCGAACAACACCACCAGGCCGGGCGCGGCGGTCTGATATGCCGCCGTGAACTCGGCTGGACTGGTGAAATGGCCGATGCTCTCTGCGCGTGGGTGGCTGCGCCTCAACCACGACTCGATACCCGCGTATACGACTCGCTGATTGCCGACCACCACGACCGATATCGAACGCTCCTCGTCGTCCGGCGGTGGCATGCCGCAGACCCCCTATGTCGTACAGTCGCCGCTGCAGTTGTTTGCTTATGAAAGCATTGCTACGCCGCTCCCGAGTTCGGTTTGCGCTAAATCGAACTCATGGAACGGTGAGCGTCTGTGCGTCAGGCGGATGGCTGCCCATAACTGTACTGATTGAAACCCGAATAAACGCCAGGCCCCCCGGGCGGCAAGGCGCGGTACAGCAGGCAACGTCTGGTACGCCGAGACGTCTCAGCAGAACTGGTATTCGACGTCCCAGAAGCCGGGCGAAGGGATCCAGCGGGCCGAGAACTGTCCGCCGAGGGCGGGATTGGCGTCGTGGATCATTCCTGTCCCGCCGACGGCTTGGACGAAGCCCGGCGGATCCCAGGAGATCGAGACCGGGTCACCCGGCGTATCCGGCGTGCATCCGATCTGCTTGACGAGATAGCCGTCGGTGATCGTCCACTCGGCGCTGGCCTGATTCGGGCTCGGGGGAGGAGGGGAAGCGTGCGCGACAGTCGGGGCCCCGATGGCCGCCGCAGTCACCACGCCCGCCACCGAAATGATGAAACGCTGACCGCGCATCCGACACCTCCTTGCACCCACGATGTCTGTGACGTTAGACCGTTCGCGATCGGGTGGTTTCGTTTCGGCTGAGTCGGGATCGAACCGCCTCCGCGTCTGGACGTCAACGGTTTCGAACCTGACGGCAACATCGACGCAACACCGCGTGGATAGCTTCGGGCGACCGACAACCCGGGAGTCCGCGCAAATGAATGAGCCGTTCGCCGAAACCGAATCCGCCTGGGTGCCAATAGGACTGTCCGATCCCGACGGGGCAATCGGAGGCAGCAGCAGCGATTTGAACATCGCGATGCGCCGGGCGGTGGTCAACGCCCTGGACTTCCTGCAGAACGACCAGGGGATGGACCGCGCCACCGCCTACGCCTACCTCTCGGCCGCATCCGATTTCGTTGTCTCCCAAGTGGTCGACCGAACCGTTGGCGTGCATGGCCAGATCTACAAATCGCACTTCGCGGTGTGAGACGGACGCCGTGGCGGTGCTGTCACCCTCGTGACAGGTACTTGTCGAGCTTGTCCAGCTGAGCCTTGTAACCCCACTTCATGCCGAATGCGGCCATCTTGGCCTTCGCGCCGATGTTGGTGATAGTGACGTTCAGCGCGACGACCGTCATCCCGTCCTTCTCGCTGAGGATGACGTCGTTGACGTGCTCGATCGTTGACCCCTCTTCCTCGCCCTCGGTCCACGATCGCGCGTCATACGTCAGGCGCGCGCGTTCCTCAATACGGGTGAAGGTGCCGCTCATCGGCCAGCGTGTGCCCTGGTACTTACCCATCGCCTCGCCCGCTTCCATGACGATGTAGATCTTTCCGCCGACCACGAGGTCGATCTCACATTCCGGCACGAACGTCTTCTCCGGACCCCACCACTCCCGCACCATGTTGGGGTCCGTCCAAGCCTGCCAAACGGTTTCGATAGGAGCGCGGTACGAGCGTTCGAGGTTCAGCTTCTTGGTCTTCTTGAACATCTGCATCAGCATGGCGAATCCTCCTTGTGTCGATCGGCGGTCAAGCGGTGCAGCGGTCAGTCGTCATCGGCCCGGTCCTCAGTGCCTTCAGCGATGGACTCGAGATATCTGCCCAACGAGTCGAGGCGGGTCTCCCAGAGCTGCGCGAACAATTCGGCCCAGCGGCCGATCTCCTCGAACGGTGCGGCCTCCAGGTGGTAGATCCGCCGCCGAGCCACGGGTTGGCCGGCGACGATCCCCGAATCACCCAACACCCGAAGGTGCTTACTGACCTGCGGCTGGCGAATTTCGAGTGCCTCGGCGATCTCGCCGACCGAAAGCGGCCCAGCACGCAACAATTCGACGATTTTCAGGCGGCTTGGCTCGGCAAGAGCTCCGAAGACCGTCGACTGCACGGGTTCGACGCTAGGGCCCATGACGTATTCCTGTCAAGGAATATGTGCGAAAGGCTACCGTGGAGGTATGGCTCGCATCTTGATCTTCGGTGGCCACGGCAAGGTGGCCCTGCACCTGTCCCGGATCCTCAGTGAGCGCGGAGACGAAGTGACCTCGGTGTTTCGCAACCCGGATCATTCGGAAGAGGTGATGGTGACCGGGGCCCAGCCACTGGTGGGCGATATCGAGGCGCTGGACGTCGACGCCCTCACCGAAATCGTCGAGAAACATGACGCCGTGGTGTTTACCGCCGGCGCCGGTGGCGGCAACCCGACTCGCACCTATGCGGTGGATCGCGATGCCGCCATCCGCATCATCGATGCCGCCGAACGTGCGGGGGTGGCCAGGTTCATCATGGTGTCGTACTTTGGCGCAAGCCCCGATCACGGTGTGCCGAAAGACAATTCGTTCTTTCACTATGCCGAGGCCAAGGCCGCTGCCGATGCGCATCTTCGGTCCAGCGGTCTGCGTTGGACGATACTGGGTCCGGGCCGCCTCACCCTGGAGCCATCCACCGGCCGGATTGCCGTCGGTGCCGACGCGGTCGGCGGCGAAGTTTCCCGCGAAGACGTTGCGCTGGTCGCCGCTGCCTGCCTGGCAGATGAGGCCACCATTGGGCGCACGGTCGAGTTCAACAACGGGGACATCCCGATCGCCGAGGCACTGTCGCGCCACGCGTGAGCAACTCTTAGCCATAAGGCTGCAAATCCGGTCGCCCAGTCAACTGCGCGACGGAAAAGTCCACCGGAGCCGACACCGCTGTGGTCGTCTGGCCACCATTCCCGGCGCTGCGGTCATACGATCGGCGCAATCGTCGCACGCCGAGCGGCCCCCGGGAAGGACACCGCGCTTGACCACACACGAACCAGCACGAGAGCCTGTGCGCTGGGCGACGCCGTCACGAGTTTTGGCTCTCGTTGCCGCGGGAGTGTTGGCGGCGGGATGCGGAAGTTCGGGAGGAGAGGCGGCGGACACCCACGACGCGGCGAAATCGCCTACCTCCCAGGGGTCCCCGGCTGCGCAGAACCCAGACCCTCCACCGGACCCGAGCGCGCCCGCCGACGGCGAGATGGTCGTCTTCTATGACATGGCCACCACCCCCGAAGCGACGAATGGGCGCAACATCATGCAGGACGATCAACTGCTCGAAGCCCTCGCCAATGACATCAACGAGACGCTCAAGTTGCCCCACAACATTTCGTTGCGCGGCTCGCAGTGCGACGAGCCCAACGCCTATTGGAGCGCCGACGACAACACCATCACCCTCTGTTATGAGGATGTGGACTGGGCGCAGCGAGTCTTTACCGAAGCCGGTGACCCCGATCCGAAGGCGTCGGCGCTCAATTCCGAGTACGCGACGTTCTACCACGAGGTCGGGCACATGGCGATCAGCATCTACGACCTTCCCGTGACCGGGCGCGAGGAGGACGTGGCCGATCAGCTCGCTGCCTTCGTGCTGTTGGCGCCCGGTGAAGACGGTCATGCCGACCCCGAATCGGTACAGGCGGTCAAGGATTTCGCGCGGGCATTCGGCGCCTCCGGTGCGCAGGCCACGGAGCTGACCGCAGACGACTTCGCCGACGAGCACTCGCTGGATGAGACCCGGATGTACAACCTGGAGTGCTGGATCTACGGCTCTGATCCCAAGGCCAACGCCGACCTCGTCTCAAGCGGTCAGCTCCCCGAGGAGCGGGCGTCGGGATGCCCAGCGGAGTGGGAACAACTCGATCAAGCTTGGTCGACGTTGCTCGATCCCTACTTCAAATAGCGGTCACTCCTCGGTGGGGCACAACAGCGAGTGCACGAGACCTGTTTCCTCGTAACGGAATTCGTGCGCGGGATGTCGCACGGGCTCGACGGTGGCGTCGTGGTGCACGATGACTCCACCTCCGGCGGGGATGCCGATCCCGGTTGCGGCTCCCTGCAGCGAATGGATTGTTCCTGACAGCCGCGCCCAGCCGGAGCGCTCGTCGTGCGTATCGATGATCGCGGGAACGAACTTGAACACGTCGAGCAGTTCTGTGGCCGCCGACTCGGATGTCTCGACGATTCCGTAGCTGCCGAGCTGGATCGCACCGGCGGAGATGCCGACCAGGACAGCGCCATGCGCGTACCGAGCCCGGATCACGTCCGCCATGCCGGTGCTCTCGAAGACGTTCCAGCCGATCCGCACATCACCGCCGGCGAGGACGACCACGCTGGCCCGCTCGAGGAACGCGCGATCGTCCGCGCCGAACGACGAGTCGACCATGCGGAGGTCGGCGATTGCGACGCCGTCCATGGCCGCTTCGAAGATGTCGTAGAACTCCGGACGATCACCGTTGGACGCGCCGATGTAGGCGGCACTCAGGGGTGCGTGTCGAGCCAACTCGTCGACCGCGGGCTCGAGCAGCAGCCGCTCCTGTCGTTTCCAGAACAGCAGCTGACTGTCTGCCAGTAGGAAGAGCGGTCGCAGGTGGCCCTGGGGAGCCGACGTCAACTGGCGTCCCGGGACCGGGACCGACCCAGGCGCCACTTGTTCTTCTTGGGTGTCTGGTACGCATCGTGACTCCAGGCGTCCCACATGGCCTCGGATTCCTCCTGGACCGGACTGTTGGTGACCTGCCATCCGAGGTTATCGATTTCGGTTGTGCACCAACGGATCAGCGATCCGTCGGCGCCGATCTCCTGGGCGAGTTGGACTCGCTCGTCGGTGCTGAGCTCGTCGCTGAACGCCTGCATGGTGGTTTTCAACCGCCAGTAGGGCACGACACCGTCGCACTGGCGGCAGAGTGCCAGGAGCTCCACTCGCGCGCGGCCGAGGAGGGACGTCGGATCTTCGTCGGCCGCGGGGCTGTCAGTTGTCTGCGCGCTTTCCGCACTGGGTTCGTGCGCTTCTTCGGCCTGACCGGTCAGTTGGCGGTACTTGATGCGGAGCTCGTCGAGCTCGGCCTCGACGGCCACGGCTCGTTCGCGCCACCATGCGGCGTGGTACTGCGCCAACTTCGCCTCGCAGTCCGCGCAGACCGCCCCTTCGCCCGCGACATCGTCGAGCGTCGTGACCTTGGTGAGCACGAGACCGCAGAGCGCCTTGTGGGCATCGCGGTTGAAGTAGTCCCCGTGGTGCACCACCGACGCTGATGTGTCCCGGACGTAGCTGTGGGGTGGTTCCACATCAGCCAAAGTAATTGAGCGGGAGCGACGTTTCCGTTGGTTCAGTGAAAACGGTCGACAGCCCCGGTGCTGTTGCCCCGGGGCTGTCGAATGAGTGAAGTACTACTTGTTGTTGCCGGAGTTGTCGCCCCCACCTTCGCCGGCGTCGTTGTCACCGGGTTTGGTGGTGGTTTCGCTGCCCTGCGTGGTGCCGGTCGGCGTGCCAACCGTCGTTTCCTTCTTTTTCGGAACGTCGACGTCCCCGACCTCTTTCGCGCCTTCACCCGTCGGGGCCTGCGTTCCTGCGTTAGCGCCTGGAGAGAAGTTCGCCGACCGCCTCAGCACATCGCGGGTCAGCTTTTGCGTCTTGGGCAGCAGGTCGCTGAGACGCTTGCGCTCTTGCTTCGGGGGCTTCGGCTGTTCGGAGGGCTGTTCGGAGCCTTGTTCCGCACTGAGTTCGGTCTTCTTCTCAATCGGGCGCTCAACCTGCAGCGACACCGTCGGCGCCTCTGCCGCAACGCCGGCTACGCGCTGGTCGCCTGCCCTCAGGGGGGCCGCCTGCTCTGCCGGGGTCTCGTCGCGTACGACGATGTCGCGGATCGAGCCGTTGATCCGCTCGGTCGCGCTCCACAATCCGTTGCGGAAATTTTCGACCAGATTGCCCGGGCCGCCGATCGGGGCCGGCAGGGCATCGCGAAGTCCGTAGAGCGCCGGGTCGGCCACCCACAGCGGGCCGTCGACGATGTTCTCCACCGCGGCAAGGGCTGCTTCAGTGTCACCCTGGGCGACGGCGGCGACCGCCTGCACGATGCCCACCGGGCCGAGCACGGCTGCTGCGGCCAGCCGCAGGGTCGACGCGATCGCACCCTGGGTGACGCGAGAGAACGCATCGATCGGTCCGGCCACCTCTTCATATGCGACGGGGCCGGGCCGCTCGAACGCCTCGATGGTCCCGTCGACGAAGCGCTGCACCAGCGCGCCCGGGTCCTGCAGCCCCTCGTTGATCTCGAGGGTGAGCCTGTAGAGCTGATCGCGGATGGTCATAACGAGCCCGCCGGGTCCTCCCAGCGGCGCCGGCAACGCGTCACGCAAAGCGAACAGCGCGGGGTCGATCGTCCACAGCGGCGCGTCGACGATGTTCTTCACGAATGCTCCGAAGCTCGCGGAGCCGTTGCCGTCGCTGATGGCTTGCGCGAGCTCGATCAGGCGAAGAGGCGCGAGCGCGGTGGTCCCGAGCCGAAGTCCGGAAGCTGCGAAGCCTTGGCCGATGCGGCCCAACCCCTCGACGACGCCGGTTGTCGGGTCGGGGTTGTTGACGGCCTCCCCGCCGGGCCGGTTGAACGCCGCGAGGGTGCCCTCGATGAAGTCCTCCAGCGCGGCACCGGGTGCGAACATCTCCAGCAAAGCCTGTTGGGCTTCGAATTGACGTTGGATCTCGCTGGTGTTCGCGGCCATCAGAGCCACGTTGTGCGATCGGCTTTCTGCGACGGTGTTCGCTGGTGCCGGTGCGATCGGACCAGCGGCGATGACGCCTGCCCCCACAAGTGCCACCCCGGTCGTCACATATTTCTTGGCGCTGGCCTTCATCAAGCCCCTCCCCTTGTTTGCGCGCTTGCTACGAGTAGCAACCTACGCCTGCGTCGATACTGATGGCAAGTTGCCCTGAAATCATCGACGGGAGGAATTGCTGCGATCGATCATGCCTGATCGTCCGATAACCGAAAAGACACTTCTGAACAGCCCAAACGCGCTCGAAACATCCCGGATTGATCGTGAGCGCTGCGAAACGACTTCGCTGATGTCTCGAGCACCTGCACGTCCGCAGAGGATCGGCGAGGGCTGTGGCAAATAGATGCGGCATGCGTCGATGAGTAGCTGACACCTCTCAGAGTCCATGGCGGGCAAAGCAGGCGCCGCCTCGGTCAGGAGGCCGCTCAGGCAGCGTCGGCTCACTCTCCAGTTTGCGAAGGTCGGCAGGGCTGCAAGCGTTAAGCGCGGGTCATTACGCGACCGAATGGTAGGGGCCAAGGCGGCAAGGCGGAACGAAAGCAAACGCGATGGACGTCGAGTTCGTTGCCCGCATTCGTGGCGTGGACCGCCCCTTACAGGGCGGCCACGGCGACGTCTACTGCACCAGTGACGGGGTGCTGAAAGGTTGGCTGTCCCGGGCCGCCAGGTATTCGGGCCTCGGAGTCTCGGCTCGGTAGGGCGCCACGAGCTGGTTCTCGACGGAGTTGAAGACCAGGAAGACGTTCGAGCGCGGCAACGGCGTGATGTTCGAACCCGAACCGTGCATCACGTTCGAGTCGAACCACAGCGCGGTACCGGCAGGCCCGGTGATCTGGTCGATGCCGTAGCGGGCGGCGGCCTCGGCGAGCGTGGCCTGGCTCGGAACGCCGATCTCTTGTTTCACCAACGAGGAGGTGTGGTTGTTGCGCGGAGTGGCGCCGACGCACGGGTAGAACGTCTTGTGCGAACCCGGCATGACCATCAGCGAGCCGTTGTAGGGGTAGTTGTCGGTCAGCGAGATCGAACACGACACGGCCCGCATGGCGGGCATGCCGTCCTCGGCGTGCCATGTCTCGAAATCGGAATGCCAGTAGAACCCGGTCCCGGTGAATCCCGGCATGAGGTTGATCCGCGCCTGGTGCAGGTAGACGTCACTGCCCAGCAATTGACGGGCCACGGGCAAGACCGTGTCGAGGGTGACCACCTCGGCGATGACATCGCTGAACAGATGGGGTTGAAACACCGACCGGATGCTGCCGCCGGGCTCACGAATGATCCGCGGGTCCTCCGGGTCGGCCTTGGCGCCGATGTTGTTCAACTCGCCGCGCAGCGTCGTCAGCCAGTTGTCATCCACCGCCGACCGCTGCACCAGGTATCCGTTGGCGTCGATCGACTGCAGGTCGGTCTCGAACAGCGGACCGTCCGACTCCTGGCCCCACACCGTGGGCTCCGCGCGTGGAATCGGATCGCTCGGTTCCGACAGCCGCGTGGGATATCGGTCCCTGGTGTCGGTAAATATGTTGTCGCTCAACTCGCTTGCACCGCCGGGGGAGGGTAGGTACCAGTCTCGTCGTGAACCTCTTGTCCGGTCACGGGAGGATTGAATACACACAGCATCCGCAGCTGAGTATGGCATGTGACGCGGTGGCGTTCATGCCCGTCGAGCAGATACATCGTGCCGGGCCGGAGCGGGTGTTCCTCACCGGTCTCGTGGTTGGTCAGCGTCCCCGTGCCCTCGACCACCCAGACCGCCTCGACGTGATGGCGGTAGTGGAAATCGCTGACCGAATTCGCGTTGATAGTGGTCTCGTGGAAGGAGAATCCGACTCCGTCACCCGCCAGGATGATGCGCTTGGATCTCCAGTCCTTGGCCGACACGTCGCGTTCGGTGCCGGTGATCTCGTCAGTGGTGCGCACGATCACGTCGTGCTCCTTTCGGCGTGAGGTGGTCAGGAAAGCGTTGCGGCGACCGAGTCGGCGAGGATGTCGATGCCCGCATCCAGATCCGACTCGGAAGTGGTCAGCGGGGGAAGCAGTTTGACGACCTCGTCCGAGGGGCCGCTGGTCTCCATGAGTACCCCGCGATCGAACGCCGCGCGGCACACGGCCGACGCCATCGGCGCATCCTCGAACTTGAGCCCCTGCGCCATCCCGCGCCCGCGCGCGGAGACGCCGGGATACTTGTCGGCGATGGTTTCCAGCCGGTCTCGGACCTGCTGGCCCTTGGCGATCGTGTCGTCACTGAATGTCTCGGTCTGCCAATAGATCTCGAGTGCCTTGCTCGCGGTGACGAACGCCGGATTGTGGCCCCGGAAGGTGCCGTTGTGCTCGCCGGGGGTCCACACGTCCAGGTCCCTGCGGAACAAGGTCAGTGCCATCGGAAGGCCGTATCCACTGATCGACTTGGACAACGTGACGATGTCCGGGACGATGCCTGCCTCTTCGAAGCTGAAGAACCGGCCGGTGCGTCCGCAACCCATCTGCACGTCGTCGACGATCAACAGGATCTCGCGGCGGCTGCACAGCTCGGCGAGCGCCTGCAACCACTCCATCCGCGCGACGTTGAGACCGCCCTCGCCCTGCACGGTTTCGACGATCACCGCGGCCGGGTGGTTGAGCCCGCCGCCCGAGTCGTCGAGAACGCGCTCGAACCAGTGGAAGTCCTCGGTGGCGCCGCCGAAGTAGTTGTCATACGGCATCGGTGTGGCGTGCACCAGCGGGATACCGGCACCGGCGCGCTTCATCGAGTTGCCGGTGACCGACAGCGCGCCGAGGGTCATGCCGTGAAATGCGTTGGTGAAGTTGATGATCGATTCGCGACCGGTCACCTTGCGGGCCAGCTTGAGCGCTGACTCGACGGCGTTCGCCCCGGTCGGCCCCGGAAACTGCACCTTGTAGTCGAGGTCGCGAGGCTTGAGGATCAGCTGCTCGAAGTTCTGCAGGAACTCCGTCTTGGCCGCGGTCGCCATGTCGAGCGAGTGCACGATGTTGTCGTTGGCCAGGTATTCGATCAACGGCCGTTTCAGTTCGGGGTTGTTGTGGCCGTAGTTCAGCGCGCCGGCCCCGGCGAAGAAGTCGAGGTAGCGCCGCCCGGAGGTATCGGTCATCCACGAGCCCTGCGCTACCGCCATGGTGGTCGGCCATCCACGGCAGTAGCTGCGTACTTCCGATTCGACCGAGTTATAGACCTCGGGAAGGTCGGATTCGTCGGGACGGGGGAGTGTTGCTGGCGTAGACATGTGTCCTTTCTGAGGGTCAGTCGGCCAAAGGTGTCGTGATGGGTCCGATGCGGACAGTTGGCTCGTCTTCGTGGGACTGATCGGCCGCCAGGTGTGCGGCGGCGAAGCGAGGTTCCTCGATCAGGGGCACCCCGTGACGCCGGGCGAACGCGCCGAAGAACGCGCGCGAAGCCGAGTTGCTCGGTGCCACCGTGGCCTCCACGGTGACCGGATGGCCTCGGCGGTTGGCGCGAACGCGGTGGACGAGGCCGTCGAGCATGGCGCTGGCCAACCCGGTTCCCCGCGCAGCCGCCGCGACGGCCACCTGCCAGACGAAGAGGACTTCGGGGCGTGCCGGCGGATGGTAGCCAGTGATCAGTCCACAGATGTCGCCGTCTTTCTCCGCGACGATGGAGGTACTGGCAAAGTCCGTGGCCATCAACAGGTACGTGTAGGTGGAGTTCAGATCGAGCACTTCCGTCTCGGCCACCAGACGATGCATTGCGATGGCATCGTCTTCATTCGGCGAGCGGAGATGATTCGTCCACGAATCTGGCTGCACTGCTGGCCTTTTCAAACCAGCTGTCCGCTCCTCCGGGACTGGGTCCCGGTCGCGAATGGTCACTTGCGTTGTCACCACCGAACAAAATCATCGAATCACATCAGTTACGTCATCGGCGTTATGACGGTATGCCAGCAAAAAATGACAGGCAAGTTTCCACAGCTCACGCGCACGCGCCGGGCGGTGTGCGGGCACGGGGGTTACCTGCGCGGATGCCGAAGTGTGAGACGGCGGTCACTTGATCAAGGCGTTATCAAAACGTTATCTACCGACGTCGTCAATGATTCGGTCCCCTAACAACGGGTACGTTATGACGCGCCCGTCAGTGTGGGTGGAGTGTCGTCAGGACACGCGGGTGCCAGGGTTTCGCGCTTTGGCGCTCGGCCAGGTTCCGGGTGCGCCGCGGACATCAATGACCAACCAAGCGGAGGGGTTCTTGTGCGACGCATCTTCGGACTATTCATCAGTGCTACCGCCATAGCAGTCGCATTCGCCGCGCCGGCGGCGGCCGATCAGGCGGAGTTTGTGCGCAAGCTTCAGGAGACGTACGTCTTCCTGTCGGCGGACCAATTGATCGCCGCGGGCAATAAGGTCTGCGCCAACGCGTCGCGTGGCGTGCCTGCCGCCGAATCGATGCTGATGGTGCGCGAGGAGTTAGGCGTTTCGGTTACCGCCGCAGCTGACATTGTCAGCATCGCGGTCAACGAACTCGGTTGTTGATCCGCGGCCGCTTCAATTGCGGCTGAGGTTTGGTAACAAGCTGGTCAAGCGCTGCGTGGCACGCTGAGCATGCCGACGCCGAATTGCTAGCTTGCCCGCGTGAAATCGTCTGTGGGCCGACTCGGGGCTGCGCTGTTCGCGATGCTGCTCGTCTGCGTTGGGATCCCAACGCCTACGGCCGCTGCCTATTCACGTGACGGGTTGCCGGTGGAGACGCTCGAGGTGCCGTCCCCGTCGATGGGGCGAAACATCCGCGTGCAGTTCCAGGGCGGCGGCCCGCATTCGGTGTACCTGCTCGACGGACTGCGCGCGCAGGAGGATGCCAACGGTTGGGACATCAACACCGGCGCGTTCGAGTGGTTCTACGAGTCGGGTATCTCGGTCGTGATGCCCGTGGGCGGACAGGCCAGCTTCTACACCGACTGGTATCAGCCTGCGGTGGGAAGCGCGGGCACCGTGACCTACAAGTGGGAGACGTTCCTGACTCAGGAACTGCCCGCGTGGTTGGCAGCCAACCGGGGGCAGGCGCCGACCGGCAACGCGGTCGTGGGTCTTTCGATGTCGGGCAGCGCGGCGCTGACCCTCGCCGTATGGCATCCGCGCCAGTTCATCTTCGCCGGTTCCCTGTCGGGCTACCTCAACCCGTCGAGCGGTCTGTGGCCTACCCTGATCGGTTTCTCGATGAAAGACGCGGGCGGCTACAGCGCGACCCATATGTGGGGGCCGACGTCGGATCCGGCATGGCGGCGCAACGATCCGATGGTCAACGTCAACACGCTGGTCGCCAACAACACCGCGCTGTGGGTCTACTGCGGAAACGGCGCGACCTCCGAACTCGACGACGGCGCGAACTTCGGTGCGCAGTACAGCGCGCAGTTCCTCGAGAACATCACGCTGTCGACGAACAAGGAGTTCCAGCAGAAGTACCTCGCGGCGGGCGGACGGAACGCGGTGTTCAACTTCCCGACCGACGGAACGCACACCTGGGCGTACTGGGGTTCACAGCTGCAGGCGATGAAGCCTGACCTGGTGCGCATCCTCGGGGGAGGCCGCCCATGACAGTCCCAAGTCAGATTGCCGGCTCTCGGGCGTCTGACCGGCGCGGATGGGTCCCCGTTTAGGTATCGGTACCGTGAAGCCGCTACCCTATTGCGCGGGTTAAGACTGCAGCCTCGCGTGATCGGCCATGACCGCTACGGTGGTTGCCAAACAAGAGGTGAGGCTTGGACGGACAACTTTGTACCGAGAACTGGGTGGGACGCGTCGCTGTCGTCGCCGCCTCCGGGGACCTCGACATGCTCACGGCACCGCAGCTGCGCGACGCTGTGCAGGGGGCGTTGGGCAAGGATCCGGTGGGCTTGATCGTGGATCTGACCAGCGTTGAGTTCCTGGGGTCCGCAGGCATGCAGGTGCTGATGGAGACCCACAACCAGACCGACGGCACCGGGACCAAGTTCGCCGTCGTCGCGGAGGGATCCGCCACCAGCCGGCCGTTGAAGATCACGGGGATCGCCGATTTGATCGACCTGTTTTCCTCGCTGGACGCCGCGCTCGACAACATCACAGCGTGAGCTCGGGCCGAACGGGGTAAACAGAGAAAACCATGAACGCTCCAACGGAACTCGGCTTCTCCAGCAACGGCCCCGCAGACGCGCAGACCGTTGCCGAGTTCCGCAATGCCTTTGCGCAATGGCTCCGGACGAATTTCGCTCTCGACGCCGACCGGCTCAGCGACATATTGCTGGCGGTGAACGAAGCGCTGACCAATTCCGCTGAATTCGCCTACGTCCAGGCTGGACAGGCCGGAACCATGTCGGTGACGGCCCGGTACGACGCCGAGGATCGGTGCCTGGCCGCGACCATTTCCGACCAGGGAGCCTGGCTGGAGAAGGAGCCCGACGGCAAGCCGAACACCCGCGGTCGCGGCATCCAGCTCATGCGCGCTCTGTCCGACCGGGCCACGATCGACGCCTCGGCGTCCGGCACCCGCGTACGGCTCGAGTTCGACGATTGCCGGCTCGCCTCCGAGGAGCCTTTCGCAACTTCTGCGTGATTGTGTTTGGCCGACCGTCGGCGCGGGTAAAGGCGCATCGCTGACTTCCATCGCAGAAAGCGAGCGCAGGCATGGGCGAAAACTTCCCGGGCGTCGACAGCGCCCCACCCGATATCTGCGCCGAGCGCGGAATCAGGCAGCGGTAACCCGGACGCGGTCGGGAACCGGAAATGTCCGTCGCGGCGATCGAACGCCCGCCATCGCAGCCCAGGCACGCGCTGACCGTCGCCTCCAGCACCGGTGCAATCGGTGGGCCCGGCCATGTCGTCGTGACGGTGACCGGTGAGGTCGACGCCGCCAACGCCAAGGAGTTCGCGGCTCTGGTCGCTGACACGATCGCGGACGCCCAGCACGTCACCCTTGATCTGTCCTGTCTGGGCTTCTTTGCCTTCGACGGGGTCACCGCACTTCACGCCCTCAACGCCCGGCTCCTTCGGGCCGGTGTGCCGTGGCGCGTGCTGCCCGGTGCCGTCGTGTCCAGGGTCCTCGCACTGTGTGATCCCGAGGAGCTGATACCGGTGGTCCGCGTGAACCCGCCGACGCCGCCTCGCAGACCCCGGCTGCGGCTGGTGGGCTAGTTGTACTGCCCAGGCAGGTTGGTTGAGAAAGTGTGACGACACGCTGTAGAGGTCGTTGATGGCGAAGGCCTCCCGTCG